>ONPL01000198.1 GCA_900319705.1 uncultured Pseudomonadota bacterium | reverse complement strand
TTTGGCTTTGCTTATTTTCTCTTCATAATCGGCAATATAGCGTGGCGACTGGCTGATAGCCTCGTCTATCTGCCGGTACATATCGGGCAGGTCTATGTTTTTGACTCCCTGAGGGTCTTGTGCCAAAGCTACCAATGACATCAGGAAACTAAACAGAAAAAAACTAAAAACTCGTTTCATGTCGTCTGTCTTTTATAAACGGCCACTACTAAAAAATGTATCCTTCCTAAAATAGTGCAAAGATACTGTTTATTTCTGAATTGAGCAAGGAAATAAGAAAAAATATTTATCTTCTCATTTTTTTATGGAAATATGTTGTTTTTTTAAAGAGAAACCATTATCTTTGCACTCCGACAAATAACTATTCGCCAATCTCGGAGCTCAGCAGTGCTAGGGGATATATAAGAATAGGAAGTTGAATTAAATTGTTATATCGCTTAAAGATACTATACATACGATGATTTGGGTGTCTGAGGGACCAATAATCCCTTTGTACTCAGATTGTTCTTAGAAAAGGGGCCAGAATCTTCATTTTCCAGCAAAAATACCGCGAATATTTAAATTATAGGATTAAACGAATGACAATGGCTATTCTGCTCATCCCTCAAAGGGCGTGAGTAAGGATAGTGTGTGTTATTCGTTGGAGCCTACTTCGCGGTGGCCTTGCTGGAAGCCCCTATTCTTCTCCGCCTCTTTTCTAAGAACAACTGTTTTAATTCAAATTTAAGTATGTAACCTTTAATCATTAATTTTTTAACCCTATAATGTTATTACTAAAAGTATGAATGAAAATTGTTTGGCCCAGCCATTGGAAACGCAGGCTTCAGATAGTACTGGTTTCCGTAGTTTTAAACAAATTATTGTTGAGTTGGATCAGTCGATAACAGCTTACAACAAGATTGTTGTTGAAGATCCTATTACCAGATGTCTGTTTGTGGGCAGTATGGTAAAGTGGGCTTGCCTGATCAACTCCCAGCTTCTTGACTATCTGGACAAGATCGACAAAGGCAAATTAGTAGAAGTGCTGAATGTGGATTTTATCAAGTTTTCCAGTCTGGATTATTGGTTGAGTGGCAGAATCAAGTACGACATGATGGCCTACCAGGATATTCCTCTGAATCTGAAGGCTCGTGACTTCGAGTACAGCTCTTCACTTGAAATCTACAAGGCATACGAGGCTATTGTTTCTGAAATGGCTGTTAATTTTAATAAGGTGAAAGACACATTTGAACACCTGGAACTTTACAAACCCGTGATACAGCAGATGAAGGAGCAGTATAGTGATCCTTTCATCGCCTATGAGTATGCCCAAATGAAAGAGATGTATGTAGATCCGACCTTGGAGGATTATCTGCAGATGCAGGTGACCACTTGTATCGATCTTCTGCGTTCGGGCATACTGAATGATGTGCTGTCGATCCGTAATGAAGAGGTGGAAGCGGTGGATGAAGCGGAACTTTATAAGATGATTGATTCAGACTATGAGACACCACCCAATCTGAAGAAGCTTTGGGCCAAGCTCAAGAAGTTTATAGAGAAGAAGGAGAATTATTTGATTGTGCCTAAACGTGATAAGTTATTGAAGTATGTCCTCAAACATAAGGATATTCTGACTGTTGATCATATCCGAGCCGTCTTTAAATTCGATAATGTCATGATGTTAATTCATCAGGATATGGTGAAGATGAAGCCTGAACTGGCTCAGTATCTGACGACGAACGAGAGCCCGAATGTATTTGGCATCGTGAACAGTCTGACCAGACTGATGCAGCAGGATTGGTTTAAGGAGTTCCGTACGGATCCGAAATATGGTGATATTTGGATTGAGAAGTTTGTTTCTGAACTGTTGGCTTCGGAGTACCAGCAGGAGTTGTTGGAGATCTGGAAGGATGCTGACAAGCGACTAACGCTGAAGGGTAACATCATTGGTTGTCTGAATAAGGCTGGCATCATCGACGGGAGTGATTTGGGTATTGCGACAGCATTGTTGAATGGTACAATAGGAGAAAACAAGAAATTTGCCATCTATATGGGCAGGGGTAAGAAAATGGTTTTTTGTGACTGGATCTGCGACTATGTGAAAGGCTGATTTCACATAAAAGTTCAACTGAGAAGTTCTACTGGAGTTCAACTGGAATTTCAGTAGAATTTTTTTTGTTTTTTCTGAAACTACGATAAACACAGGTGTTATAGGCCGTTTTTGGTCGTTCAACTGAAAATTCAACTGAACTTTTTTTTTCAGTTGAATAGTTGAACTCTACATTTGCACTCGCAATCAGATGATTGTGGGGATCTTTGACATGCTAATACGACGAAACGCAGGCAGGCCTGCGCGAACATTAATTAATAACTATCATTTATGGAAACAAAAATTTTAAGAGTGGTACGCCAAGGCGAGGCCTTTAGCGTACAGTCATCAAAGAGTGACAATGGTTCCATCCAGAAGTGCAATATCGTGTTGCGCGAGTTGGGTGGTTCAAAGTTTGAAAAC
>ONPL01000125.1 GCA_900319705.1 uncultured Pseudomonadota bacterium | reverse complement strand
GAATTGGTAGACACGCAGTCTTCAGGTGGCTGTGCCGCGAGGTGTAAGGGTTCGAGTCCCTTGTCATGCACCATTATCAAGTTTCCTTTCTTTAATATTCTTCAAAGTTCTCATTTCCTAATTTAATCAAAAAATGTTTTTTGGCTTCTTACTTGTAACATCTGATGTAGTTGTGTGGTGATTTTTGGTGTCCAATAGAGTTATTCATTTGTACAAATGAGTTGATATGAAAAGTAAAATTGTAAGTAATCTCGAGACGGCAAGATTATATTTTTGCGGTATATCTGAAAGTGATGCTGTGTATATCGTGAGATAGCGCTCGGATCCCGATGTTTTTCAATATTTTAGAGATCCTCACCAGCTGACTATGCAAGAGCATTTGCGCCGGTATCATTTATGTTATCTTTTGTATGAAAATCGTTTTGATTGGATTTGTATAGAAAAAAGTTCAAAGAAAAAATAGGCGTTTTCAGCTTAGGCTGCTAAGTGATGGAACAAGAGCTGAAGTTAGTTATCTTTTAGATCCTTTGGCTCGCCACAAAGGTTATGCAACAGAAGCTGTATCTTTCCTGATGAAAGTTGCTTTTGACAGCTATATGGTAAATCAAGTTGTTGCTGAGATTCATAAGGATAATCAGCCATCTATCGATCTTGTGGAGCGTCTCGGGTTTAGATGTATTGAAGCCAAGGAAATTTTAAACTATTTGCTGCTAATTCAATTCTCTCTTCTTGAATTTGTTTATTTGCTATTGTTGCAACAGAATTTAACCCTTCTTAAAAATTAGCGCATACATTTTTTGTTAATTGATTTTATAAACGGTAAAGCAAAATGACAAGACATAATTGTATTACAGAATATTAAGTAAATATAAGGAGATGAAAAAGGATATTTGCTTCGAAAAACTGTGAAATAAACGAATAGATTATGAAATGATATTTAGAATGGTGCTCGATGAGGGACTTGAACCCTCACGCCGTTAAGCATAGCCACCTCAAGGCTACGTGTCTACCAATTCCACCAACCGAGCGATGCGAGCATTATAACACAATTTTTTCTTTATGCTAGAGTTTTATTGATTTATTTTAAATTTTGTTTCTTTTAATTAAGAAAAAAAATCGCTATAATTAAATTAGTCGATAACGAGGGTTTATTTTTGTACAGAATTCTTGTTAAGACCCCTAATCTTAAAGAAATAAGATATACAGAAAAGATTAGGACAAATCGCAAAAGGTGTGAGGAGGCCACGATTTGGATCGTAGCCTTTTTTATTTGTTAAAAAATGAGGTTAATTTGGCTGTAATAAAAGATCAACTTAAAGATGTCATCCAACCTACAGTGGAAGGCATGGGTTTTATTCTTTGGGGTATTGAATTTAAACATGTTGGAAGAAAATCTTTCCTGACTGTCTACATAGACAAAGATGGCGGAGTTACGATTGAAGACTGCTCCGATGTAAGCAGACAGCTCAGCAGTGTTCTTGATGTCGAGGATTTGATTACCTACGCCTATGATTTGGAAGTTTCCTCTCCGGGAATGGACAGACTGTTTTTTGAACTTGAACAGTTTAAATCCTATATCGGTGAGAAAATTGAAGTTGAACTGAATATGCCGGTGGATAACCGAAGAAAGTTTAAAGCAACGTTGGTTTCTGTGGCCGACAATATTGTTTCTGTAAAATTGGACGACGAATCTGTTTTGGATATTATGTATCCTAACATTAAGAAAGCTCGTTTAGTGCCAGATTATGATTTTAGCAAAAAGGAAGAGAAGTAAATGGATAGCAAAGAGATCGCAGGTGTAGTTGAGTCTGTTTCCAACGAAAAAGATTTACCAAAGGAAAAAGTGTTCGAAGCTTTGGAGTTTGCGTTAGCGGTAGCTACAAAAAACTTCCTTGAAAAAGGTGATATTCTGGTAAGAGTGCACATTGATACCAAAACATGTGACTACAAGGCATATCGTCGCTGGCTGGTTGTTGAGGATAAGCAGATTTCCAAACCACTGGTTGAAATTACATTGTCTGCTGCAAAATTTGATGATCCTACCAAAGAGGTTGGTGACTACGTAGAAGAGGAAATTGATCTCGAAGAGGCCAAAACCAAAAAGTCAGGATTTGATCGCATCGCAGCTCAGACCGCAAAGAATGTTATTGTTCAGAAATTGAGAGATGCCGAAAAGGAAAGAATTATCAATTCCTTTAAGGATAAAGTTGGTCATATGGTACAGGGAACTGTAAAGAAAAAGTCCCGTGATTCCATTGTTTTAGACTTGTCCAGCAGCAGACAGCGAGGCATGAATGCAGAGGCTGTTATGACTCGTGACAACTGGCTGAAAAATGATAATCTTTCCATGAATCAGCGTGTAAGGGCGGTACTCCTACCGTTTAATGAGCGCAGTGGTCAGTTGTCAGTAAGCAGAACCACCAATGAATTTTTGATTGAACTGATAAAGAATGAAGTTCCTGAAGTTAATGACGGATTTGTAGAAATCAGGGCTGTTGCCAGAGATGCGGGCAACCGTTCAAAGATTGCTGTTTTATCGAAAGATAAAAGAATCGATGCTGTAGGTGCCTGTGTGGGCATGAGAAAAACCAGAATCAACGCCATTCTCGAAGAATTGAGCGGAGAAAACATTGATATCGTACTCTGGGATGCAGATCCTGTACGATATGTGTTCAATGCAATGGCTCCTGCCAAGATTGAAAAGGTTTCAATCAATGAGGAAAACCACGTGATGGATCTGTCTGTTACCGCTGAAAACAAACCTTATGCAATCGGAAAGAGCGGAGTGAACGTAAGACTGGCAAGCAAGTTAACCGGTTGGAATATCAACGTGTACTCCAATGAAGAGTTCGATCAGAAACTTAACGGTCACAATGCTGAGATCGAAAAGATTTTCATGGAAAAATTGAATATTGATGAAGAGTTTGCAGAAGTTCTTGTTAGAGAAGGTTTTGAAACTCTTGATACCATTGCCTATGTTGATCCTTCTGAACTTACTGCAATTGACGGTATCGATGAGGATATTGCCAACGCTTTACAGGAGAGTGCCAAGGCTGCGGTTGAAAGTATTAACAATGAAGCTAAGGATTTGCTGGATGTTGAGGGTGTTGATATCGCCATTGCAACTTCTCTCATAGAGAAACAGATAAAAACCAAAGATGATCTGGCAGAACTCGCAACAGATGAACTTATGGATATTTGCGGAGTGTCCAAGGAAAAGGCCGGGGATATTATTCTAGCTGCTCGCACTGCTTGCCATTGGTTTGATGAAGAGTGATAAGGAAAGGGAAATATAATGACTGAAGATAAGAAAACACTTAAATTATCATTGGGTGAAAGAAAAAAAAGTAATTCCAACAATAAAACTCTAATCAATGACGGTCAGTCTGTTCAGGTTTTTAAAAAGAAGAAACATGTAATAAAACCGCAGGGCCCTTCTCCTGAAGAAGTTGCTCTGATGAAGGAACAGGAAGAAGCCCGTATTCAGGAGCAGAATCGTAAGCTGGAAGCAGAAAAACAGCGTAAAGAGGCTGCTGAGAAAGAGCGTCTTAAACGTGAACAGGCTCTGAAGGCAAAGAAAGAAAACGAGTTGAAGCAGAAGAAAGAACTGTCATCTGAAGAACTTGAGCAGAGACGTTTGAAAAAAGAGGCCGAGGAAAAGACCAGGGCTGAAGAACGTGAACTGGCTAAAATTCAGGAAGAAAACGCACGAATCAAAGCTGAAGCCGAGGCTGAAGCCGCCCGCAAGCTGGCGGAGGAAAACAGTGCCCGCTGGGAGCAGGAGGAGAAAGAGCGTAAAACTGAGGTCGATAGTGACTACAGTGTTTCTTCATCAAAATATGTTAAGGAAGCTGAAGAAGAACTTGATCGCGAGGAAGAGAATAAATCCCGCCGTCGCAACAGCTCTTCAATGATGAAGAAATCCAAGGGCGGTCGTGAAGACGAAGATCGGGAAGAAAGAAATTCCAACCGTTCCGGCAGGAATAGTAAGCTCGGTAAGCATCACAAGGGTGCAGTTACCAAGAATGCTCCGATACAGAATCAGCACGGTTTTGTCAAACCGGTTGCTCCGATAACCAGGGATATTGTTCTCTCCGGTCCTATTACTGTGGGTGATTTGGCCCAGAAAATGGCTGTTAAGGCGGTGGAAGTAATCAAGGTTCTTATGAAGCTTGGTGAAATGGCTACAATCAACCAGTATCTTGAAGAGGGTACCGCTCAGGTTGTTGCCGAGGAAATGGGGCACAAGGTTGTAATCAAGAAGGAAAACGAGTTCGAGGAATCAGTTTTGAACGAAACCAAGAACACAGCTCCTTTGGAAACCAGACCTCCTGTTGTTACTATTATGGGTCACGTTGACCACGGTAAAACCTCCCTGCTTGACTTTATCCGTAAGACCAAGGTTGCATCAGGTGAAGCTGGTGGTATTACACAGCACATCGGTGCTTATCATGTTGAAACCGATAAAGGATCCATAACATTCCTTGATACTCCGGGCCATGCCGCGTTTACCGCAATGAGAGCCCGCGGTGCCAAGACAACTGATATTGTAATTCTGGTTGTTGCCGCCGATGACGGTGTAATGCCGCAGACCGAGGAGGCAATTCAGCATGCCAAGGCTGGTAATGTACCTATTGTTGTTGCAATCAACAAGATTGATAAGCCGGAAGCTGAGCCTGAGCGCGTAATATCTGAATTAAGCCGCCTGGGTGTGGTTTCTGAAGAATGGGGTGGCGATACACAGTTTGTCAAAGTATCGGCAAAAACCGGTATCGGTATTGATGAACTTCTGGATGCAGTACTGCTGCAGGCTGAAGTTCTTGAACTGAAGGCTCCTAAGGACGGTTATGCAATCGGTACTGTAATTGAATCAAGACTGGATAAGGGTCGCGGTCCGGTTGCTACAGTTCTGGTTCAGTCCGGTACTCTCAGACAGGGTGATAATATCCTGTGCGGCATGGAGTACGGACGTATCAGAGCTATGCGTAATGAACTCGGAAAGGATGTAAAAGAAGCAGGTCCGTCAATGCCTGTGGAAATTATCGGTCTGTCAGGCGTACCTGCCGCCGGTGATGAAGCTGTTGCAGTTAAAGATGAAAAGAGAGCCAGGGAAGTTGCTCTGCTGCGTCAGGAAAAGATCAAGGCGGTTAAGCTTAAGAAGAAAGTTACCCTTGATAAACTGTTTGAGGATCATTCCAAGGATACCATGGTTCTGTCTGTGATCGTAAAAACCGATGTACAGGGTTCCAAGGAAGCTATTATTGACTCGTTGAATAAACTTTCAACCGACGAGGTTAAGGTAAATATTATTTCCTCCGGTGTTGGCGGTATTACAGAAAATGATGTCAACCTTGCAATGACCGGTGAGGATTCCAATGCAATCATTCTCGGTTTCAATGTCCGCGCTGATGCTCCGGCCAAGAAACTTGCGGAAACCAATCAGGTTGAAATTCGTTATTATTCAGTAATTTACGATTTGATTGATGAAGTTAAATCTGCGATGAGCGGTATGCTCAAACCTGAATTTAAACAGCAGATTGTCGGTATTGCCGAGGTTCGTGCTGTATTCAAATCTCCGAAATACGGTGCTATTGCCGGATGTATGGTTACTGAGGGTAGCGTGAAGAGACTCAATCCAATCCGTGTTCTTCGTGACAATATTGTTATCTAT
This sequence comes from uncultured Pseudomonadota bacterium, assembly GCA_900319705.1. GTDB lineage: Bacteria > Pseudomonadota > Gammaproteobacteria > Enterobacterales > Succinivibrionaceae > UBA2804. The sequence continues at coordinate 274 of ONPL01000125.1, read as the reverse complement.
GAAGGCCAGCTGGAGTCTCTGCGCAGATTCAAGGAAGATGCATCTGAAGTATCAAAGGGTAATGAATGCGGTATCGGTGTAAAGAATTACAACGATGTTCAGGTTGGTGACCAGATCGAAGTATACGAAGTAATTCAGATTAACCGTACAATTTAATTTTAGTGACTTTGTGAGGATAGTAAACGATCCATAATAACCTTTAAGGTAATTATGGCTTTTGCTTAGTCTAAGTGATTTCACTGAAAAGTGAATGAACTACGTTATGAGAGAATGA
>ONPL01000196.1 GCA_900319705.1 uncultured Pseudomonadota bacterium | reverse complement strand
CCACCGAAGAAGTTACCCTGGGTCCATTCTAACTGAGCTAAGAAACCGTTGTTAGCCTCTAAACCAGCGGTCTGTTTCTGAGCATCAGAAAGGTTCTGCCAAGCATAGATTAAAGCGATGTCTAAAGAAGCATCAGACCATAATGGGATACCATTCCAACGAGCATCTAACTTCCAAGAGTTGTAAGATTCGTTGGTAGCTTTGTCTTCTGGCCAGCCGTATGCATCAAATGGAGCATCAACCTGGTGCTTGATAATAGCAACAGATGCTGTACCTAAGTTAGCTACTGGAATTGATTCAACACCGAAACCAGTACCAGAGTTGTTCAGGTAGTAGAAATCCATGATGTGGATATCTTTACGCTGATAGAATCTCTTACCAGCCCATAACTGAATTCCAGAAGGCATCTGGTATGCAGCCCAAGCTTCACGTAATGATAAACGCTGACCATTCCATGCAGAATTGTTGTCAGGATTTCTGTCACCGCCAGCGCCGATACCCTGCCATGAGTTACCCTGTTCATCCCAGTTGCTTTCGTGAGTACCGTAAGCAACTAAAGTGTTTACTGTAAATTTGTTGTTACCCTTGTTGAACACTTCCTGAGATAAAGAGATTTCAGCGTATGTATCGCATTCATCACCTAAACGACCTAATAAGTGACCATCGTTACCGTTACCGAGGCAGTATGCGTTACCACCTTCAGTAGCATAGTTCAAACCTGATCTGAAATAACCGTGAAAATCAACTGCTGAAGCAGAAACTGAACCTAATGCTAATGCAAGAGTGGGTTATATTGAAATTATTGTATCAGTATAAATGAATAGCTTGAGTTTAGAGGGACCTTCATCGCTACCAGGCTGTAGATTATTTGCCCAAACATCAGCATACTTTTTATTAGTGTTGCCTCAACGGAAGTTACAGCAGATAGCAAGATTTCGATTTATTTTGCATTTTTAAGATTTCAATGGATCACGCATAATATTATTGATATAAGTCGTTTCCCTCAATAAGAATGTAGTTATTCTTGTTTTCAAAATCAAAACCTTCGATGCTTACAAAGCCGATGTGATCCACTTTAATCTCTTCTACGGAATCAAGTTGCTTCTGTTCATGTTCACATTCTGGCAACGTCATAGGTCGATCGAAGTACTTGCATTCATAAAAATCGTACAAATCTCCAGTTCTCTTGATTACACAGTCGAATTCACCGTTTGATTTTGTCTTCGGATCATCATACCAGTAGGAACCGTAATCCTCAATATCGGGACATTTTTCTTGAATTGACATCCTATGGAAGTACTGCAGTGTAATTCCTTCAAATCTTCTGCTGATAAATTGAATAATAGTGTGTTCAATCTGTCTATTGTAATATTGATTTTCTCCAATTCTGACAATGGTTCCGGCATTTCCAAAGATAAATGTAAAGTAAAAACGCATAAGATTATCTGTAATCTCGTAGAATTGTTTCTTTTTATCATTTCTTCGGTTTATCGGCTCGGTCTTGCAGATTGTCTCCATGTCCAACAGAATTTTTAACTGTTTATCCAGTAATCCGGTTTCGTTGCTACCTAGCAGATCTCTGATTTCAGTGTATTTTTTCTTTCCGTTTCCGAGAGATTCTAATATCCTTGCATCGAAAGATTTCTGGATCTCTTTCAGCATAACATTTTCGATGTGAGATCTTATTATTCCTGTTTCCGGCAAAAGCAGTTTGATAATATTGTCCTTGAGTGATTTATTTACTTCTAGATTTTCAAGTACGTAGGGGCATCCTCCAAAAATACTGTAGAATGCAACCTTATCTCGCACCGGCAGGGTGGAATAGAATTGTGATGCATCATAGTAATCAAAATCATGGATGTGCTGAATTAAAGAAAATCTGCCAAACAGCGGATTATCTTCAGCAAGCAGTTCTTTCATGATTGTTATATAGGAACCGCACAGAATCAGTTTTACATTTTCAGGAAGTTTATCAACTACGGCCTGCATATAGGAGTCAACTTCGTACTTCTTTTTTGTCTGCTTAAGATAAGGATATTCGTCTATGATCAGTAATATTTTCTTATTTGTTGTTTCAAGATAGTCCATCATTGATAACAATGAATCGAATCGCATGGTAGGGAGAGATAAACTTTGAGATACACTTCTGTATATGAGCTCTAAATTTCCTTCAAAAGTGCTACTTACACATAGATGGTTGATTACAACTCCGTCAAATGATTTAGCCGCCTCATTTATCAAGGTTGATTTTCCGACCCTTCGCTTTCCATATATGAGTACAGCAGTCTTTTTGTTACTTTTTGAAAGCTCAGAAGTTAGATCTTTAAGTTCTTTTTCACGTCCGATAAACATATTGATGGTAAACGCTCCATAATAACCTTTGATGCTATTTAAGATTGTTTAAAATCAACAATCCACCCTTTTCTTTTTTCAATAAGACTTAACTTTTTATAGGAAATACTACTTGAAATAATATTTCCATCAATATCTTTAACAAGGTAGGAGCCACTCTGTCTC
>ONPL01000194.1 GCA_900319705.1 uncultured Pseudomonadota bacterium | reverse complement strand
TAACTACCATTTCAGAGACAATAGCCTCGTATGCCTTGTAGATTTCAAGTGAAGAGCTGTACTCGATGTCACCAGCCTTCAGATTCAGAGGAATATCCTGGTAGGCCATCATGTCGTACTTGATTCTGCCACTCAACCAATAGTCCAGACTGGAAAACTTGATAAAATCCACATTCAGCACTTCTACTAATTTGCCTTTGTCGATCTTATCCAGATAGTCTAGAAGTCCAGCGTTCACATTGCTCGCTAACTGAACTAGGCTTGCAGCAAAGTAACATCTGGCATAAGGATCTTCGACTACGATCTTGTCATAAGCCGATTTAGACTGATCCCATTCAACAATAAACTGTTTAAAACTACGGAAACCAGTACTATCTGAAGCCTGCGTTTCCAACGGCCGGGCCAAACACGACCCATTTATTACATTTTTAGTCATTGATTTTAAATGTCTAATGTTAGTGAAAAATTAAGCATGATGCTCAGTTGGTTAGAAAAACTTGTTCTTAAAAAAGAGGCGGAGAAGAATAGAGACAAACACCGAAGGTTACCGCACAAAATGTACCTATGAATGAACGTACACTACTCTTACTCACACCCCTCGGGGGATGAGCAAGGTAGCCTTCATCATTCAAAATTACATTACTAAAAATAGTTGCGGTACTTTTCGGTGTTAATATTGAAGATCCTGGCTCTTTCCTAAGAACAATCTGGGTACAAAGGTACTGTTGTTCCCTCTGACTCCCAAATCATAGTATGTTTATTATCTTTAAGCGATATAACAATTAAATTATACTTCCTATTCTTATATATCCCTTAGCACTGCCGAGCTCCGAGATTGGCGAATAGTCTATTCGGTGTGCAAAGATAATGGTTTCTCTTTAAAAAACCAACATATTTCCATAAAAAAATGAGAAGAAAAATATTTTTTCTTATTTCCTTGCTATTTCAGCATAAACATATCAGTTTACATCGTCTTGGCTATCTCGAAGTTGCGCTTCATATAATTGGCAGCGTCGATGGAGTTCATCGGCGACTTCATAGATTCTGCGATTTTCCGGAGTTTCCTCTCCACTGCCTCTTTGTGAAACTGATTCAGATATGTCATAATTCATATTTTGCTGCAAAGATAGCAAAACAAATTCATTCCTCCAAACTTCTGGGCAAAAAAACAAATTTACGACACACTCTACCCCCTCTTCCCCTACTCTGTCGCCAATCCTTTCCCTTGTCGCAACAACTTCGACAAGAATCTGGCTAATTTCTTGGAATCAGCCCCAAATCACCGTATCTTTGCATCAGTTTCATACATTTAGTTAGGGTTTATATTTAGTTGTCTTTTTCATTTGAATAATGCTCTTTTGGTTTAAGAATTAACAAGGGGTTCGCTGAGAAGCGAGCCCTTTTGCTATATATGATACCTAAATAGATGGTATGTGCAAATTATGCACATATGAATTAATGGAAAAGTAACATGTTCCATTTTGGAACTAGTTGAAGATTAACTAGAAGATATTTCAGTTGTCAAGGCTTCCTTGACAACTGGAGACAAACTATTAAAATACCACAAAATATTTGGTGGTTCCAGAAAAATCATATACCTTTGCATCGCAAAATCATATTATTGTTGAACACTTAGATTATAAAACTATGGACGAATTACAAAACATCCAAAATCTCATCTATGTCATTCGTGGACAACGAGTGATGCTTGACTTTGATCTGGCAAAAATCTATCAGGTAGAGACGAAGTACCTTAAACGTCAGGTACGACGCAACATCGAACGCTTTGAGGGTGATGACTTTATGTTTGAAGTTTCACAAGAAGAAATCTTGAGGTGCCAAAATGTCACCTCAAGTTGGGGAGGTAGTAGATACGGAGCATTTGCCTTCACAGAAATAGGTGTCGCTATGCTTAGTGGTGTACTAAATTCGAAAGTTGCTGTAGAAGCCAACCGTAGAATCATGCGAGCTTTTGTCGCCTATCGCCATCTGGCAGAGCTGCCCATTGCTGCAACTTACCTTGAACTGAAAAAGGAGATTGAAAGCGTACGAGCCGAAGTCAATGACATACTTGCAGATCAGAACGACATAAACGAGAGTACTCGTGCGCAACTCGACGCCCTAAGTGACGCTCTTGCCGAGTTGCAATCTTTGAAGTCACAAAATGTGATATCAAACCCTCGTAAACCCATCGGTTTCATCCTGTCAGAAGACGATGATGATAAGAAATAAATTGGTTATTGGTTTATGCCGTCGTGATGACGGTCACTCATTGTGTCTTAGAAATCATAGTATTAGATTTATGTTAGGTTTGGGGCTCAGCGGAGCCCATTTTTTATGCCCTTTACGACACGTCTCCAACCTCATTCCCCTACTTTGTCGCAATCTCATTCCCCTGTCGCAACAACTTCGACAAGAATCAGGCAAATTTCTTGGAATCAACCCAAAATCCCCGTACCTTTGCAGCAGTTATTTGATTCATACATTTGGTTAGGGTTTAGTTATCTTTTTCATTTGAATAATGCTTTTAGGTTTGTGAATTAGCATACGGG
>ONPL01000192.1 GCA_900319705.1 uncultured Pseudomonadota bacterium | reverse complement strand
TTGCCGTGTACAACACTGTCAGCATTACCGACTGTTTAATCATACACCTTGGAGCTTCAGACTAGATGAACATCCGAAGGTAACTATTTGAATTTATTTGCATAAATTCATTCTCTCAGTTCATTCACTTTTCAGCGAAATCACTTAGACTAAGCAAAAGCCATAATTACCTTAAAGGTTATTATGGATCGTTTACTTTTTCAGTTTCTCTCAGATGCATGAAATACTGTTCAAGACGACTAGCCTTTTCCTTGAGATTGACAACCTTTAACCCGCGGGAAGCCAATTTCTGCAGCAAATCATTATAGTTCTCTTTGCTCAGATCCATTTTAATCTCAAAAGAACTGTCACCGGTTATTCTAACATTCAGATCTTGAAGCATTTCAGGAGAAATTATCTCCGAAACTGTAACAGAAAGATCAAAGGAGATCAGTTTTTTCTGCAAGTTCTCCACACTGTCTATATCTGCAATTTTTCCGCTGTTAAGGATCACCACTCTGTTACAGAGATTTTCTATCTCCTCAAGATAATGGGTAATCATGATAATCGTTGTCCCGCTCCGGTTCAGTTCACGCAAAAAATTCCAGATAAGGTATCTCACTTCGATATCAACTCCGGAAGTCAATTCATCAAGAATAAGAAGTTTGGGCTGATGAATTACTGCTCTCGCAAGCATCATTCTTTTCTTCATTCCACCGGATAGAAAACGAGTCTGTTCCTTACTGCGATCAGAGAGCTGCAGAATATCCAGATATTTTTTAGCCCTTTGCACTGCAGTTCTATAGGGGATACCATACAACCCGGCCTGATTGACAACTACCTGCATAACAGTATCAAACTGATTAAAATTGTAATCTTGGGAAACAAATCCGATGCATGATTTAGCTAACAGCGGTTCACGGTCCAAATCCTTTCCGAAAACAGCAACACGGCCGGATGTTTTTTCTACCAGCCCTACTATAATTTCAATCAAAGTAGACTTGCCGGCACCGTTATGTCCCAAAAGGCCGAGAAAATCCCCTTCCGTCACAGAAAAACTGATGTCAGAAAGTACACAACTGCTCCCGTAATTTTTACCAACATGAACCAGATCTAATGCCGACATATGATATTTACTTTTTAAGTTTAGCCAATAGCTTTCCGTGAATACCGTTGAATCCGCCATTACTCATAATCAGGATACTGTCACCGCTTCTGGATGCAGTAACGATATCGTCAAGCATTTTGTCAAAATCATGCTCAACATTAACAGGGATCGGAGCTCCTTCCTTTATCACATCAGCATTCCAGCTTAAAGTGTCCGGCGCATAAACAAATGCCAGATCTGCATCCTCAAGTGACTTTCCGATTAATTTCTGGTGGATCCCGAGCTTCATAGTATTCGAACGAGGTTCCAGCACGGCAATAATTCGGTTGCTGCTTCCAACCTTTGCCCTCAGACCTGCTATAGTGGTCTTAATCGCAGTAGGATGATGAGCAAAATCGTCATACACAGTAATATTGTTTTCCACACCCTTTACTTCCATACGGCGTTTTGGTGATTGGAATGTTCCTAGATATTTTATTGAATCCTCAGGAGCTATTCCGATCTTTTCAGCAGCAGCAAGTACCATCAGAGCATTATGAACATTATGCATTCCGATCACATTCCATTCTACAGTACCGATCTCCCTTCCCTCAAGTTTAACTTTGAACATTGAACCATCAGCATTAACAAGTTCATAGGAATAACGTGAACGTTCACCGTCAACATACTCAAGATTGCTCCAACATCCCATATCCAGTGCATTCTGAATATGCTCATCACGATCCGACGCAATCACATATCCCTTGCTAGGAATAATTCTAACCAGGTGATGAAACTGTTTTTCAATCTCATGAACTGAAGCAAAAATATCTGCATGATCATACTCCAGGTTGTTCAGGATCTGTATAAACGGACGATAGTGAACAAATTTCGATCGTTTGTCAAAGAAGGCGCAATCATACTCATCAGACTCAATCACAAAATACTCACTGTCCGTTAGTCTTGCTGAAATACCGAAATTTTCCGGAATTCCTCCAATCAGAAACCCTGGATTCTTGCCTGCGCTTTCCAGCACCCATGCCAGCATACTTGCTGTAGTAGTTTTGCCGTGGGTTCCTGCAACCCCGAGAACCTTTTTCTTAATCAGGCAGAACTGTTCTAGCCACCCAGGTCCGGAAGTATATGGAAGGTTGTTATCCAGTATATACTCCACGCACGGATTACCTCTCTTCATGGCATTACCGATCACAATCAGATCAGGTCGAGGATTAAGCTGTTCAGGATCAAATCCCTGAATAAGACTAATTCCCTGCTGTTCAAGCTGGGTACTCATCGGAGGATAAACATTACTGTCAGATCCAGTTACGCGAAAACCCATCTGTTTTGCGATCATGGCGATACCGCCCATAAAAGTTCCGCAAATACCTAAAATATGAATATGCATAATCAGTGTAAACGCTCCATAATAACCTTTGATGCTACTTAAGATTGTTTAAAATCAACAATCCGGCCTTTTCTTTTTTTCAATAAGGTTTAACTTTTTATAGGAAATACTACTTGAAATAATATTTCCAT
>ONPL01000188.1 GCA_900319705.1 uncultured Pseudomonadota bacterium | reverse complement strand
TTGCAGGAACACAAACCCATGGTTTTTGAAATATTGTTGAAACTGTCCATAAAACTAACCTCGAATGCGCATCGATTCAAGATTCTACATTATATAAAACCTGTGTTCCGCAGTTAACGGAGTATAAAAAATTACGATAACACAGTCGCACCAATGGTTTAGTGCGATTTTGGTTACCGTAATTTTATGGTGCTCAATTAAGCACTAACAGAGCATTTTAGTTGTTCTATCTGATCTTTAGATCGGTTCATCGATTTGATTTTAAAAATTTTTCGTAATTCCTCCATAGTAGAAACATTTGGCATTTTTACTCCTGTCAGGAGTTCAAATAAAAATTCAGGTTCTACTACCGACGTTGAATTTTCTTCTTTTACTTTTCTTAATCCGTTTGTCAGGTTAAATTCCTTCGATTTCAGATATACGCAGTGATTGTCATCGCGGTAGAGAGTCAGTACAGTCAATGCGTTCATTATTTCTTTTAATTTGGCAGCTGTAATTGAACATTCCTTTTCGGCGGCTTTTTTCTGAATGAGTCTCACCATTATTAAGGCCACAATGCATAAAAGAACATGACCTGTTACGCTGTCTCTGTCCCTGACAAACAGAGGCCTGATTTCAAATTCGCTTTTCATAATTCTGAAGCATTCTTCTATTTGAACAAGATGATGATAAAGAGAACTTACGTAATCAGCGTTCATCGCATCTTCAGAACCTGGAGGTGGTTGAAAGAGGATAGCAGCAAAGCCCGCACACTCACGTCTTTTTTCGATTTTTTTGTCGTTCAGTGCAACAGCTATGCAAGGTTCAGAATTTTTTGCCTTTGTTTCTTTGGTTTTAGATTTACCTTTGGTTTTCTGTTTTTCGTCATTGGTGGCATTGTTGTCAGAGGTATTTGATGCACCGTCTGTCTGATCAGATTGTCCGGAGGTTGATTGATTTTGTGCAGTATTTGCCTTTATTTCATCAGAAGTGATCACAAACTGTTTCCAACCGTTTTTGATCAAATTGATTTGCGCATTTCGTTCAATGGCGGCTTTAGCCTGAAGAATATTCTCCTCCAATGTTGATAAATCTCTGTTCTTCCTGATTTCACTGAACGTAATCATCATGTTGCAGTCAATGGAATACTTGTTGGAAATCCATTTACCATTCTCAAACTTTCGTTCGTACTTAACATTTTGATACGGGATAATTTTGTAAAGGAAACTGGTTTCGTTTCCTGCTTCATCCTTTACTTTTGAGAATGTTGTCAAATCCAACTCACTCTTTCTGATTTTATCAGTGAAGGTTAGCGCTGATTTCGCTACAGCAAAACCAAGCCCCTCCTTGAGCAGCATATCAAGATTTTTAGTGCCGTTTAGCGCACTGTCTGCTACCAGCACCGCATTTTTTATATTGTATTTTTCCTTGAGCCTTTTTATTGATTCCACCATCGTCGATGCTTCAGCCTGATTACCTGCATAAATTTGAAAATCTATAGGAATTGCATGTTCATCAATAACCAGTGATATGGAAATCAGAGGGAGATCAAATCGCTTCTCTTTACTGACCCCGTGCATTCGCAGAGGCTCTCCTAAACTTTCTATGAGTTCCTCCAGAATCATGCTGTATTCCGGCGATTCATTAATCACCGTGTTCAAATCACGGTCTGATAAATTTTGAAAATCTGGATTTTCTTTCCTGAGTATCCGCCGTAGTATACGAAGTCCTTTTTTTCGGTTCCAGTAAACATCATTGCATGGTGTTTCAAAATAGCAATTTGTACAATCGTAAAAAAGAAGTGATTTTTCTCTTGGAATTACTTCTCCAACTCTGTTGGAAAGATGTTTCATTATGCTGTCTTTGTATTTGGATAGAAAATGCAGACACCGATAAATATCGTCCGTTGTATAGCTACTCATCGGATCACCTAGAAATCTCGGACTGTGCTCCTTCCCGGCAAGATAAGACATAGGGGAGACTATCTTCAATGCTGCAAAGTATAAGGCAATATCAGAGGCATTGTATTCAAACTCCAATCCTTCCTGAGCCTTAAGATGATCAAAAAATCTGGTCATTAACAAGTCATCTTTCCATAACTTTCGAAGAATGAGATGAGACAGGTTCTGAGGATATAAACCATTGAAATTTTTTAGAATGTCATCTGTCGAGGTTATGTTCTCAGAAAAAAATGAACTGATAGTCGAATTCTTCTCTGTTTGAAATTTTTCTTTGCTCTTTCCGTACTTTTCTACTAATTCTGCATACTTTTCTGGGTTCTTTTCGATAAACTCGTCGGATTTGCCAAAGTTTTGGATAATTTTCTTTTTTACCTTCTTTGTCTCAGGATCATAAACAGACTCCATAAGATAAAGGTATCTACCTCCACCTGCTTTTTTGATAGTCAGAAACATAAGAACCTCGGCAAGAAATGTGTAACAACTTAAGAGGTATTATACCACATATAGCACCATATAGCACCATATAAATACGGCGATTTTTAAAAATCAAAAAAAGTGCAGAACCTTGATATTTAAGGCCTGCACGAGAGTAAGATTATGAAAATTTAGCGTTTAGACTGCGGAACACAGGTGTTTATTGTGTCAAATAGTGTGACAAGATCAAAAATATTTAAAAATATTAACTGTTTATCATTACCTGAGCATGTTAAAAACAGTAAAAAAGAGTAGAATATGAAA
>ONPL01000215.1 GCA_900319705.1 uncultured Pseudomonadota bacterium | reverse complement strand
AGATTTATCCCCGGGGTGGCGGAAAATCCGGTATTCATGATTTTCCGCTGGCATGACTGCTGCAATACTCTCAATATCAACAGTTTCTAGCTGAAACGAACAATCCCCTAATCTGCAAACGAGAATTAATGCACATTTTTTCGCTGCTAAAGATCGGATAATATCGATAATGTTTACTTATCAGGGGGTGAGATGATCAGTAGCGAGAATGAACTGGCGGAACTGCTGGAAGCCCGTAAAACAACCAGGTTTGCTAAAATAATCCAGCAGGAAACAGATTTGCAGATGACCCTGATCCTGTTTGGTGCTGCTCTAATCACGCTGGTGCTGCATTTTTATCTTGCAGCTGATTTTTACGGAGTCAAGCTGGCTCAATGGTCCGGCAATATGGTGGAGACAACAGCTAAAATCACCGGTGTTGAGAAATATGAACGTCGGAGAATGAACTCTTATGATCGTCATAAGACTTTTCGCCACCATCATAATAGGCATAACGAGACGGTTGTTGAATACAGAACAGTGGCTCAGACAAACGACGGGGTCAGACTGAAATTCAAAGACAGCAGCTATCGGGGTGACGTCGGCAAAGTACTTACTGTCAGATATGACAGGAATAATCCGCACGCTGCGTATATAGTTGAATACGGACTTAAAACCTATTTTCAGTTTCTACCCGCCTTTGCGATGCTCGCATTCAGTCTGTTTCTGTGGGTGATTGCCTTCCATATCGTTTTACAGGGCAGGCGTTTGAACCGGATTATTGAACAGGGACCGTATCTTAAGGTGTATAAAACCGGCAGAATTGATGAACGCAAACAGCGGGGACGCAACGGATGGCGTTATGTTTTTACTCCTTATTATGAATACCGGCTGCCAGGAGGAAGGATCCTGGAGTTCAAGGGATATCAGCAGTATGAAAAACCTGATTCAAGGGATATCAGCAGTATGAAAAACCTGAGGGTGAGAACGATAACTACCGCTATGAATACCGGATCTACATGATTAATCCTGAGGATCCCCGGGATGACAGATATACTCTTACCGAGACGCCGTACTGATCCGTCCTGGCGGAACCGGGAAACGTTTGCGGCGTGCGCCGTCAGGAGAATGATTCTATGAAAGATTTTTCAGATGTCCAGTATGAGCTTGCAGTCCGCATTGCATCCAGAAATATCCCGGTTTTCACCCGGGTTCACAGTGCTGTATTTGCCAGCGGTGCTGTCACCTGCATTCTGCTGGTGTTCCTGTTTTTTTCAACTGCGATCCATATTGTCAGCGCGTTTGATTTCTACCGGGTGCAGTTTGCCAGAATTACCGGAAACTACGAAGAGCGGATGATGACGGTAACTGAATCGGTTCCTCCGCAAAAGAACGGAGGTACGTACCGGATAATCTTTGGCGAAGGCAGTCAGCGTTTCAGCTTTAATTATCTGATCTACACCCCGGAGGCGGGGGAGCGGGAGGTTATCAGCTACGATCGCAGCAGTCCGGAATACGCATATCCGAAAAACATCTACGCAATTGGTGAAATTGTTTACGATTCGGTTGGCAGCGGCTCTTTTGCTCTGCTGGTTCTCGCTGTTCTGCTGTTCTTTCAGTACCCGCGCTACCGACTTTTGAGCCGGCTGCGCAGAAAAGGTCTGTATCTTAAGGTCCGTGAGGATGATCAGTATGAAACTTCTTTCGGGTTTGTCGGCAGATCCTACGGCAGACGCTATGCTCCGGTGTACATCCTTAAGATCGGCGGGCTGCAGGAACTTAAGTTCCGCGGATCCTGGACAAAAATAAAGCCTGACCCGGAACGGGACAATTATGAATATGAATTCAGGATCTACATGTTTAATCCGGATGATCCGGGGGATCAGCGTTATTTTCTTGAAATTAACCGGATCACCGATCCGGGGGTGCTGGGTTATCTGAAAGATCGGATTAGTAAAACAGCGGACGGTAAACGCCATTTTTAACAGCGGCCAGCCGGCCGGAACTGTGCGACTTCGGCGCCATCCACTGTCAGGACAGCTCCTGCATCTGATCTTTCATGATTACTGAGACTTTCGGTGCTTCATTGATAATTGATCGTCGGGAACTGCAGCAATACAATCGGATGGATTGATCTGCCGGTTCACGCATATTTTCGTTGTCAAAGGTAGAATGTCTTTTTTCAGAAAATTACTCTTTTGCCGGTGTAGATTTGCCATTCTGCCGTGTCCGGTTATTCCGGTAACCGAACCTGAAAATCCTAACGTCGATGTTAACGTCTGTTGCTTTGAAATAATTTTGGTTCTGTTGTAACCGTGTATTGATCACAACTTTGCTTCAATACCGTTTCCGGTAATCCGAACGGGCCTGAACACCAGACCGCTACCAATTATTT
>ONPL01000186.1 GCA_900319705.1 uncultured Pseudomonadota bacterium | reverse complement strand
TTATTTCAAGTAATATTTCCTATAAAAAGTTAAGTCTTATTGAAAAAAGAAAAGGTTGGATTGTTGATTTTAAACAGTCTTAAGTAGCATCAAAGGTTATTATGGAGCGTTTACAAAGATATGAAAAATAAAATAGGCAGCGTTCAGAAATACTATAAGGCACTGCAAAGTAAATTTTCAACAGGGGGTGACTGTGAGTGATGAAATACAAATCAACAAACAAGATCTTCTTCTTTTACTTGAGAAACGGGGCAGTATAGAAGGTGTTAAATCAAGGACACAATTGGCTGCAGATTTACTGGGTTTGATTTCTGTTATTGCCGTTTGCTGTCAGTTCTACGGCAACCTGTTGTGGTTTTCTGTTTTCCTTATGATAGCAACAATCTGGGCTGCTCTTACTTCGATTAGTTGGATTTACAGCTATAAAAACAGATACAGTACAGAACAGTTGTATAGAGAACTACTCGGAATTGCAGTAAGTGAACATCACTTTAACCTTATGGTAATAAGAGACAAAAGCGGAAGACTTCTGACAAGATGGGATAAACGCTGGGATATGTGGCTACTGCCGTATATCAAATCTATTTCAGCAGATGTAGGAAGTGAATCAGACCGTGAAGAAAGAAAACGAGTAGAGGATCATGTCTCCTCTATGCTGGAGTTATCAGAAAAAACTGTAGATTGTCATCTGGCTCTGACAAAAACAGAACGCAAACAATCTAAGTCAGATAACATTGAAAAAGTTTACTATCACAGATATTTTGTGATTAATTCAGATGATTTTCCTCAGACAGAAGAGTTTGAGATAAACGGTTCAAAATACAAGTGGTGGAGAATAGAGGATCTGGAACTCGATCCGAAGACCATTGAGAGCAATGCTGAAATAGTGGCAGCGATCAAAAATGAGTTGTAAGTTTACTGAACTTCGATTTGTCCGAGCCATTCTTATCAGGCAAAAATAAAAACATGGTTGTGCTGTTTTGGAGTATTTGATTACAGAGAGAAAAAAGCTTCCTGCTTTAGCCGTCAGCATTGTGATCGAACTTTGTTTCAACCGGGGAGATGCCTTTCGACTTCCCGGTTTCGTTTTTTTTCAGCAGTCGATTCAGAATTTTCCTCCAGGCAGGTTCAAGGATCGGAACAATGAGTTCGCAACTTTTTTCCCGTGATTTGAACGTCGTGATTTAATAGAATAAAACCATAAAAGCACGAACAGCAACTTTACTTCATTTACAACCAGAATGTAAAAACGTGCTTTGTTTCAACCGGGGAGCCGAACTTTCGACTTCCCGGTTCCGTTTTCTTCAGCAGGCTGGTCCAAATTTTCCTCCGGGATGGTTCTGGTACCGGCAAAGTGAGTTCGCAACTTTTTTTCCGTGATTTGAGCGTTGTGATTTAATAGAATAAAACCATAAAAGCACGAACAGCAACTTTACTTCAGTTACGATCAGAATGTAAAAAACGTGCTTTGTTTCAACCGGGGAGCCGATCTTTCGACTTCCCGGTTCCGTTTTTTCAGCAGACGGGTCCGGCTTTTCCTCCAGACTGGTTCTGAGATCAGTACCGTGAGTTCGCAACTTTTTTCCCGTGATTTGAATGTCGTGATTTAATAGAATGAAATCATAAAAGCACGTACAGCAATTTTTACTTCAGTTATTCGTTAAAGTAATTTGAAAAAACGTGCTTTGTCATGTATTGAAATCAAAAATAGAGGAGGCTATATGCTTGATTTACTGAAACAGACTGCGAACACAGCGTATACAGAAAACGGAGCTGTTGATTATTTCACCACAGGTTCCGAATGCCTCGATCTTTTTTCTGTTATCGGAGCCATAAGAAACCGGGAGGAGAACAGGATCTGGGATCATTTTGCCGGAGCTCTGGCCGAGGATGCCGACACTGCCATGAAAATCCTGTTTTACGCGCGCGACATCCGTGAAGGTCTCGGGGAACGTCATGTATTCAGAGTGATTCTGCGCCGACTTGCGTTCAACGCTACTGAATCTGTGCTGAAAAATCTGGAACTGGTACCTGAATTCGGCCGTTATGACGATCTTCTGTGTCTGCTGGATACTCCTGCATCCGACGGAGTAAAAAAATTTCTGCACACGCAGCTGCTGAAGGATCTTGATGCTCTTGAAAAAGACGGAAATGTTTCACTGCTGGGAAAATGGCTTCCTTCAATCAATGCCTCAAACCGGCAGGCGGTGCAGTATGCCGTCCGTCTTGCACGGTCCTTCCGTATGAAATATGCCGACTACCGCAGGGCACTGTCGGCTCTGAGAGCACGGATTAAGATTATTGAGAACAATCTGCGTGAAAAGGATTATTCTTTTGATTATGGCACACAGCCGTCAAAAGCCATGCTTAAATACCGCGGTGCCTTTTTTAAAAATGACCGGCAGCGCTATGATGAATATCTCGACAAGGTATCAAAGGGAACTGCGTCGATCAATACCGGAACCCTGATGCCGTATGAACTTGTCCGCAGATGCGGCTTTCCCGGTCATGTGCTGGATGCCGAAATGCGCAAATCTCTCAATGTGATGTCATAGATTTGATGAATGTGCAAATACCGATCTGAAGAAGGTTTTTGAGCTGATCCTTGCGGCGGCCCTGCGCGGAAAGGTAAAACAGAAAGATCTTCCGTCAACTGTATTTGTCATATCCGATATGGAGTTTGACCGTATCACCGATAATTCGGATGCAACCTGCTTTGAATATGCCGGAAAGCTGTTTGAACAGAACGGCTACCGTCTGCCGAAGGTGGTGTTCTGGAATGTCGATGCCCGCGGAAAACACCAGCCTGTAACCGAGAATCAGCAGGGGGTTGTGCTGGTTTCCGGCTGTACAGCCAGGATTTTTCAGCAGGTTGCCGGGGGAAAGGCTGATCCTCTTGACTACATGCTGGAGGTTATCGGATCACCGCGCTATGCGGCGGTGAAAGCCTAGCAGGATCTATAAACCGTCCGGGGC
>ONPL01000179.1 GCA_900319705.1 uncultured Pseudomonadota bacterium | reverse complement strand
TCATTCTCTCATAACGTAGTTCATTCACTTTTCAGTGAAATCACTTAGACTAAGCAAAAGCCATAATTACCTTAAAGGTTATTATGGATCGTTTACTATGGTTGATGTTCTGCTGCACCTTGAGATTTATTTTCTGTTCGTTCATATGACCTCGATTAATTGTATGCATTGTTGTATGTGTGTAATTGTAGGAGCTGCAAAAAAAATTTAAAGTTTAGCGGTGATATTTGGTTTGAATCCGTGAGGAATATCAACTCTTGAAACCGGACATTTGACGTTAATTGACATAGATCACGCATTGCGGTGTTATTCAGGTGAAAAGCCGATCCGGTTTAAAAAGCTCTCCTTCTGTTTTTAAACTGTGAAACACTTCAAAATAAAATTACTCCTGCATTTGTATAATTAGATTTGAGTAGCTAGACTCTCTGAAAGTAGAAACTCATTTGTTGAATTTACATTTTTCGAATCGGTTGTTTATATGTTCCGGTTTTGGTGTGCGGATCTTTTGTGGTCTGTAGGATAAATCAGCAGGTGGGTTTTTTATTTTGGAGAGGACTATGACTGAAATCAAAGCTGCAACGAACTGTGATATTATCAGATATATATTCGTTGATCTTCATTGCTGTCAAAATTTTCTTTTGAAAACTGACCGGAAGCCCGGTGTGAACGGACTGTCCGGAGCAGGTGTCTTTAGAGCATACTGTGCCGCAGTAATTTTTTCTGGTTATAACATTTGCGGGAACAGATGTATTGCTGGTAATATTGCAGTACTCCTGCAACAGTACCGGTACTTTTTCTTAAACCGTTGCATTAATCATTTCACGGATTGAATGGTTAATCATACAGCTCCTCCGGCTGTTGATCCTGACGGGTTTTAATACAGAGGAACATTCTGATCATTATCAGTCTGATCCTGAGCATGAACCGGCGGGAAGGCCGCGCAGACTTCTATTCTGAGGTTGTGTCAGGCAATTTCTGCTGCAATGTATTGTGCCGTCATTTGTAAAAAGGAGGAACTGCCATGCCGTTATCAGTAAAACGTTACAACCATCTTTCCAGATATCTGTTCTGTTATGATATTGCTGATGATCGCCGCCGCCGTCAGCTGGTTAAATGTCTTGAGGATTACGGCTGCCGGGTACAGTTTTCTGTTTTTGAACTCCTGCTTAATGATCGTCTGCTCGAACAGATGAAGAAAAAGGTGGATGAAGTGGTTGATTACGAGCAGGACAGTATTCTGATCTATGAACTTGATGCGAACTGTGAACAGAAAATTATCCGCAACGGGGTGTCGCGCTATGCTCCTCCTAAGGATGAAGTGCTGATGATTATCTGAGCCTTTGCGGATTTGCCGGTTATTTCATGTGACAAGGTATTACCATGTAACTGGTAAATCCGGGCTCTGATTTATTTTCGGGAGTATAAATATCCATGGCTGTTGAAAACAAAACCACAATAATCCTGCCTGACGGCAGGGAGGTTGAGGCTCTTAAACCTGTAATTGTGTCAGCAAGCAGGAGTACTGATATTCCGGCTTTCTATCCTGACTGGTTTTTCAAACGCCTTGAAATCGGATATTCAGTGTGGACCAATCCGTTTAACGGTATACGCAGTTATATTTCATATGAAGATACCAGGTTCATTGTTTTCTGGTCTAAAAATCCCCGCCCGCTTCTTTCATATCTTGATAGACTGGATGAGCGGGGGATCGGCTGCTATATCCAGTATACGGTCAATGACTACGAAAAGGAGGGGTATGAACCCTATGTTCCTCCGCTGTTTGAACGAATTGATACCTTCAAACGCCTGGCGGAACGGCTTGGCCCGGATCGTGTCATCTGGCGTAACGATCCGCTGATGCTGACCGATATGGTTGGTATCGATGAATTACTGGAGCGGATGCAAAGGATTGGTGATGCACTGCAGGGCTATACCGGTAAACTGGTATTCAGTTTTGCAGATCTGTCCTGCTATGCCAGGGTTGTGAAAAATCTGAATAACAGCAGGGTACGTTATATCGAATGGGAACCGGATCTCATGAAGGAAACTGCCCGGGAGATTTCAAAACTTAACAGCAGATGGGGATATTCACTTGCCACCTGTGCCGAGCAGATTGAACTGGACTGTTACGGGATCAGACATAATCACTGTATTGATGAAGAGTTGATTGTCCGTCTTGCTTATATGGATGATAAACTTATGCAGCACCTGGGAGTGCAGTTCGGTCACGCTCAGGAAACTCTCTGGGGATTTGAATCCCCGCCGGCCGGCAGTATAGATCTGGGTAATGGATGTTATGCTGTTTTGACGGGAAAAAACAGAGATCGGGGACAGCGCCGGTGCTGCGGCTGCATCAGAAGCAAGGATATCGGACAGTACAATACCTGCAGACATCTGTGCGTCTACTGTTATGCCAACGCGGGAAAAAGGACGGTACTTGCAAATCACGAGGCGCATCTGCGCAGTAAAGATGCGGAGAGTATAACCGGCGGACGAAGTTGAGTTTGCCGGATCTGACACTGACGTTATAGAGCAGTGGCGGATTTTTCAGTATATTGTCCCTTACTAAACGGAACGTAAAGTATTCAAGGCCTGCTTATCAGTTAATAGTCCGTTCCAGTGATTTATCAATGTCGGATAATTTTTCATGATCCATCTGTTTAAAAGTTCAACGTCCTCCGGATTTAGCTTTTCAATAATTTCTGCATGACTGTTATCTGTAAATCCAGGGCATCGACTGTCTATTAAACAGGGAATTCTGCAGTCGTCAATTTCGACTTTAACATGGGGACGATCAGGTTCAGTAAATTTTAAGGCTCCATTATAGATAATCCATACAGGAAAAGGTAATCCGCTGTCAACTGTGGTGACGTTTGCCATTTCCGACAAATCTTCATAATCTTCATCTTCGTAATCTTCATAGGCTTCTTTGCAGTATTCAACTCTCATGTCAGGATCTCCGTAAGTTAAAGATAATGCCCCTC
>ONPL01000178.1 GCA_900319705.1 uncultured Pseudomonadota bacterium | reverse complement strand
TTCCGGAATATCTGCGTACCGATGAGTACCGTGACTACGTCAATATAATGAAAGGAGTGATCCTCGGCGCTGAAAGCGAACAGGAACTCATTCACAACACCTTTATCTCGGAAAAACTTGATTTTACGCTTTCCGACGCTCTGCTAAATATCTACTGGAAGGGACTTCCGGCAAAGGTTCGCACCGACATCAAGAGTGAACAGATAAAATGGATTAAGGATAAGGAAAGCAGCTGCGGTAAAATCAACCCGAAGAGCAGTGAAAAGGAGCAGGCCCTGGTATATAAATGCCAGCGGCTCACCACCGAGAAACGGGCAAGATATCTTTCAGATCTGCAGTAACAGATCCGGCGCCTGCTACAGGCAGATTTTGTAAACAAACAGTATTAAGGAACTAAAATGAAATTAAAGTTAACGACCCTGAGTTTAACTTTTATGCTGTCCATGGGACTGTCAATGACCTCCGGACATGCCTATTCCGTAGATCCAAACCTCAGCGATGCCCAGCTTGAAAAAGTGGTGAAACAGGCTGAATACTATGTAAGGGAATTTGAAAAAGAGGTTGAGCAGCAGCGCGGCGGCGACAAGGCCATCTACCGCAGCAAGAAGGATGCGCTTGACCGGGTTCAAATCTTAAAACAGACCTATCCTGATGATCCGGGGGTTGAAAAACTCTTCCAGCGCACCAAGACCGCACTGATGAAGAGCAAGGGTGACTATACCGAGGTTGATCCGTCCTGGACCAAATACAAGACCGACGAGGCCAACCTCAGAAAGACCATCGCTGCCAAAGGTGAGCAGGAGTGGAACCGGATCTTATCCTCCGCCGCATCTCCTGACAAGATTATCACTAAGGAGTTTCCAATCCCTGATCCTAAAAAAATCAGTATCGAGGAGCTCAAGGATTCATATGTCGTGCTTAAGGATGTTGAATATCCGGCCAACCAGTTCTACGGCGGATCCGGTGAATATATCTGGCACGGCAAGCCTTCCGCCGGATATTATTTCGTTCAGCTTGACGGACGCAACTGGGTGGGACCGTATGAGGCAGTCAAACGCTACCGCCGTCTGGTGGATTCATCACTGGCTGACGTGACCAAATTTACCATTCTCGGAAAGATCGTTGATATCACCGCGGAAATTCCGGCCGCCGGAGAAAACAAGACCGGCAGGTTTGAAATGGGCTGGGTGGTGGAGCCGGTTGCTGTTCAGGTTCCGGGCCATGTGGTGGCTGTATATGATGCCAATGCTGAAAGCTCCGGCAAGTTCATCGGCGAGGATGAAGTGGCTAAAATCAAGGACAGCTGGTATACCGTCAAGAGCATTCCGCAGAATGTCACCCCGGATAAACTGATGGAAATTTTCATGATGGCAATCAAGGAGAAGAATTTCGATCTGTATCTTGAATGCATCAGTCCGGACCGCAAGATGACACCGACCGCAATCTCCCTCATCAAGTATCACTGGGATCTGCATCAGGGTAGATTCCTGCATGAATATATCCATGCAACCTTCGGCAAACCTAAGATTTACACCACCGGCGGATTTGATGAAAGCAACGATCAGGAGAATTTCTTCCTTGACGATCAGCAGAAGGATGTACTGCGCAAGACCCAGGGCGAATCGGTACAGAGAGCGGAGGTTGAAAGCCGTGCCTATGATCAGAACGGCAAGCAGCTCGGTTCTCCGCATCCGCACTATCTGATTAAGAAGGGCGCCGGCCGCTGGTATGTTGATGATTACACCACAAGATTTTAAGGAAGTCTGCAATGAAATTTAAATTATTACTCAAATGTTTTACTTCGGCGGCTCTGGCAGCTGCAGTTATGTTTCCGGCAACTTCCTCTGCCACTATCTCGGGCAGCAAGCCGCTGGTTCAGTATTCCAAACTGAAGGCTGTTTTCAATGAGGGGGCCGCCTCGGCAGCCCACAGTCTTGAAATCGGCAAGGCTGAAACCATCTATGCCTATGACGTTGCCAGATCTAAACTGCAGGGAATGGAATATGAGATCCTGCCGGCTAAAATCCCGCGGAATATCTTTGAAATCGACTTTGATGACAATGAATTCAACCAGATCCAGGCACTGCTGTTCTATGCTGAGGATTTTATCAAGATCCAGCACAGTCTGCTTGATCTGACCAACAGAATGTTTGAAGCGGGCAGTCCTCTCAAACTGTATTCCGATATGTTCTTCTCCTTTAAATATATGGATGAAAACGGGGATGCATTTATCAAAATCATGCAGGAAACAGACCTTGGTATAGAGAAGTGTCTCAAGTACACTGATACCATGGTCAGTCAGATGAGACAGGGGAAGATCCCTCAGCCGATGGATGCCTTGAGCTACGACGGCTCCCTGCTGTATCAGAATTCTCCGCAGTTCAACTATGCATTTAATTCTGTTTCGGTAATGGATTCCCATCTGCGCGGTTTTGATTCATCAGATTACGACTCTCTGGAGACCAATGTGGAGAATATCAGAACCGAGGCCGGTCTGATTAATGACAGGCTTGAAAAACTCTACAAGGATATCACCAAGTCGAAGTATGAGCAGCTGTCCGGCTATGAAGCTCTGTACAAGGCGTTCTCCGGTTATCTGAAGAATATCAATACTCTGTGTGATTCCATCCAGAGTCTGTGGAAGTCTAGATCCGACACTGGAACCACCCACGGCAAGATTTTCACCGGTAATATAGATCTGAAGTACAAACACTTCGAGCCTACTGTTACCAAGAAGCGTGCCATCTACCGCTCACAGTGGATTAAGGGCTACGCCAAGTGCGTATCCGCCTTTAATAATGCCCGTACTGAATGCCGTAAAGAGGATAAAATCAAGGGAACTGAAATTAATTTAATGAAATAATCGTTATTTCATTAGAATTTGATGAAACTGCAGGCTGAGCCGTTATGGTTCAGTCTGCTTTTTTATTAATTGTTATCAGACGGGCAGTGGTTTTAATTGTGAAACGGTTAAATTGTCTGTTTTAGTGAGAAACAGTGCTGACTGGAAGAATAAAATCTGCTCGAAAGTGATTTATTTCAAAAAAATATTCTGAAATATTAAAAAACTC
>ONPL01000156.1 GCA_900319705.1 uncultured Pseudomonadota bacterium | reverse complement strand
GGATGTTTCATCAGAGAATCAATAGCTCTCTGGGTAAATTTAATACTAACATTATGTTCTACAGCATGACGGCAGGTAAGTTCCTGCAACAGCAAAGGGATATCATCAGCACGATCTCTCAGCGGTGGTGTATCAATTGGAAAAACATTCAGACGATAGTACAGATCCTCTCTGAACTTTCCATCCCGGATCATTTCCTCAAGATGACGGTGAGTAGCTGCAATAACCCTGACATTAGTCTTAACAGATTTGTTTCCACCTACTCTTTCAAAATAATGTTCCTGTAAGACTCTAAGCAGTTTTCCCTGCATAGGCATAGGCATATCACCAATTTCATCAAGAAAAATTGTACCGTTTTCAGCCATTTCAAAACGACCTTTTCTGGCAGAAATAGCCCCGGTAAAAGCACCTTTTTCATGACCAAACAATTCCGATTCCAGCAAATCAGGAGGTATTGCACCGCAGTTAATTGGAACAAACGGGCCTTTGGAACGGTTTGAAAGTTCATGAATAGATCTGGCAACGACCTCTTTTCCTGTACCTGACTCCCCCAGGATTAGGACATTTGCATCCGTTACAGCAACCTGCTCTATAAGATGTCTCACTTCCTTGATGGCAGTTCCCTGTCCAACCAGAAGCTTCAGCAGAGTCTCATCGGAACCATGTTGATTTTTCTTGGAGTTGTGAAGTGAAAAAAATGACTGGCAGTATCTAATCTGTTGTGAAAAATCATCTATATTGAACGGCGGCTTCAATGTTCCCATCATATTCGGAGAACTGTATTCGTGTTCTACGTTGATCCCGACAAAAGGAACTTTGGAATATTTAATCAGAACATCAGAGAGAGTTGTTCCCTCCAAATCCCCGACTAGAACAGCAGTCTGCTCCTCTATATCATTCAAATAGGCAAATGAATCAGACTCTGAACCTGAATGCCATCGAATACCCATGAAATCCAAAATAGTTTCAATGAGTTTTTTACGTTCAGTATTACTGTCTATTAATAAGATGATGCCATTGAATTCCATATATTCCGTCCGAATGGTGATAATGTTCGTTTTTTATTCATTTTTAATTCATTGTAGCATCACACTTAAATATAGTTTAAAAAAATCAGTCATTAATTTGACTGATGTCAATTTTTTGTTATTGATAAAAAAACATCAAACAAATATTGAAACTGGCGACTGCTTGTTCAGCAATTTTTATATGTAAATCGCAAAAAAAAATATTCAATTAATCTATCATGTTCTCATTTGTTGTTACTCAAATCTGCTTATATTTGGAATATCAGTATGTTAGATGGAAAGACTATCTGTGTAACCGGAGGAACCGGTTCTTTTGGGAAAAAATTTATTAAACACGTTTTAGCTAATTACAAGCCTAAAAAAGTAATTGTCTATTCACGCGACGAACTCAAGCAGTTTGAAATGCAACAGATCTACAATGCACAGTGCATGCGCTATTTTATCGGCGATGTACGTGATTTGGAACGTCTTAAAAAAGCAACAAGAGATGTTGATATCATCATACACGCTGCAGCTATCAAACAGGTTCCTACCGCAGAGTACAATCCTATGGAGTGTATTAAAACCAATGTTATAGGTGCCAACAATGTAATCGACGCCGCTATATACAATAAAGTTGAGAAAGTTATTGCCCTATCTACTGACAAGGCAGCCAACCCGATTAATCTTTACGGCGCAACCAAACTGTGCTCAGATAAATTATTTGTAGCGGCAAACAATATGGTTGGTTCTGATCCTACCCGATTCTCCGTTGTACGATACGGTAACGTTGTAGGTTCACGAGGTTCTGTTGTTCCATTCTTTAAAAATCTTATTAAAAACGGAGCAAAATCACTTCCGATAACACACAAAGATATGACAAGATTTTGGCTTCCTCTTGAAGACGGAGTTAAGTTCGTTATTAAGAATTTAACTAGAATGCAGGGAGGTGAAATTTTTGTTCCCAAAATTCCTTCAATCAGAATTGTTGATTTAGCAAAAGCTATGGCGCCAAATTTACCTACAGAAATCATCGGAATCAGACCAGGGGAAAAATTACACGAAATCATGTGTCCTGCCGACGATGCCTTCCACACCATTGAATTTTCAGATTATTTTGTAATAAAACCATCGATTACATTTTTCAGAAACGTTAATTACGATACAGCACTTAATGGAGAAAAAGGGAAACCTGTTCCGCCTATGTTTGAATATAATTCATTCAACAACCCTGATTATCTTACAGTTGAACAGATTGCAGAACTTAACAAGAGGCTTGATTTATGATCCCGTATGGAAGGCAGATTATTGATGAAGATGACATCAAAGCAGTCGTTGAAGCACTTAAATCCCCTCTGATAACACAGGGGCCCATCGTTAAACAGTTCGAAAATGCAGTTGCGTCGTATTGCAATGTGAAACATGCAGTAGCAGTCAATTCGGGGACAGCTGCACTTCATGTTGCATGTTTGGCACTTGGGATCGGTAAAGGTGATTTAGTTTGGGTCTCTCCAATTACGTTTGTTGCTTCTGCCAACTGTGCTCTGTACTGTGGAGCTGACGTTGATTTTGTTGACATCGATTATGACACCGGGAACATGAGTGCATCAGCCCTCAAACAGAAACTCAGAACGGCAACCAGACTACCTAAAGCAATCATTGTAGTACATTTAGCAGGCCTTCCTGCCGACATGGAGGAAATATCCTGCCTTGCCAGGCTGTATGGGATCAAAATAATAGAAGATGCATGCCATGCATTGGGAGCACGATATAAAGGTTCTATAACCGGTGATTGTACCTATTCTGACATAACCGTGTTCAGTTTTCATCCTGTTAAAGCTATTACAACTGCAGAAGGCGGGATGGCTGTTACCAATGATCAAATCATCTCTGACAGAATGAGAATGTTCGGCAGTCATGGAATAACTAGAGATTCTTCTCTTATGGAAGATAGATGCGAAGGTGATTGGTACTATGAACAGCAGCACCTTGGATACAATTATAGAATGCCGGAAATAAATGCTGCGCTCGGTCTGTCTCAGCTCAAACACCTTGATCAATGGATTAAAACAAGAAACGATTACGCCGATTTCTATTTTGAAAAACTTGCAGATTCACCTATTGAACTTCCTGCAAGATTAACAGATCGATATTGCGCATATCACCTTTTTATTATCAAAGTTACATCTGAAAAACGTAAACTGATATTTGATAATCTTAGGAAATCCTCCATCGGAGTTAATGTCCACTACATTCCGGTTTATCATCAGCCGTACTACCAAAAAATTGGAAAATATACAGGACTTGCCAACACAGAAAAATTCTATCAAAAGATAGTTACGATACCTCTTTGTCCTGCTGTTACACAAGAAGAACTTAATTATGTGTCACAGGAAATAAGAGAGATGTTGTCATCAAAACTACTATAATGAACGAAACAAAAAAAATATAAAAAATCATAAAAAATGTTAAAGAAAAATTAGAACATGCCGATACCATAAATAACCGCGAACGAATGCAAACAAATAAGCGTAAGTTCAGCAAAAATTACAAAGCAACTGATTAGGAGAATCATCATGGCTTTATACGTTAATACCAATACCAGTTCTATCAATGCACAGAGAAATTTAAACAAGTCTACCAACGCTCTTTCAAGCTCCTACACCAAGCTTGCATCCGGCAACCGAATCAATTCTGCTAAAGATGATGCTGCGGGCTTACAGATTGCAAACCGTATGACTTCTCAAATCAACGGTCTTACCCAGGGTAACAGAAATGCCAATGACGGTATTTCCCTCTGCCAGACAGCTGAAGGTGCTTTAGACGAAGTTTCAAACATGTTGCAGCGCATGAGAACATTGGCAGTTCAATCTGCTAACGGAACCAATAGT
>ONPL01000175.1 GCA_900319705.1 uncultured Pseudomonadota bacterium | reverse complement strand
TATGAAGCAACAGCCCGACAAGAATGTAATTACAGAATTATGCGAAGATAAGTGATAGCAGTTTGAAGAATGCTATAGCCAGTATTGCACCGGATGGTAATGTAATAATCCATGATGAGAATATATTTCTTATTACCGTTAGATTGATTGCCGCAATACCTTTAGCAAGACCTACACCGATAATAGCACCTACCAATGTCTGTGTTGTTGATATTGGTAAACCGGTTGCAGATGCGATTACTACGGTAATGGCGGTTGCCAGTTGAGCAGAAAAGCCTCTGCTCGGTGTTAGTTGGGTTATCTTAACACCTACGGTTTTCATTACCTTGTAACCGAGAGTCGCAAGCCCGATTACGATCCCAAGAGCTCCAAGTGGAAGGATCCACCATTCCTGGGTGTTACCTGTACTGCTGGTAATGTAAGTTCCGTTCTGCACTGATGCAACCACAGCGGAAAGAGGTCCGATCGCGTTTGCAACGTCGTTGGAACCGTGGGCAAATGCCATGGCACAGGCCGTTACGATCATCAGAACAGTAAATACTTTTTCAACATTGACGTAGTGCTTTCTTTTGATGTTTTTTTCGAACTTGATTCGATTGATAAAGAACTTACCAATAAGCGCTGTCAGCACAGAAATACCGAGTGCTACATATATTGAATTCTGGTTTGATAATTCGATCCCTATATGTTTTAATCCTGATTTGATAGTGATTATAGACAGCGTGAAAAAAGTTACTGCTATATACAAAGGCGCGATGCGTTTAGCATGCTCCAAAGGATGATAGTGTCTGAATATTGCTATCTGAACGCTCATAAACAGCAGATAGGCAAGAATTCCTGACATTACCGGGGTTATAAACCAGGAACCGAGTATTCCCCATAACATATTCCACTGGATTGCGTCAGAACCTACAGTCAAAAGAGAAAATCCGATAACAGCACCGATGATGGAATGGGTTGTTGATACAGGCCACCCCAGTATCGAAGCCAGGATCAGCCAGGTTCCGGCTGCAAACAGAGCTGAGATCATACCCAATATCAGATTTATAGGCTGCCCCGAGAATGCGCTGCTGTCGACAATTCCGTCCTTGATGGTGTTTACTACTTCTCCTCCGGCAAGGTAAGCTCCAAGAAATTCAAAAATAGCT
The DNA here is from genome assembly GCA_900319705.1 of uncultured Pseudomonadota bacterium. Classification (GTDB taxonomy): domain Bacteria; phylum Pseudomonadota; class Gammaproteobacteria; order Enterobacterales; family Succinivibrionaceae; genus UBA2804. Next base: position 5,443 of record ONPL01000175.1, on the reverse strand, counting down.
GCAATGATTAGAGCCTGGATCACTGTAAGCGATTTGGTTCCAATGGATGTAGCCATTGCATTTGCAACGTCATTTGCCCCTATTCCACATGCCATCAGAAATCCGATAATAACAGCGATAGCTATTAGTATATTACTGTGTTGTATAAGAACTTCCATTAATCCCTCGCTATAGAAACTGCTAATTTGGATCCAACCTGTTCGGCATGATTTGCAAGATCTCCGATTTTGTCCAGTATGTTGTATATGAATATGGCATCAATTGTGTTCATTTCATTTTCTCTCTTGTAAAGAGCGTGTCGAAGTTCTATTTGAAGATCGTCTGTATCGCTTTCTATACGATCTATTTTTTCGGCCAGTTCACTTACCACCTGAACTTCTTTTCCTTTAAACCCGGTTTCAAGAAGGTTGTCGAGTTCTCCGATTACTTTTGCTGATACAGTGATTGCTTCAACAACTCTTGACAGGTACTGGAAAAACTGATCCTGCAAATCTGACGGAAACTTAAGCTGACGGCCCAGCACAATTCCGGCAATATCCTTTGAATCATTTGCAATGGTGTCCTGCAGGGAAACAAGCTCCAGCAGATCTGTCCTTTCTATCGGCATGAATAAACCTGACGGCAGTTTTATTCTGATTTTTCTTTTTATTTCATCAGCTTCGTTTTCCAGAGCTTTTATCTGCTGCTGCTCCTTCAGGGCTGCATCCCAGTTATCTTCACACACAGCCTTGAAAAACGGAACGAGATGCTCACTGCATTCGTGAACCTTCTTAATATGCTTTACAATTGGTTTTAAGGGGGATTTTGCAAAAATTGACTGAATTAATCCATTCATATTTAGGACCTTTGGTGGGTTAACAATGCTGATATTATACATGATCATCGCGTATTTGTTTGTATATTTGCGGTGTGGGATTGGAGCAATTATTTTTAAAGGAGATCGAATAGTGGTGTTTTTGTGTTATTATAAAAAACAGTAAAAAACTTAACTGAAATTACGGGTCCGTCTACTATGAGTGAAGAAATTGAATTAAAGTTTTACATTGATTCGACTGAAGATGCTGATTTAATCAGTAGCACAATTGAGAGTGCCTTGAAAGATTATCAGCTTGAATGCTTAGGCACGAAAAAACTGGAGAATGCCTACTATGATACCAAGGATTTGATTTTACATAATCTTAATATGGGGGTTCGTGTAAGATCGATTGACGATAATTATCATGAGCAGACTGCAAAATGCAGTGGTGTGGTTATAGGCGGATTGCACAAACGAATTGAATATAATGTTCCGATCGGTTCAAAAGAGCCTGAATTGAAGAAATTTCCGACAGTGATGTGGAAAGATCAGGATGTTGAATTTTTGCAGCAGAATATTGAAAAGAAATTTGAAACTAATTTCAAACGTAAACTGTGGCTGGTAAAACAGAATGATATGGTTGTTGCCGAAATTTGCTACGATCACGGCAGTGTTGAATCAAAAGAACACAAAGAGTTGATCAATGAGATTGAAATAGAAGTAAAAAAAGGTAATGTTGATAATATTATCGATATAGCCAAGAGTATTATTGCCGCCGATAGGATTAAGATGCATCTTGATTCCCGTTCGAAAGCATACCGTGGATATGAATTGGCCGGATTAAGTGATTTGCCTAAGGCAAAATCGTTTGTTATCGATGAATCAGGTGATCGTGACAGGGCTCTGCACAGTTATCTGACACAGTTTACCGAACATGAGCAGATAATGCTTTCAAATTATGATGTGCGTGCATTGTCTGTTATGTCTTTGTCTGCCTTTGAATTAAAGAAATTAACCAGTGATATATACTATGACAAGTATTTATGGATTTAATAAGTTCGAAGGAATATTTGAATTTTCTTCTTGAAATATATCGGTTCCTGTTTAAGTAAATAGTTTTCCCGGCAGTCATTTCGTACAGAGTGGCTGCTTTTTTGTCTGTACCTGCCTATGAATAAACTTACACCTCAACTTGAAGAAATCGCTAAAGAAAAAAAATCCCAGTTCTGCGAGAAATGTCAGACTAGAGGAATAGATGTTTCAAAATTTGACCAGAATGAACTTGGCTATGTTTTTGCCTTGTCAGATTTTATCTCATCAAATTTAATCCGAGATCCGGGAATTCTGCAGAAAATTGAAGAACGTAATTTGACAGACTGCTGCTTGAAGGACTGTTTTTCCGGTGATTTGGATTTGATCTTTTCTCAAATTGAGACCGAAGAACAGTTGCTTGCTGATTTGAGGCAATATCGAACTCTCATGATGATCTGTATTGCGTGGCAGGAACTTACGGGAAGAATAGAGATTCAGGACAGTGTGGCGACATTATCACTGCTGGCGGAGAACATTATTCTTCGTACCCGCGACTGGCTGTATAACAGACTGATTATACGTTACGGTACTCCGATCGGGGGAATTTCCCGCAAACCGCAGCAGTTGATTGTTATTGCAATGGGAAAACTGGGCGGCTCGGAATTGAATTTTTCTTCTGATATTGATCTGATTTTCTGTTACCCGGAAAACGGTGATACAGTAGGAGGGCGTAAAGAGGTTGAAAATCAGATTTTCTTTACCAAGCTGGCACAGCAACTGATCAATGCATTGCACATGACCACAGTGGACGGTCAGGTGTACCGTATCGACATGAGGTTGAGACCGTTTGGCGAAGACGGTTCTCTGGTCGTTAATTTTACTGCCATGGAGGATTACTATCAGAAACACGGCCGGAGCTGGGAACGCTATGCCATGGTGAAGGCAAGAGCACTTGGTGAGCAGACAGAGGATGTTGCAGAACTGTATTCCATGCTCAGACCTTTTGTATACCGTCGTTATTTTGATTTCGGTGCTATTGATTCCCTGCGGAAAATGAAGTCGATGATTGAGACAGAAGTTAGGCGCAGAGGGTTGATTAACAACATTAAACTGGGAATGGGTGGAATTCGTGAAGTTGAATTTGTCACCCAGGTTTTCCAGCTGATAAGAGGAGGCAGAGAGCCGGAACTTCAGATTAGAAATCTTCCGTTGGCACTGGAAAGACTGGAGCAGGAGCAGATCATTAGTTCAGAAAGCAAGGACCTCCTATTGAAAGGATATCTGTTTTTACGTAAGGTAGAAAATATCCTGCAGGAAATCAATGATCAGCAGACTCAGATGTTACCGGAGTCTTCTGTTGATCAGGACAGACTTGTAACTGTTCTTGGGTATAAGGACTGGAATTCGTTTTTGGAGGTTCTGCATCAGCATTTACAGAATATTCATGGCGAATTTAAGGTTGTTGTCCAGGATCAGGACGTGGATGACAATCTGGTAGATCAGGTGTGGAACTATCTGTGGAATTCCAATTTATCAGTAGAAGAAATAGCAGGAATTCTGGAAGAGTCTGGCGGCAGTTCAAACCCTGACTTTGCAGCTCAGATTTTAAGTTTTAAACGTGAATGCATGAAGAAGATAGTAGGTCCGCAGGGACGGGAAACAATCAATCTTCTCATGCCAAGGGTCCTTGAAGCTGTAATGAGTTATGAGGAGCCGGAGAAACTTTTTGAGCGAGTAAGCCAACTTATTAAAACAATCAGCACCAGAACCACATATATGCAGCTTCTCTATGAGAAACGTAATGTTCTTGATCAGGTGCTTCATTTGTGTAATGCCAGTGAAAAAATTGCAGATCAGTTCTGTCTGTATCCTATATTGCTGGATGAACTGATTTTCCCGGATAGTCTGTATCATATAACAACCGATCCTCATCAGCTCAGATCTGAATTAAGACAGTCTCTTCTTCGTGTTCCCGGGGATGATCTTGAACAGCAGATGGAGGTTTTACGCCAGTTTAAACAAATCCAGCTGTTAAAGATTTCCGCTGCAGATATAGTGGGTCAGCTCACTTTGATGAAAGTCAGTGATTTTCTTACGGAACTGGCTGAAGCGATTATTGCAGAAGTTACATCGATTGCATGGCAGGAAATGGTTGCTAAATATGGGGTTCCTCCTTATTCTGAGCAGAACGGGGGAATGGGACTGGTGATTGTTGCTTATGGAAAACTCGGTGGTATCGAACTTGCGTACGGGTCTGATCTTGATCTGGTATTCCTTCATTACAATTGTGAGCCGGACGAAACAACGGTGAACGGTCCGAAATCGATTTCTATTCGTCAGTTTTATATCCGTTTAATACAGCGGATTATTCATCTGTTTAATATTCGAACGTCATCCGGTATTCTTTACGAAATCGATGTCCGGTTGCGACCTGATGGTGACAGCGGTCTTTTAGTATCATCGCTGAATGCATTTGAATCATACCAGAAAAATGAAGCATGGACCTGGGAACATCAGGCTCTGGTAAGGGCTCGTCCTATATTCGGAGATCAGTCTCTTATAGATGATTTCAGCCGCATCCGCAGGGAGGTTCTGCAGGTTAAAAGAGATCCTGATAAACTAAGGCACGATGTTATTGAAATGAGACACAAAATGCGGGAGCACCTGATAAAAGCTGGAGATAATGAATTTGATCTGAAGCAGGGCAATGGCGGTATGGTGGATATTGAATTTCTCGCGCAGTATTTGGTGCTTTCGAACGCATATAAATATCCTGAAATACTTACTAGATGGTCTGATAATGTCAGAATAATTGAATCATGCGTGGATTGTCAGCTGATTTCTCCGGAGGATGCCTGCAAATTGAAACAGGCATACCTTAATATAAGGGATAAGGCTCACCATAGAACGAAATTTTGTAATAGATTTCTGGAATAAAACCATGGGAGCTGATTTGTTTTAGACATTAACAAGTGAAGCTCAGTTTGTCTAACTGCCGCTGTCCTGTTCGTTTTCCTTTTGTTTAGGGGTTAATTTGACCTTGGAAATAGATATTCCGTCTGTTTCTATTATCGTGGCAGTAAAGTTTCCGAGGTTTACTGTTACGTTCTTTTTCGGATTGTCACCCAGCGTTTCCAGAATAATTCCGTTGAGGGTAACCGGACCGGAGGTATCCAGTTCCGCATCTAGTTCCTTATTAAGATCTCGGATAGTGGTCTGCCCGTCAATTATGAAGGAACCGTCTTTTTGCTTAATAATTTCTTCATCCAGATCGACATCAATTGATGTAGTGAAATCACCTACAATTTCTTCCAGAATGTCATCTATAGTTACCAGTCCCTGGATATCTCCGTATTCATCGATCACCAGTCCGCAACGTTTTTTGTTTCGTCTGAATTTCTGCAGTTGAACCAGAAGATTGGTATTTTCCGGAATAAAGTATGCCTCTTCAATTGTTCTAAGTAGATTTTCTTTAGAAAAATCCTCTTTGGTCAGAAGTCTCAGGGCATCTCTGGTATGAATAAATCCGATAATATCGTCTATAGAGTTTCTGTAAAGCAGTATTCTGGTGTGAGGGGTATTGGTGATCTGCTTCTGAATATCTTTCCAGTCATC
>ONPL01000173.1 GCA_900319705.1 uncultured Pseudomonadota bacterium | reverse complement strand
AGTTCTGCTCTGAACGCAACATTGATTATCATATTAAAGATGGTACGTTAACACAGTTAGATAAAGAATGAAATAATGAGTCCTTTAAAGGAGGATAGGAGTTGAAGAACTAATTGTAATGGCTTTTTTATGTTGACGGTAATTGGTCAATTTAAACTGGCGCGGAATGGCGAATATCGCCTGCCGCTAACAGCATTTATTAGAAATAATTCAAAGAAACCATGGACGATCCGTGGAATGAAGCGAGAAGAAAATAGTGACTACCCGTATAAAGCAGTCAGAGAGGTTCTTGTAAATGCTCTAATTCATAGAGACTATCAGATAATCGGGACAGAAGTTCATGTTGATATTTTTGACAACCGGTTGGAAATTGTTTCTCCTGGTGGAATGATGAATGGAAGTCGGATACAGGATCTTGACTTAAGACACGTTCCCTCAATCAGGAGAAATGAAATTGTATCAGATATTTTTTCCAGACTTCATTTAATGGAGAGAAGAGGAAGTGGGATCGGTAGAATATTGAATTCATACACGGATTTTTATGAGCAGCCGGTTTTTGAGTCAAATGAGTATTTCTTTATGGTGTCTCTGCCGAATCGAGGAGTTGCGCATCCTTCTCAGATGGAGCTGCAATTTGATGAAGACACAACTTTTGGAGAGAAGACGCAACTTTCTGCCGAGAAGACGCAACTTTCTACTTCAAAGGCACAACAATTTGCTGGTATTAACGACTGGGAGTTAAAGTATTTTCACGATGTAATAATAAAAGAGCTAGAAAAAACTTTTAGAAGCGGAACTCTGGAGAAAATAGAAGAACTGTTCTCCAAATATAGATATACATACTCGTTTAATAGAAGAAATGTGGCGGAACTGTTTGAAATTACTGAAAACAGGGCTTCAAGTATTATAAAGATGTGTGTTGAGAAGGGGGTTATGGTAAAACAAAGAAATGGTGTATACAATTTTACGCCGCATAATGGCTAAGAAGGATTTGTAAGCAATATGATAACTTGTAAAGCAATAAAAGCGGCAGCATTCGCACATCATGAAATAGTATTATTGGTTATACTTTGTGCTTTATTACGTTTCTGTTACGGGTGACTCCGGGTGACTCTGCCGGATTCCGAAAAGAGCCTAAAATAAAGGATTTTCTTCGGGTTCATTGGCTTCAAGTCCCACCGTCTCAAAGTTGGGTGACAAAGTGGGTGACAACGAAAATCGGGGCACGGAAACGCCCTCCTTTCCTTGCTTTTTTGAGTGACAAACCCGCTCCTAAGCGGTAGGTCGGGTGTTCGAGTCACCTCGCGGACGCGCATTGACCGGGACTGAAAAGTCCCGGTTTTACTTTGTTTTTTAGTTTTTGATAGTCTTAATTCAGTCTATTTTTAAATAATTACTCGATATGCTATTCTTATTTTTTCCAATAATGCCATAATTATTTAGTTGTGGAAATTTTATATTGAACGAGATATGATTGTTTGGTACAATAAAGAAAATTTCCATAACATATTAAAAATACAAGTTATGGAAATTATAGCCGTTAGAGATAAATGAGATTTGAGGAACAATTATGATCGGACGAAAAGAAGAAAAAAGAATGCTGCAGTCTCTTATTAAAGAAGAAGAATCTCAATTTGTCGCTGTGTACGGCAGACGCAGAATAGGTAAGACTTATCTTGTAAGGGAAAGTTTTCATTATGATTTCACTTTTCAGCACACAGGGATAAGTAATGCGTCCATCCAAAACAAATCAAGAAAACAGGCGCAGCTGGATAAATTCAGGGAGTCTCTTGCAGAAGCCGGTGTGGAATTTTCTGAGCCACTGAATTCATGGGATGAAGCATTTAGCGGGTTGAAAGAAGTGATCAGAAGATCGACAGAGAAGAAAAAAGTCATTTTTATTGATGAACTCTCATGGATGGACACAAAAGACAGCGGTCTGGTCACAGCTCTTGAAAGCTTTTGGAATGGGTGGGTGACAGCTAGGAAAGAGAAGGACGTTGTCCTGATCGTATGTGCGTCCGCCACATACTGGGTCATCGACAACATTGTAAATGCAAGGGGCGGCTTGCATGATCGTCTGACGGGGCAGATTCATTTAAAACAATTTACACTTCATGAGTGTGAAGAGTATATGGCAACTCGCGGGATTATCTTTTCTCGCCATCAGATTATTCAGTGTTACATGATTTTTGGCGGAGTACCCTATTATTGGAGTCTGCTTAAAAAGGGGAAGAGCCTTCCTCAGAATATTGATGAACTGTTTTTCAGAGAAAATGCGCCTCTGCGCAGAGAATATGATAATCTGTACAGAGCACTGTTTAACAAACCGGACCAGTACTTAAGGATTATTGAAGCTCTCAGCAGCAAAAAAAAGGGTATAACCCGTGACGAAATCTGCAAAATAACAAGGATTTCCAGTTCCGGCGACTTAACAAAGAAACTGTCAGAACTGGAAAACTGCGGGTTTATTCGAGTATATCGTCCGTTCGGATATAAACAGCGTAATCTTGTCTATCAGTTGATGGATAACTATACTCTGTTCTATCATCAATTTTTGAAGAATAAATCATATGATGAAAATGAGTGGCAGAATCTAAGCAATACACCGACTGTAGCTGCATGGAGCGGAACTGCTTTTGAGCGTGTTTGTCTGGAACATGTTCCTCAGATTAAAGCAACACTTGGGATTTCAGGAGTATATACGGAAGTAAATACATGGCAATGTCAGGCGGATGCAGACGCAGGAATATTTGGATCACAGATTGATCTGCTGATTGTTCGCAAAGATCAGATCATCAATCTGTGTGAAATGAAGTATTCAGAGACGGATTATATCGTGAGTGCCGCTTTTATCAAAGACCAAAAGCGCAAAATACATGATTTCAGGCAGATTACGGGAACAAAGTACGCGATTCATTCAACGTTGATCACAACATATGCCGTAGAAAACAATGCATATGCCGGAGAACTTCAGGCAGTTATAACTGCAGAAGATCTTTTTCGGTAAATACATCGTACTTTTCAAGAAGAATAGGCAGACTGCAGCTGGGAGAGTTTGCCCCGGAATTACGCTGTTAAACAACTGGGTGCAAAAGTGGGTGCAGATGAAAATGAAGGCCTGGAAAGCCCCTCCTTTCCACGTTTTTTGATTGAACGATCTACTCCTAAGCGGTAGGTCGGGT
>ONPL01000171.1 GCA_900319705.1 uncultured Pseudomonadota bacterium | reverse complement strand
ATTCTGTAATGAGTAAGAAATGTGCAAATAAATGTGATTTATGTTCAATTTATTAAAAAATACTGGTCAAAAAAAAACAATGGTAAACTTTAGCTTTCAAAAATTATTATTCATTCATAAATAAAAAGGATGTGCTTTATGAAAATGATGAGAAGAAATTTTGCAGGCTGTTTGCTGATCTCCTGCATTGGTTGTTGTTTCATGACAGGATGTGCAACGGAATCCCACAGATCAATTGCATCTGAAGCTGCTCAGCAGTCTTTGACAGTAAACAGAGCCAGCATCAGTCAGAAAATTCCGGTTTCTATCGGAAAATTTGCAAATCATTCCAATTATATGAATGGTGTTTTTGCCGGTAATACTGATCCTCTAGGTTCTCAGGCCCAGACTATTTTGATAACTTTCATGACCCAGGCCGGATGCTATGCGGTTCTTGACAGGGCAAATATGGAGGCCCTGGCTGCAGAAGCTGGTATTTCAAATACCCAGCAGTCCCTGAAGGGGGCAAAATATGTAATTGCCGGAGATATTGTTGAATTCGGAAGAAAGACTGAAGGTGACCATCAGTTATGGGGTATTCTCGGTCACGGCAAATCCCAGATTGCCTATGCCAAAGTAAATATCAACATTATTGACGTTACCACTTCAGCTGTAGTTCATTCAGCGGTTGGAGCCGGTGAATATGAACTTTCCAATAGAGATATCGTAGGCTTCGGAAGCTCATCATCCTATGACTCAACTCTGAACGGTAAGGTGTTAAGTCTGGCCATAAGAGAAGCTGTTAATAATCTTACAAGGGATATTGATAATCACATTTGGAAGCCGTAATGATGAAATTGTTCACTAATATTTTGAAGTCCTGTTTTCTCTTTTGCTGTGTTGCGGCCGGCGGCTGTGCCTCCAAGGATACGTTGTTTTATCAGGATCCCGAGTATGCAAAGTCTATGTATGATTATCTTCGGGATGAGGCTAATCTGGACGAGCAGATCGAATATATGACTGAATATTTTGAGGATGCAGGTGAATCAGGAAAGAAAGTTGCTCCGGGTGCCTACGGACATATGGCAGCACTGCAGCTCAGACTTGGAAATATATCAGAAATGCACAGATATATGGAACTGGAGAAAAAGACCTATCCTGAGTCAGCCCACTATATTGACTTTCTGCTGAACTACCAGAACAGTTCAAAAAAACAGAGTACTGACAACAGTAATAATGATAACAGCGCAGTAAGCGCAGATGCCGGCCGTACCGGTACTGCAGGTTAGTTTTCTTAAAGAAGTTAGTTTATAAAAACACTATGAAAAAAATTTTTTTATCTATAATATCATTATCAGTCATGATAATAACAGGTTGTACCACCGGACCGGGCTATGATTATTCAAAGCTTATTGCTAAAAACCCCCGTTCCATTCTAGTTGTATATCCAACTTCAGATTCCACTGATGTGTACGGAGCACCCGCTGTTCTTGCGAATTCTGTCATGCCTCTTACCGAGGCCGGATACTATGTATTTCCGGTAACTCTCGTTAACGAAACTTTCAGAAATAACGGAGTAACTGAGGCTCATGATATACAGAATATTCCGCTTGGTAAAATTAAAGAGGTATTTAATCCTGACGCGGTGCTCTACATGAATGTTGACGAGTATGCAACAAATTACGTTGTACTTGACAGCATTACCTCCGTAAAAGCAACAGCAAGACTTGTTGATGCCGACACCGGCGAACTGCTGTGGGATAAGACTGCATATACCTCCAATAAGGGAAATTCCGGCGGACTGTTAAACAAGTTGATTACCGCGCTGTTCAAGCATATTTTCAACAATGTGACTGATCAGGGATTCAACCAGTCAATGCAGACTGATGCTGTACTGTATTCTCCTATAGCTGTGATTGAACCAAGACTGCTTCACGGTCCATATTCACCGTTATATCGAAAAGATCTTGGAAAATAGTATATTTGTATCGGGAACTATAAAGCACTGCCGTGATCTGTAACGGCGGTGTTTTTTATATGGAGGTTCAGGCAGATTTGTTATTTTTTTACGATGCACGTCGAGACGGTAGTGCTCATGTCTCGAAAGTAACACTCTTGCAAACCCTTGATTTGTAAGGCTTTGCGAGAAATTTGCAGGGTGTTTAAAAGACCTTATGTCTGTATCCCGTTACAACATACACGTATAGGGGAACATATCAACAGAGACATTTTTGGCTAAAATGTAATCAAAAATTACCGATGTGCAATCCGAACACTCGAGGTTAAAACACTTAAGACTGTGGTAATTATGACGTGTTCCCAACACAACTTTGGGGTTGTGTCTTCGGTAGATATGTCAAAATCGGCTGGTTTTTAAGCGGAATGAGATGGACTGTCAGGGGCTTTTGGGATAGGGATGGATGTTTGGCAGAGTAGAAAAAAGAAAAGGTTCGTCATGAAGACGAGCCTTATGGGATAGGTCGGGTTAGCAGCCGTTGGATTGAGTTTACTTCTCAAAGAGATCACTGTAAGTGCTGGTTCAGGTACGAGGAAAAGGTAGGGTTTTGTTAACCATCAATGGAATCTTCTATTTCCTGTTGCACAGCTTCTTTGAACGCTTCTATTGTTTCTTTGCTAAACCATCCACTTCTCTTGTCAATGTCATACAATTGTTCGTAGCCATGGTATTTTGTTAAAAAACTCCATCCTTTTTTGGTTATACAGGCTTCGAGAATTTGGCAGTAATCAAACAATTCTTCAACAATGCTAGGATCTTTTAAATCTTCTTCGGTGTATTCTCGGGCCGTTTGATTATGCTCAAAAGGATAAAGATAGAAAGCGAGCATTTCCTTATTCCTTAAGTGCCGTTAAAGCTTTATCAACATCAGAATAACGTTTGACAGTAGGATCTTTTGCTAACCTTTCTGCCTCTAACATTGCGGCAATAGTTTCTTTATTCGGCAGATCTACACGGACATCAAAAGGAAGTCCTCCTACACGAAGAGACTGGCGTAGGAAGATATTTATTGCAGTTGTCATATTCATGCCGAGTTCATTGAACATAGTTTCGCACTGGCGTTTGATTTCGCGGTCAACCCTGAAACTGTAATTTACTGTTGATGAAGTCATGGTAACCTTCTTTTTGAGTTTTTTTAATTAAATTTTATTTGTGTTGAGTGTGAATTGTAATAGTTCTGTGTTGGATTTGCTGTATATTTCACAGTCAATACAGGGCCTACGCATGACCATCAGATTTATCTCTCAACTTTT
>ONPL01000190.1 GCA_900319705.1 uncultured Pseudomonadota bacterium | reverse complement strand
TTTCTCCTCAGGTTAAATCAAAAATCATAAATCAGCTTGCCCAGTCGCTTAACCCTAACGGTTATCTGTTCATTGGGGCTTCTGAATCTGTCAGCGGTTTGACTGATCGCTTTGATATGGAGCGTAATGAACGCGGCATAGTGTTCAGATTAAAAGATTAGTAGATTTTTCTATTTGGTTCTGTTGTAACAACAGAGCCTCCTATTTTTACCGGAATTTCTGATTGCTGTTCCGGTTTCATTGTTTGTTACTTCATAACATCGTTTGATATTCATAGCAAATTTAATCAGAAATCGTATTGCTGAAGAATATAGTTTCTGAGTTTGTGATTTGAAATAATATCGGAAAGAGATAACCTTCGGACTTTCGCGCAGATCTGTGAATATCTCTTTAATAAAATCTCACCAGTTACATACAGTCTTTGCTACAGGAAACTGTATCATTCATGGTCCAATATATGCAGCAAGTTGTGTCGGCATATAATTAAGAAATTTCATAATTTGGCACGCAAGTTGCTTATTTTTATGTATATAAATTACAGGAGTTTGGTTATGAGCTTTTCATTGGATTCTGCATTCGGTATTCACCAGTATGCACTGGGAGTAAGAAACGCACGCTCTGAAATTCTTGCCTCCAATCTGGCTAACAGCGACACACCTGGTTACAAGGCCAGGGATGTCGATTTTAAATCTGCTCTTGCTCAGGCAATGACAGGAACCGGTTCGGATGTTGTAAATTTGACGAGAACCGATGAACATCATATGCCGGCTTCAACTTCGGTCAGGATTGGAAATGAATTATACAGGGTTCCGCTTCAGCCTGATACCGGAGATGGAAATACTGTGGATGTGAATGTTGAAAGAGCTAATTTCCTTGAAAATGCGCTGATGTATCAGACTTCGTTAGAATTTTTGAATCAGAAGATCTCGCAGTTGAGCCGAGCTCTCAAAGGAGAACAGTAATGAGTTTGTTTAAAGTTATGGATATTGCAGGAAGTGCAATGAGCGCCCAGTCGGTGCGACTCAATACAGTGGCAAGCAATCTTGCTAATGCTGACAGCATCAGTTCCAGTGTCAACCAGACTTATAAAGCCAGAAAGCCGGTATTTGCGACAATGCTAGAAGATGCAAAGAGTGCCAATTTTTCAACTATGAACAGTGCAGTGGGTGTCAAAGTTGCTGGAATAACCGAAAGTACAGCTCCCGCTCTAATGGAGTACAGCCCGAATCATCCTCTTGCAGATGAAAAAGGTTATATTTACCGTCCAAATGTAAATGTTGTCGAAGAAATGGCGGATATGATGAGTGCCAGCCGTTCATATCAGACAAATGTTCAGATTGCTGATGTTGCAAAAACTCTGCTGTCTCAGACATTGCGTCTTGGCAAGGGTTAATAGGGGGAATAGTTATGTCTATATACAGTGATATCGGTTTGTCTACTTCCGAAAATGTTACAGCAGCCACCGCGGTATCATCCGGAAAAACGGGATCCTATAATTTGACGCAGACTGATTTTCTGAGTCTTCTTACTACGGAACTGGCTTTCCAGGATCCTACAAGTCCGACAGATAATAAGGAAATGGTTTCCCAATTAGCGCAGATTTCAACCGTTGACGGAATCAACAAACTCAATGGAACAGTAGGCGGACTTTCCGATATTGTTACTTCACAGCAGGCTTTGATGGTGTCCGGCTTAGTAGGACAGACTGTACTTCTAGATCAGAATACCGGATATTCATCTGGCACAGGATTTGCAGGTGTGGTTAATACCGGAGATTTAGGAGCAAGCAACATTACTGTTACGGTTATGGATGCAGTAGGTTCGATAGTATATCAGGCTCAGTCTGAAGGTAACTATGAAGGAAATGTTCCTTTCAGTTGGAACGGAACCGATATAAACGGAAATCAAGTCTCTAACGGATATTATACAGTCATGGCAACCGGAATGGTTAATGGAAAATCTCAGGCAATTGGAACGCAGGTGTATGGAAAAGTACAGAGCGTGGTGCTAGGTTCAGGCAGCTCGGAAGCAACCCTGAATGTGGAAGGATTCGGAACAGTTTCTCTGAACGATGTGCTGGAAGTTGGTAGCTAAGCGGTTCGGAAAAGATTTTATAGGAAAGTAATCTGAAAAATAGGAGCAAATTATGTCTTTCAATATTTCATTAAGTGGCCTGAGTGCCATGCAGAAAGCGCTGGATGTGACATCTAACAATATTGCAAACGTTGCAACCACCGGTTTTAAGGCTTCCCGCGCTGAATTTGCGGATGTTTATACCACCTCGGTTATGTCAAACAGCCGTACTACAGTGGGTAGCGGTGTTCAGACCGCCGTTATTTCCCAGCAGTTTGCCCAGGGTTCCATTGAAAGTACCAACAATACTCTTGATCTAGCGATTTCCGGAGAAGGTTTCTTTGTACTCAATGCTGAAGATTCACAGGAGAATATCTATACCCGTGCAGGAAATTTTGAAATTGACGAAAATGGAAATGTAATTACAAGTTCTGGTTATTATCTGCAGGTTTATGACGTGAATGAAGACGGAACTGTTAAGTCCATGTCTCTGGATTCAACCCGCAATCTGGTGATCCCTGCCAAGGCAGGTTCTGTCCATGTCTCTGGATTCAACCCGCAATCTGGTGATCCCTGCCAAGGCAGGTTCTCCAACCCAGACCTCCAAGATTACCTCCAACATGAATCTGAATGCCAGCAATACTGTTATATCAAGTTCGAATCCAAGTTCTAAACCTGAAATATATAAGTTTGATCCGACCGATTCAAGCACTTACTCAGCATCCACCTCGGTGGTGATTTATGATTCCCTGGGTGATGCTCATTCTTTGTCCTATTACTATATCAAGACTGATGAATTCCACTTGGAAGACAAAACTATAGCACCAGACTCGGCAAACACGTGGAATCTTTATCTGTTCATGGACGGTAAACCTTTAGATGTTGAGAATGGATATGAGACCTACTACACTGATCCTGATTCGGGCACAGAATACGGAAATAAACCCATTAAATGTGCACAGTTGAAGTTTGATTCCAGCGGTAATCAGATCGCATCCTATCCTCCTGAGCAAATCAAAACTGTGCAACTTGGGGATGGGGAGGGTGGCGCCCGTATTTTGAATAACGGTGCAGATGGAACACAGCAGATTTCGCTG
>ONPL01000135.1 GCA_900319705.1 uncultured Pseudomonadota bacterium | reverse complement strand
TGTCGCCGCCACCGCCGCCGAGTACAAATTCACCGGCATCGGCAAGACGTCTGGCAGTTGCAAGAATTTCCTTCTGTGCCGCCTCAACATCGCTGATACGGATAGGCCCCATAACTTTAAGATCCTCTTTGAGCATTTCAGCTGCACGCTTGGACATATTCTTGAAGAATTTCTCCTTGAGGGCATCATCACAGCCTTTAAGAGCTTTCTGGAGCAGTTCACCGGGAACTTCACGCAGCAGTGACTGCATACCGCGGTCATCCAGATCAATAAGATTCTCAAATACAAACATCAAATCCTGGATCTGCTGGGAAATATCCTCGTCCGTTTCTCGGATTGCGTCCATCAGCGGACCTTCGATGTTGGTATCCAGATAGTTCATAATGGAGGCAGCAGCCTTCAGACCGCCCATCTTGGCAGCCTGTGCACCGGCTGAACCGGCAAACTGTTTTTCCATGATTTCATTAAGTTCCTGCAATGCTGCCGGCTGAACCTCTTCAAGATCTGCTATACGCAGGATTAAATCCAGACGGACCGGCTCCGGGAACTGACTGAGAATTTCTGCGGACTGTTCCGGATCAAGATAGGAAAGAACAATAGTCTGGATCTGCGGATGCTCATGCTGGATGATAGTGGCAACCTGACGTGCATCCATCCATTTGAGAGAATCAAGACCGTGGGAACCTGAGCCCATGATAATCTGTTCAACCAGATTGCTGGCCTTGTCTTCACCGAGAGCCTGAACCAGAACATCCTTGATAAATCCGGAGGCATCCAGACCGATACTTGAATGTTTCTGAATATCATTGATAAAACAGCGGTGAACAGCGGTTACCTTGTCATGTGAAAAATCACTCATGGAAGCCATGGTCATACCGAGACGCTGCACCTGTTTAGGTTCCAGATGACGGAATATTCCGGCAGCATCCTCTTCATTCAGACTTAACATCAATACTGCAGCTTTCTCATAACCGTTCATTGTACTGAGCAGCTGCGTCTGCTCTTCGGTTAATTCAGTTCCAGACATTACTTGGTATTCTCCCCTTCCAGCCACTCTTTAACAACCTTGGCAGCAAGATCCGGTTCGTTCGCAACCAGGGCTCTTACAGCTCTGAGCACATCCTCATCCTTGTGAATATCCGGCAGAATAACCTGACCGTTCTTCACGTTGTATACAGATTCCCCGTTACTGCCCTCCACTGACTGAGCTATCAGATGAAGATCATCATCTCCATCAAGAGCAACCTGATCATCGAGATCTTCAGCACCGGTATCATGATCCTCCTTCTTCTTGTCGGCGAGCAGTTTTTCCACCATAGGTTTGATCACTACGAGTACTATCACAATCACCAGAATCACAGATGCAAGGATCTTGAATCCGCGCCAGAACCACTCCTGCTCGTAGATCGGCTCTTCAGGCAGTTCATCCAGTGACTGAACCCGGTTGAACGGAACAGATACAACCTCAAGAGCATCCCCCCTGGTGGCGTCTATGCCCAGACCGCCTTCAAGAAGTTTTCTAATCTTATCCAAATCCACATCACTGCGAGGAGTCTGCTGCAGTTTACCGTTAACAGTCTGTTCGAGATAATTTACCGCAACTGACACAGACAGCTTGGATATACCGCCATACCCCTTCTGCTTGTGGGTTATCACAGTATCAAGCTCATAATTTCTTGTTGCCTCCTTGCTCATGTTTCCAACCGAGCTTCCGGAAACAACAGTACCGGTATTGTTATCATTCTTTATGGTTTCCGGGATCTGGGAACTGGCAGGCGGCTGATTGCTCAGCGAACCGGGGATCCCGCCTGAAACGGTTGAACCGTTGATATTTTCACGGGTTACCTCAGATCTGACAGAAGAACCGTCAGGATTGAAAGTTTTTGATGTTTTCTCCTCGGTGGAAAAATCCATCGTCACATCAACTTCGGCAGTAAAATTACCAAGTCCGAGAACGGGGATCAGAATAGAGTCAATTTTCTGTTTGTATTCAGCCTCTTTTTTCTGCTGAAGTTCGAATTCCTTGCGTGATGCCATGGTGGCGAGATCCTGGGAACCGGAGTTGAGCAGACGACCGTTCTGATCTGTAACAGTTACCCGGGATGGTTCCAGATCATGAACAGCTGATGCCACAGTATTGACGATCGAATCAACATTCTCCTGCGTCAAAATTGTGCCGCCCTTTACATTGACCATTACCGTTGCCGACGGTTTTCTTTTATCCCTGGCAAAAACATTATCCTTTGGAATTGCAAGCAGTACAGTTGCCTTTGATATTTTCTGGTTTTCTTCAATCAGTTTGGCCAGCTGCTGTTCGCGGCTGAGTTTCAGACGTTCAGCTTCAAGTCTCTGGCTTACTCCGAAACCGGAATCTTTGAGGATCAGCTCATCACCGGTAGTTTTTCCGCTTATCGCTGCACCGGCTTTGTTTAATAACAGCAGAATTTTCTGGTAATCATCGGTAGAAACGTAGACAGTACCGCCGGTTCTGGTATTGTCCAATTCATATTCAATTTTATTGGCATCCAGCAAATCAAGAACCTTTACCAGTTCCTCGGAATCGTACTGTCCCAATGGACGGATCTCCGGAGCCTTGGCCAGGAAGATCAGATATACAACAACGGCAAGACATACGGCGAGCGCAACAACAATGATAATCTGCCTCATTATATCCGCGCTTGGCATAAAGCTCTTCGCTGGAAGTTCCTTTTCAGCATCTTCCGCTTCGCCTGCTACAACTAATTCCTGATTCTCTGCCATAACCGTAACCTATAGTTTAAACCTGCATCTGCATAATTGTCTTGTAAGCATCAATGCATTTATTTCTGATCTGAACAGTAGCTTCAAAAGCAAGTGAAGCCTTCTGTGAAGAAATCATAACATCCGACAGACTTATGGATTCGTCTCCAAGTTCAAAACGTTCCTTCAGATTATCAGACTCCACAATGCGGCTGTTGACACCGTCAAGTGCATTCTGAAGAAACTGGCCGAAATCAGCCTGTGCTACTTTGTTAGTGTCATTACGAATCTCCAGACCAGAAGATTCCAGTTTCAAAGCTCTCATCTGTTCCAGAATAGAACCTGCACCCTGAATATTTGTCATCATAATTCCACCTCTTTTCCAAACTATGAAATATGAAGCAAATTTAGTGCCAATACATAGAGAGAAATGAAGCGCAATCATAGTTTGCAACAGGGAGCAAGGTACTCAAGCCATTGTAAAGGAAAGATTTTTCATTATCAATTAATTAAAATTGAGCTTGTGATCTGCCGTACGCAACCTGACATTCAGGAAGACAACAGTTCAGCAAGCCCAACCGGAAATATACTGAAAAACGCTATTCATCCAGTTCTTTCAGTATTCTATACTTCAGTTCAGCCATATCCCAGTCACTCTGATTATCGATATCCTGAACAAATTTTTCCTCCATTTCATACATCGCGGTTTTCACCAGTACCGCATGCTCCTTAACTTTGGAAAAATAACCCCAGCGATACCAGTAGAACATTCCCGCATCGTGATATGTTGGCTCAAGATCCTGGGATCTGAAATTTTTATACTCCGGTTCGCGGTAGGACAGTAATCCATCAGCATCGGCAACAAATGCTCGTTGAATAGGATAGGAGAATCTTACCACAGGCACGAGAGAATCAATGTCATTTGAGGATATGAATTCATTATATGCTTTAACAAGATGTTCTGGTTTCAGTAGTGGAACACACGGGTAAATGCAACAAATATTAGAAAAAACACATCCTCGTTGTTCATATTCTGAAACAACTTCATCAAGAACATCGAATGTACCTGCAACATCATTTGCAGTATTCTGAGATCTCATAAACGGCACTGTGGCACCAAACTTTCTTGCAATGTCAGCAATTTCCTGATCTTCTGTAGATACCATTATTTCACTGAACAGTCCGCTCTTCTTTGCAGTCTCGATCGCATAGGCAATCATCGGTTTGCCCATAAAATCCTTGATATTTTTTCTTGGAATTCTTTTACTTCCGCCTCTTGCGGTTATAACTGCAACATTATTATATTTTTCACTCATTTGAAACACCTTCTCCTTATTTCAGTCAATCATCTTACATATTTTTTACTGACTGTCACATAAACAACGGGTAATTCTAACACTTCCTCGTTCTAATTCAATATTCAAACCCTCCGAGAACTTTCTTGTTTATACCAACTTCAAGCAGCTAGAGCAGGCTTCCGTAATATGATCAAATTCACACATTTCCTGTTTCGATAACTCAACAAAAACCATGCCAAAAAGTTCAAATTTTGTCCAAAAAATTAATTTGACACACTATGCAAAATTACAAAATAGTTCACAATATTGGCTAAAAAATCATATAAATTAATAAGATAATAACTATTAAAAGAAACAAAAGCGACGTTGTTAATGAGTGAGGTGATTAAGATGGGTCTGTTTGAAAAATATGCCGAATCTATAGCAGTAAAAGATTTGAATCCACAGAGTTACAACGAATGTGAACAGTTATATTCTAGCGGAAACTACGAAAAAGCTCTTGAATCATGTCTTAGATATACCATGACTGCCGATGATGCCCGCATATGGACAATGATCGGAAATATGTACCGTTTCGGATACGGATGCACTGCCAATCAGGAGGAGGCATTTACCTGGCTGTCCAAAGCAGCAATGGCTCGAGTCCCTGAAGCAGAATACCAGTTATGGCAGATGTACCGCGACGGCGACGGAGTTGCCCAGGATCCCTCTGAAGCACTGATGTGGCTGACGAAAGCCGCAAATCACAAATACGGAGAAGCAGCTTTAGATCTTGCTGATATCTACACTATCGGAGATCTCGTAAATGCAGATCAGGAGAAAGCTATCCAATATTACAAAATAGCGGCGAATGCGGGACTTCCTTATGCCGAGTGTTCCCTCGGTATTTATTTCTTCTCCAAGTGCAACAACAATGTATGCTACTACTATCAGGCTATTAAATGGTTTAAACGTGCAGCCAAACACGGATTGTACGATGCCTATTACAACTTGGCACAGGTTTATCTGCAGAACAGATTTCCGGGCAGAAACCTTAATGAATATGTGACCAATCTTGATTTGGCAGCTCGTGAAGGTGTTGAGATCGCTATTTTGGAAATGGGCAATGCCTATTTTGACGGAATGGGAGTTGAATGCGATTTCAAAAAAGCCATGGAGTATTATGAAAATCCTCTATTGGCCGACAATGTGGATGCACAGAAAAAGCTCGGATATATCTATGAGGTCGGTTTGGAGGTAAAGGCTGATCCGGAAAAATCCAGAGAGTACTATCAGAAAGCTGCAGACCATGGTTCTTCATTCGCCTGCTATAAGATCGGTGATTTCTACTTTTTAGGAGAAGGGACAGCGGTAGATCATCAGAAATCATACTATAACGCCTACTTTGCTTCCTGTCTTGGAGTGCCAAAGTTCAATGACGTCAGCAAATATAAAATCGGGTTGAGAGAGGATGAAATCAAGCAGATAGAGCAGGAAATTGATCAATTGATCAGTTAGGCGTTAGTTTTCTATTCTATACGAATAATAACTTTAAAGTTTAGTCTCCTATTAGGTTAAGATAGGAGGCTATTTTGTTTTCATACCCTCCAAAAGAGAAAAACAAATTTTCTATTTTTTGTTCTTTCAGCCATATTTTTAACAGTGTACTATGTCTGTAACAACTATTCTAACAATACAAATCGACAATTGATCTATCCATTATTTATCAGATATTTGATATTCTCTAAAGAAATAAATTATCGCCGGTACTAGAATACGTTTGTTGGATAGTTAAAAGGACTGAAACCGAATATGAGCAATAATTTAAATGTAGGAGAAAAAATATACAATCTAGCAAAAGAAATATTTCCACTGAATCGCAGTATAACAGGGGAAGGTGTTAGACAAACTCTTGAAATTATAAATAACTATATTTCCTCGCCTAGTTTCAATACCGCCCAAAAGCAGGATTTGGCTCCCAAATTTAAAATTCACGAAATACCGAGCGGAACGAATGTTTTTGATTGGACTATACCCAAAGAATGGAAAATTAATGCAGCATACATAGAGGATGAGCATGGCAATCACATAATTGATATGAAAAACAACAACCTTCATGTTTTAGGGTATTCCATTCCTATAGACAAGTGGGTTGATTTAGAGGAATTAAAGAAGTACATATATACCCAGCCTGACCAACCTGATGTAATCCCATACGTAACATCCTACTATAAAGAACGCTTCGGATTTTGCATGAGCAAACGTCAATTATCAGAACTTCCGGATGGCAACTATCATATGTACATTGATAGCCAGTTATTCAATGGTAATTTAACTTATGCTGATCTCATTATACCCGGTAAAACAACAAATGAAGTAATGATCACAAGTTATACCTGCCATCCTTCAATGGCCAACAATGAATGTTCTGGACCTGCACTGTTGGCAGAATTAATTCGTTATGTTAGCAACATGAAACAGCGCAAACATACTTACCGGTTTCTTCTCAATCCTGAAACCATTGGTTCAATAGCATACATCAGTCAAAACCTTCAACATTTAAAAAGCAAACTGATAGCAGGCATTGTTCTAAGTTGCGTTGGAGATGTTCGTGATTATTCAATCGTCCACTCTAGGTATGGAAATACACTTGCAGATAAAAGTCTCAGTCATATTCTTAAGTATTGTCCCCACTACACATCATACTCATATCTTGACAGAGGATCAGACGAACGCCAGTACAACGCACCAGGAGTTGATTTACCTGTTGTAACATTCTGCCGTTCTAAATTCGGAACCTACCCCGAGTACCACACTTCAGCTGACAACATGAAACTAATTTCCCCGTCAGGTTTCCAGGGAAGCTATGACGTCATGACAAAATCGATTGATGCAATAGAATCAAATGAAAAATATACGGTAACCGTCTCGTGTGAACCACAACTAGGGAAACGGGGCTTATATCCAACAATCAGTCAAAAAAACAGCTATGACACAATCAAGGCAATGACAAATTTCATTGCCTATGCTGATGGGAAAAACGATCTGTTTGATATATGCAATATT
>ONPL01000169.1 GCA_900319705.1 uncultured Pseudomonadota bacterium | reverse complement strand
GTTTAAACCGGTGTTTTTTCCGCCCGAACAGATTTATCCGTCATTAGTTATTTGGCTAAAGCTTTTGCTTCGGCTGCATTTTTCGGTCCCGGAATGGATCCTGTTCCAGGTTTATTGGTGAATATTTTTAAATTTTCTCTAGGTTCATCACTGTCTCCTGCCAGATGATATTCCGCTATATCTTTCTGAGCCTCGGCAGTTTCTATTTCTTCCACCTCTGCGCCGAATAGCAGTACCCCCGGTCTGAAATACTGGTTCACGTAGTGATTCTTACCTTCAACAAAGGTCAGCGATACATCGTTTTCACCAAACTCTGATCCTGTGTGTATTACATGCATGCCCGGTTTAACAAGTCTGTAAAAAAAGCCGCATCTAGGTGTGTCCCCCACGTACTGGCCGTCAACATACAACCCCTTTGTTAACCCCATTCCCATAATATTGCAGGTCCGGTACAGATAAAGTCCTGACCATCCCTTGGGCGGTGCATTGAATTCCTTGGCGTAGCGCTCTGCAGAACTGTCAGCAGTAACTGCCGCCGGGGTTTCGGTTGAACTTTCCTGATCAGCGACAGTACTACAACCTGTCAGAAAGGAAGATACAAGCAAAACTGTACTGATTACACTTTTTTTCATCATATGAGGCTCCCAATCAAATAATTCAAGCATTTCTCAATTGTTCAAGTTTCGTTATTGGTTCTGTTGTAACAACAGAGCCTTGTTATTTTATTTTGCTTTTTACAAGTTCTTGAGTAAATGGAGACAGCTGTTCGCGATTATGCTCCTGCAGAATCAACTCCCGATTAATAGAAAAAAATTTGCAGAGCGTTGAATATATCGTAAATCAACCGTTTTTTTTGTGTGATTTTATTTACTGCTGGTTCGATTTTATGCTGATTTGTTTTCTTGAAGTGGGATATTGGTATCAATTCCAGCTCTTCTCACGTTCAACTTCACAAATTTGCAATATCTGCACGCACTTTGTGACTTTGCACTGAAAAAAAAGAATGCCGGCGGATGATTTGATTATGTGACAGACAGTCTTATGCCGTGTTTTTATCAGAATTATTCGGTAAAGATATGCTGATTCAGTTCCTCAGATTGTCGATACAGCGACAAGGATGAGCACAAATTATATTTCGAAAGATCAAAAAGTGAGAGTCAAAGAAGAGAGGAAGTTCGAGCGTGTTAACAACGGGAGTCAACACCATTTTTTATCGACTTTAATATCCGCCATTTTTCATCGCGAAGTAACTTGCTTCGTAAATTCTTGCCATAATTGTTAATCAATCATTTGAAGATATTCGCTGTTCAGCCCGTGAGGTTCTATCTTCGGAGATCCTCGCTGGCTTGCCTGGAAAACCTGTCCGGAAAGCTGGCTAATGGAACGATTAGAAAGATTAGCGGACTGCATTCCGTTTAGATCTTATTTTGCCCCTTTTGGCTTAGGGTATGAATATGAACTGGCCCCGTCGAACATGAAATTCATGTCAGTAACATTTGAAGTATCCCATTTGCCGATTGGTTGATTAAAGGATTTAGCTCCTAGGAACGTAGCGAACATTTTTGTAACTTTTGAGGTGTCCCAATCTCCAATTGACTGATTGAAGGATTCTGCATAGGAAAACATCCAGCTCATATCAATAACCTTGGAGGTATTCCAGTTGCCGATTGGTTGATTGAAAGAATTTGCACCCTCGAACATAGCGTACATTCTTGTAACATTTGAGGTATTCCAACTGCCGATTGGCTGATTGAAAAATTTTGCTCCTTTGAACATCCTGCTCATATCGGTAACATTTGAAGAATCCCAACTGCCGACTGGCTGATTGAAGGATATTGCGTTTTCGAACATCGAGCGCATATTCGTAACTTTTGAAGTATTCCATCTGCCGACTGGCTGATTGAAGGATATTGCGTTTTCGAACATCGAACGCATATTCGTAACTTTTGTAGTATTCCAGATGCTGATTGGCTGATTAAAAGATTTAGCTCCATTGAACATCGAACTCATATCAGTAACATTTGAAGTATCCCAACTGCCGATTGGCTGATTGAAAGATTCTGCGTTGAAGAACATGTCATTCGTGTCAGTAACCTTTGAAGTGTTCCATCTGTCTATTGGCTGATTGAAAAATTTTGCTTCAGAAAACATGCTGCTCATATCAGTAACCCCGGAGGTATCCCAACTGCCGATTGGCTGGTTGAATGATTTTGCATATAAGAACATACCGCTCATATCCGTAACCTTTGAAGTATCCCAGTTGCTGATTGGCTGATTGAAAGATGTGGCGGCCATGAACAGCCCTCTCATATTTGTAACATTTGAGGTATCCCAGTGTCCGATTGGTTGATTGAATGATTCAGCAAAGGAGAACATTCTTTCCATAGAAGATATATTAGATGTATCTTGAATATTCACATATTCAAGTTTACTTAACTCGTAAAAAGCACAGGCAAGAGAATTACTCTTACCTGTAAACTTTATTTCAAATTCAATGCGCTTAAGAGACTGAACACTGTTTGCTCTCACGAAAGGATTGGTTCTATGCTGTTCT
This sequence comes from uncultured Pseudomonadota bacterium, assembly GCA_900319705.1. Lineage (GTDB taxonomy): Bacteria > Pseudomonadota > Gammaproteobacteria > Enterobacterales > Succinivibrionaceae > UBA2804. Next base: position 774 of record ONPL01000169.1, on the reverse strand, counting down.
TTTTTCCATTTATCATATTTCTCAGGTGTTGGACACTCGGTAAATTCGTAGTCAATAGTTAAAGAATTGATGCTGTTATCAATAATTTTCTTAATTAATTCATTCGTAATATCGTCAGGTGAGGAAATTACAGGATTCAGTGCTCTATATTCACGGCAATACTGATATCCCGTAAATGCACTCAAACCGGCAAGGATAACAAGCCCTGCGGTGATTCCGGTTGATTTCTTTTTGCCTGAATCATTTAACGCTGCACCACAGTATTTGCAAAAAACAGAGCCGTCTGATATTTCTTTTCCGCATTTAAGACAATATATCTGAATAATTCCTGTAAATAAAAATTTTCTGTCGTATTATAATTGTTTTTTATTCGTGATTTGTGCTTTTAACAATAATTCCAAACTTCAATTAAAACATATAAACGCTTTTACAGACGAAATATCGAGCTCTAGAAAATAAAAAGAGCGGCGGTTTTGGACTGTCGGCTTGGTGTAATTCGGGAATTATGCTGTTAGTAGCCGGAGGTGAAATTAAGTTCATGACCGTTGTGCGGCATGGGCTTTTTTCATACCTGCACATAATTGTGTTCCACTAAGAAAATATGAGTAGCAAATATGAGTAGCAAATATGAGTAGCAAATGGAGTAGCAAATAGAGTAGCAAATAGAGTAGCAAATAAAGAAGCCTGGCAGAACGCATGTATCCATACAAAATGGGACAAAGGAAATCCACCGGCAGTTTATATTTTCTCTGACAGAATAGAAATCATCTCCAC
>ONPL01000022.1 GCA_900319705.1 uncultured Pseudomonadota bacterium | reverse complement strand
CCAATTCCGTGGCTTTTTCTTTAATCTTGCCCGTGATAGAGTCCATAATAGAGGTCGAAGAATCAGAAAAGAGGCCATCCATACCGGTTACATTCTCAACCCAAGAAGTAAAAGGTTTGGTCAAATCGGAAAGATACTTGCCGACCGCATTTAAACCATCTGCAACGGGCTGTCTGAGAGTGTTATATGCACCACGAATCATAGAACCGCTTTCCATGCTCATAATGGCAGTATCAATCTTTGGCAACATCATCACAAGGCTGACATACTCGGACAATGAAATACCGGCATGACTTTCACAGCAATTTACTTCAAGACCGCCCATTCCTTTCACTTCCAGACCGCCCATTCCTTTCATGGAATTATGGCAGGTTCGGTGTGTGCCGGAGAATACAAAGCAGTTTACGTCAACATCACCAACCGGCGAGCCGTTAGCGTCAACGCCGATACACTGTAAATCCTGACCCATCATTTCAGCAGCATTGAGCAGAGCAGAAACCTTTCCAAAACTTGTTGAAATGTCATACTCACTTGATACGCAGTCATCACCCACACAGCGTATATCACCGTCACAAGAATACTTTGTCTGCATTAAAGCCTGCTGACTGTCCGTGTCTTTTCCGCAGTCATAGACTTCTTCGTAAACATAGCAGTTGCCGGAAAGCTCACCTTCCGCATCTTTAACGCAATTTTCAGAAACCCAGTCGCAGTTTTTCTCAAGCTCCTCACATTGATTCAGTTTCTTCGACATAGCAATGAGAATTCTTTAACCCAAATCAAGTAATCTTCCCAAAACGAGCTCATGCAAGACGAATACGAACCCGAAAGCCAGTCACCACAAAAAACGGAACACGAAAAGAAAGAGCCACGCCCCCATAACCAGGGCCACACTAGATAAAAACTAACACACAGTAGCCAGCGATACCAATTTGGCGGCGGCGACAGAAGGAGCCGCCGCCAAAAAATAGTTTAAAAAATAACCACTCGTGTAAGGTTTGAGAGTTTTGCTCAATGTATCTTGAAGGCCAGAAACCTGAGTGTAATTAAGGTCAGGTATGTGTTTCAGTAATCCCAATACGAAAGTATAAGGTTTTGTAATCTGAGTTGCCTTTATCTGCAAGATATCTAATTACATTCATTTGTTTTCGAAAGGAATAGTAGAAGATTAAATATGATTCATGGCCATGGCCAAATTCTTACTCTAGTTATTTCTGATTTTGCCGCTGATTAATTCTTCTAATGTATAATCAGCATATTCCTTTCGTAATTTTTTTCCTGTTTCTGCAATTTTTCCCCCAAGACGAATTGCTTCCTGATGGCGCTTTTCTAATATAGCCTTATATTCTTCTGGATGTTCTTTTGCAAACTTATTTTCCGCTTCCGCCTTTTTTCTTCCGCGTTCGGAGGAAATTCTACTTTTAACACTTCTTGCATAGTCAATAGTCTTAATACTATATTCATCATCCAAAATGCTGATATTATGTTCGTATCTGTAAAGCATCACATTGGCGAGAACTTCGTCATATGTTTCACCTTCAGGAAACATCTCCTGATCACGACAGAACGAAAACAAATCAATCATTCTTCTCAGTTCATCAATGTGCTCCAGCAGAAATTTAACCTGTTCTTCGCGTGGTTTATCTTTTACCTGCTCTATCAGGGCGATGTATGCCTTTTCGTATTCAAGAGCATTTTTCTTTCCTTCACCCCGCGCTTCGTATTCGATGATCTCGTCATAAGAAGGGAAGCCAGGAGCTCTAAAATTCTCAATATTTTCAGAAAATTCTACATCTTTAATCATTTTGCACCTTCAATGGGTGATTTGTTTTTGTATCAGACTCAGTTCTGTTGTTCATCGGTTCATACTGTTTGCCGGTATCAGGTCATCTTTTATTTATATATTTAACATAATACAGACAAAAATGTAAATCTATTCTTTTAAATTATGTAAAGAATCTGCGTTTTGAGGTATTTTAAACTGTAATTAATGGGAAAATGCTATAAATGTATATGAATTACCATTTTTGTAGACTGATTTTGAAACTGAATATTGATGTTTCATTGACCGGTATTCATATGCTCGGTCAGTGCAGGCGTTGGTTGTTTGGGCTGAGCTGAATTAATGATAAATAGTTGTGGTCATTCTCGTATTTAGTCGAAAATCTCAGAATGCAGGTACAAGTACAGCATCTGCTATGCGTATACAAAAAAAGCCGGAACTCTGTCATTCCGGCTTCTCTGCTAATCAGCTTTGTTTCAGAATAAAACTGCTACTTATCCTGTTCAATCTGCTTCTTCCATTCTCCTGTGCGTTCAGCTTCATCCATCACTGCTTCTCCGGCGAGATCTGAGATGGCATTGAAATTAGCCTGAACTCCTGAACCGGAATTGCGGTATTTAACAGCATTGGATTCGCTGATACCAAGTTTACCTGCTTCGCCTACCGCATCAATATTGGCTCCCAGGAATACGAACTCCCAGCCGAATTTCTCCTGACGGGTTGAAATCATTTCCTTGATCTGGGCAACACGGTATTCCTGGCTGTAGTTTTCCTGACCGTCGGTTATAATGACGAACACCACTTTGTGATCCGGTGCATTAACATTCTCCACCTTGTCGATCCTGTTGATGGTGACACCCACTGCATCAAGCAGCGCGGTCATGCCGCCTGGAACATAGTCCTTGTCGGTCATTTCAGGAATATCGCTTATTTTTTTGCGATCATAGAGAATTTCATTTTTATCGTTGAACAGAACGGTAGTTACATAGGTATCAACCTTGTTGTCCTTCTGTTTCTTAATCATTGAGTTGAATCCGCCGATGGTGTCTTTCTGCAGACCGTTCATTGAGCCGCTGCGATCAAGCACCAGTACCAGATCAAGGTGGTTTGCCTTAACCTTCTTTACCGGTTCGAGAGCTTCAGCAGGCGTTTCGGCAGGTTTAACCGTGTCAGTCTGCAGTTCCTTCTGATCTGAAGGGGCGGCAGGCGGTTCCAGCGGTTCTGCTGCAAAAACCGATGATGCGAAAAATACAGCAAGAACACCGAATAGATATCTTAAACTTTTCATTTCTGCTCCTTTTTAATTAGACTGGATTTATATATTAGAGTGTAAAAAAGAACCAAAGTTCAATTAGATTGTAATCAATGTTCAGCTGAAGGTTTGTGACTGTGATAGAAAAAAGTTCATTCCACGGTGCTGAAGGTAACAATTAATGAAAAAAGCCCGATCGCAGGATCGGGCTACGGGATATATCGCAGAAAAACTTCTACATCTGATGAGAGCGTTCTATTGCGTCTTCAACGGTGCGGCTGAGTTCTACCACTCCGGATACAGGTTCGAATTTTGCTCTTACAAGAGTCTTGAGCGGCTGATACTGAAGTTCGCACACCAGCAGTTTAACTCCGGCCCTGCGCAGATCTTCAGCAAAATGCTGGAAACTGCTCAGACCGCCTGCGTCCAGCACATTAACGCTGCTGACATCCAGGATCAGACCTTTGGTGCTGTTGAGACTTACAATCATGTCGTTGAACACACGGTCGGCTGCTGCAAAGAACAGAGGTCCGTTGATCTTGTAGATATTCCATCCCTCCGGTACCTGCTCTCTCATGGTGGTGTGAACCTTCAGCTGATCCACCCAGATGGTCAGTTTGGCCATTGAACGCATGAACATCATGGCTGCCATGATGCATCCGAAAGCGATTGCCACCACCATATCGAAGAATACGGTCAGGGATACGCAGATGATCAGGATCAGAACATCACCCTTCGGAACGGTTCTTACGGTTTTGTTAACACCCTTCAGATCACTCATGTTGTAGGCTACCATCAAAAGCAGTGCGGCCATTGATGAAAGAGGAAGAAGAGAAAGGAACGGAGCCAGTGCCAGTATAGCCAGCAGCACCACCAGCGCATGGATTACAGAGGCAATAGGTGAGGTACCGCCTGCTCTTACGTTGGCTGCGGAACGGGCGATGGCTGCAGTTGCGGTGATACCTCCGAAGAACGGAGCCAGGATATTACCGATACCCTGTCCAAGCAGTTCGCTGTTTGAATGGTGTTTGGTACCGGTCATTCCGTCAAGAATTACAGCACAAAGCAGAGATTCAATTGCCCCGAGAACAGCCATTGAGAATGAAGCCATCAGCAGATGCTGGAACACTTCCATATTCCACTGCATCGGCTGTCCGTCAGCGCCGGGCAGATTCCACGGCAAAGCGAAGGTCGGCAGGAACGGAGGAATACCGTTGCCGATAGAACCGTCAGGATTGGTATAGTGGAATTTGCTTCCGATGGTCTGGATGATACTGCTGTCGCCGGTAGCCTTGACGATGATTGATGCTGCAATCATACCGAAGATGATGGCAGGCAGATGGCTTGGAACCTTGGTGAACAGCAGGGACATCTTTCCCTTGAATAGATGTCTGAGTTTAGGCCAGCCGAAAACCACAATCAGGGATACCAGTCCCACGGTAGTGTCGGCCCAGTTTAGTTTCGGCAGATTTTCAGCCAGAACCACCACTTTATCGTAGAATTCGCCGGGCATGCTTTCGATCTGCATACCGAAAAAGTCCTTAAGCTGCAGGGTGGCGATCAGAATACCGATGCCGAGGGTAAAACCCTGGGTAACCTCAATCGGAATATAGATTATCAGCCTTCCCATGCGCATGGCCGAGAAAAACAGCAGGAAGAATCCCGACATTACCGAGGCGGTCAGAAGTCCGGCCAGACCGTATTTCTGGGCGATCGGCAGCAGTATTACCACGAAGGCCGCGGTAGGACCGGAGATGCTGTAGCGTGAACCGCCGGTAAGGGCGATTACGATACCGGTGATAATCGAGGTATAAAGTCCGTACTGCGGATCTACACCGGAATTGATAGCAAGCGCCATTGCCAGCGGGATGGCGATAATACCCACGGTGATACCGGCGAGCAGATCGGAGATAAAGCGTGATTTTGTATACGGCTCATTGACACACGCGTCAGAAACAGCGCTGAACAGGTGCAGAACATTGTGCCTTGTCAGTTTGAATTTGTTCATTGTATTACTCAAATGTTGGATCTGTTTATAAACAAATGAATAATACTACTCAAAAAATTTGATGCAAGTCAAATTTTTGAATTTTTCCCCGGATCTGCAATTTTTTTCTAGAATACCTCAGTGCTTCCTCTACAGGGTGCTTTTCACCCGCTGGATTTCATTGAGAATCCTTTTTTCGGAGATCGGGAATCTGGTTCCCACCGACTGCGCGAACAGTGAAATCTTCAGTTCCTCAATCATTACACCGATATTTTTAACCTCATCGCTGATGTAGAGCGGAGATTTGAAATAGCCGAACAGTTTTCTCCACTCCTCCTCCACATTTGCAATTACCCGCATCTGCAGCTGATCTCTTGCCGGATCTGAAATTATTTTCTCAACTCTTTTGTGCAGTGCCAGCAGATAACGGTGCAGATCTTTGAGCCGCTCGTATCCGTAGTGGGTTACAAAACCTTTAAAGACGTATTTCTGCAGTTCATCCCTGGCACTGGCAAAGCACAGGGATGAGCGCAGATCTATTTTCCCCTTGAGCATCTTGCCGATGGCGGTATATTCAACCAGACAGTTCTCCACACTGACAGCAATCTGTTCCACCAGTTCGTTTAGGTCACCCTTGACGGTTTTTAGCATACTGTTGAAATCCGCCTCGTTCCAGATAAGAGAGCCTCTGCGTTTGAGACAGTAATCGATGGCACAGTTGACAAAATCCCCGATCAGTTCATCGATCCTGCCGAATCCGTGGTAGTACATGGTCAGCTTGGTGCGGTTCGGAAGTTTTTCCCGCAGATATCCCACCGGACTCTGGCAGTTCAGAAGCAGCAGTCTGCGCAGACCTGCCCGGTGCAGAATGTTCTGCATCACCGGATCCTCTACATTTACCAGTCTGACGCCGCCTTCCTCCTCCCGCAGCGCCTGATAGTAGACAATCTGCAGATCTCTGCGCTTCTCCACGCATTTTTCCGGTATGGTGCCGAAATTCCAGGTGGTGCTTACCGCACTGCTCTGTTCGCTGTTTGCGGCAATCTTCTCCAGCCGTTTCTGCACCTGGTTCTGCAGCGAGTTTTTAAGTTCGGTCAAATCACGGCCTGATTTGATGGTCTTGCCGTTGTCGGAAACAATGTCAAAGTTGTACTTAAGATGAGCAGGGATTGATTCGAGATCGAAATCCTCCCGTTCGATCCTGGTGCCGCCGATGCGGGTCAGGTTACTCTCGATGTCGTGCCACAGATTTCTGGTGTCTCCGTCAATGGATTCCTGCAGACTTCTGGCGAATACCGGAGCCGGGATAAACAGCTTGCGCAGATTTTTCGGCAGGGATTTGATCACCGCGATGAAAAACTCGTTGCGCAGCCCCGGAACGATGAAATCGAAATCCTTCAGATCGAACTGGTTCAGAATGGAGAGAGGGATTTTCACGGTTACACCGTCATCATCCCTGGTCGGATCGAATACGTAGGACAGTGCCAGCCGGTAGCGTCCGATGGTGATGTGATCCGGAAAATCGCTGGCGCTGGCAAGTTTGCTGCTGTCGCTGATCAGAAATTCACGGTCGAAATTAAGGAATTTAGGATCGCTCTGCATCTGCTTCTGCCACCATTTTTTGAAGGTGACCGCAGAGTTAACCTCGGCCGGGAGCTTGCGGTTGTAGAATTCAAACAGATCGTCGTCGCTCACCAGAATGTCCTTGCGGCGCGCCTTGTCCTCCTCATCCAGGATCTCGCTGATCAGTTTCTGGTTTTCTATGAAGAACTTTTCCCTGCAGTCAAAATCAGCCTCCACCAGTGCATGTCTGATGAACAGTTCCCGGCACAGCTGCGGATCTTCGTGTGAATACTGCACGGTTCTGCCTTCAACGATCGGCAGACCGTAGAGGCTGAGACGAAGATCAGCCACCACCGCCCCGCTGTTCTTGCTCCAGCGGATCTCGGAGTATGACCTTTTGAGCAGATGGGCCCCGTATTCCTCAAGCCAGCGAGGATCCACCCTGCTGACATTTCTGGCATAGAGACGGTTGGTTTCCGCCAGATCCGATGCCATGATCCATTTGTGATTCTTTTTGTGGAGTCCCGAGGTGTAGGCGATGATGAATTTCGCTCCGCGGGCACCGATGTATTCACCTCCCTCGAGTGATTTACTGCCGATATGGCTCAGCAGTGCCGAGGACAGAGCGCGGTGCACCGCATTGAAGTCCGCTTCGTTCTCATTGAATCTCAGACCGAGCTCGCGGCAGGCCTTTTCCAGCTGACGGTGCAGATCCTCCCACTCTCTGATCCTCAGATAGGACAGAAATTCCTTTCTACACCTTCTGCGCAGTTCATTGTAGCTGCCGCCGTCGAGGATGTCTCTGATGTATTTCCACAGATTCAGCAGTGCATTGAAGTCGGAATCAGGATCATTGAAGCGTTCATGCATCTGGTTGGCCTCGTTCTTTTTGTTAAGCGGCCGTTCGCGCGGATCCTGGATAGAAAGGGCTGATACGATGATCAGCACTTCTGACAGTGCGCCGGTTCTGGATGCGGTCACCACCATTTTGGCAAGACGAGGATCGATCGGCAGTCTGGCTATCAGTTTTCCGTCCGGGGTAAGCCTGTGCTCCTCATCCAGTGCGCCGATTTCCTCCAGCAGACGGAAGCCGTCCCCGATCTGACGGTGATCCGGCGGATTCGGAAACGGGAAGCTTTCGATGTCGCCGAGTCTCAGGTTGATCATCTGCAGTATTACCGATGCCAGGTTGGTCCTTAATATTTCGGGATCAGTATAGTCCTGCCGGTGCTCGTAGTCCTGCTGACTGTACAGTCGGATGCACACACCCGGACAGGTACGGCCGCAGCGGCCCCGGCGCTGGTCGGCACTGGCTTTTGAAACCGGTTCAATCGGCAGACGCTGTACCTTGGTTCTTACCGAGTAGCGGCTTATTCTGGCGTCACCGAAGTCGATTACGTACTTTATTCCGGGTACGGTGAGAGATGTTTCCGCCACGTTGGTCGCCAGTATGATATGTCTTCCTGCATGGGGCTGGAAGATCCGGTTCTGTTCGGCATTGGACAGTCTTGCATAGAGGGGCAGAATTTCCGTGTGTTTTAACTGTTTTTTACGCAGGAAGTCGGCAAAATCGTAGATGGAGCGTTCGCCGTCCAGAAATACCAGGATGTCACCGCTGTCGATTTCCCCAAGCTCCTCGATGGCCTGATAACCCTCCTCGAAGGGATCCGATTCCGGATTGAGTTCGTTGTCGGCAGGTGAACGGTATCTGGTTTCAACCGGATAGGTCCGTCCGGAAACCTCAATGACCGGTGCATTGTTGAAATAGGTGGAAAAACTCTGCACATCGATGGTTGCCGAGGTGATTATCACCTTGAGATCACGGCGCCGCTCCAGCAGCTGTTTTAGATAACCGAGCAGAAAATCGATGTTGAGACTTCTTTCATGCGCCTCGTCGATAATGATGGTATCGTACTGGTCAAGAAAGTGATCCCGGGTAAGTTCAGCCAGCAGGATACCGTCGGTCATGATTTTAACCAGAGATCTGCTGTCGGTGTGATCGGTGAATCTTACCTTGTATCCGACCAGCGTCCCCGTCTGCGTTCCCAGTTCCTCGGACAGTCTCTGGGCCACGGTTCTGGCGGCAAGTCTGCGCGGCTGGGTATGGCCGATGAACCCGCGTCTGCCGCATCCGGCCTCAAGACAGATCTTCGGCAGCTGGGTGGTTTTACCGGAACCGGTGGCGCCGGCGATCACCACTACCCGGTTGTTTATGATTGCATCCCTGATTTCATCCTTCTTCTGCACGATTGGCAGTTCTTCGGGATAGCACAGCTCAGGTATCGACTGCTCGCGTTCGAGATATTCTTCATAGGAGGATTCTGCTTCAAGCTGCAGTTCGGTCAGCGCCTCAAGATCTGAAAATTTTTTTCTGAACAGTTCTTTGAATTTTTTCTGCAGACGGAATTGATCCCTGGCCATGCATCTGTTGCGGATCAGCTCTTCGAGTTTCTTTATATTGTTATCCTTTGACATTGACTTATATCTGATATCCTGTGTTTGCAAACTGCGCACATTATACCCGTGTTGCTCTGCAATTTGAATACAGCCGGCAGGTAAAACAATTCTCTGCCTGCTTGTTACTGTAACGTTGACAGTGTAAGCTGTCACAGTTCCGGTCTGTCATAAAGGTTTTTTCTCGAGCTTTTAGCGCTTGTCTGCTACCATCAGACCAGGTGACGGTGTGGAAAAACAGAACGCAGCATTTCTCCGGACGATGCTGCCGGTAATTTTTCATTTTGCCGCTTTCGGCGTGATTTTGAACAGCGGCTGGAGGGTTTTAACATGACTAAAAAAATCAGCGGGATCAGCTGTAAATCAGCGCTAAGTCCGCAGTCTCCCAAATTCTATAAATGCAATAAATGCGGCAGCAGTTTTGCGGTTAAGAAGGGGCTCTGGGATCTGTTTGTAAAACCCCGCTGCCCGAAATGCGGCAGCAGGGATGTTACCGAGGATAAAATGACCCTCGGCTAGCCGGCGGTCAAACTGCAGCTGCCTGATGATCAGACAGGAGTTATTTAGGTGAGCGTTATGAAGAGGGAAATACCGGTAAATCAGATCAGCGGTTTCTGTATCGGACAGACTGAAAATGAGCAGGCAGGCACCGGCTGTACCGTGATAATCGGCCGGAACGGCATGTGTGCGGGGCTCGATATCCGCGGCGGCGGTCCGGCGTCAAGGGATGCGGGAATACTCCATCCCCTGGCTTCAGCCGGCACTATAAATGCCGTGGTGCTGGCCGGAGGCAGTGCTTTCGGCCTTGATGCCGCCGGCGGAGTGATGGAGTATCTCGAACAGCGAGGCATCGGCTTTGATGTCGGTGTTACCAGGGTGCCTCTGGTGGTTCAGTCAGATATTTTTGATCTGACGGTCGCAGATCCGTCAGTCCGGCCGGATCGCAAAATGGGCTACGAAGCCGCAAGAATTGCGATGGAGGCACCAAACTACCGGGACGGGAACTACGGTGCCGGATGCGGGGCCACCGTGGGCAAACTCGGAGGAATGAACACCTGCATGAAATCCGGGATCGGAAGTTATGCGGTGGAGCTTGACGGTCTGCAGATCGGAGCTGTCGTGGCTGTCAATGCGCTCGGTGACATATTTGACTGGAAGAGCGGAAAAAAGATTGCAGGTATGCTGACGGAGGATGGAAAAGGGTTTATCGACAGCACACTGTTTATGCAGCGCAATATCAAGGTTCATGAAAACCGGTTCGTGGACAACACCACTATCGGTGCAGTGCTGACCAATGCATCCTTTAACAAGTCTGAACTCTGCAAAATTGCTTCAATGACTCACAACGGTTATGCCCGATCCATCCGCCCTGTCCATACCAGTGCCGACGGCGACAGTATTTATGCACTGTCATCCGCAGAGATTGAGGCCGACATCGATCTGGTGGGTACTCTTGCCGCCGATGTAATGGCTGAGGCTGTCGCCAGGGCTGTGCGCAGCGCAGTTAGCGCCTACGGTTTTACCGCCGCGTCGGATCTGGACTTTGAACTGTAACAGATTTTTACTTTGGAGAGACATATATGATTATCAGAGCCATAGCCGGTGACATAACAGTACAGAATGATGTTGATGCAATTGTCAATGCCGCCAATACCACCCTGCTCGGCGGAGGCGGAGTCGACGGCGCCATTCACCGTGCCGCAGGTCCCGGTCTGCTTCAGGAATGCCGGACTCTCGGCGGATGCCCTACCGGATCGGCAAAAATCACCGCCGCCTATAATCTGCCCTGCCGCTATGTCATCCATACACCTGGTCCAATCTGGCGCGGCGGCGGATCCGGCGAGGCTCGGCTGCTCCGTGACTGTTATACCAGCTGTCTGCAGCTTGCCCTTGAACACGGCATTAAAAAGATTGCCTTCCCTTCCATATCCACCGGTGTCTACCGCTACCCGCTTGATGAAGCGGCGGATATAGCCGTTTCAACCGCTGCGGGATTCGTTTCCTCCCGTGAAGGTGTATTTGAACTGATCGAATGGGTATGTTTTGACGGTCAGACTCTCGCCGCCTATACCCGCGCAATCAACCTGGCTGCCTTTTAAAGCTAACTGTTTGAACCTGCGCTCATTCTGTTTTGAACAGAACCGCAATTCTGTACATCCGGAGGTTCTTTTGTTTGCGCTGAATAAACCATGACGTTTACAATTGAAACAGGATAGGGGTGTAATCTCCTCTCTGCCCGTCCGGAACATTCCTCAGTTTCCGGATGTATTATCTTAAATTTTGAAACGGAGCTCTCGATGCACGATTACAACTACTTTGTTCCCGTCCGTCTTGTTTTCGGAAAGGGAAAAATCAACGAACTTCCTAAATACATGGCAAAATACGGACGCAGGGTTCTTCTTGCCTACGGCGGCGGAAGCATCAAAAAGATCGGACTTTATGACAAAATCACCGAACTTCTGCAGGGCTATGAGGTATTTGAACTTTCCGGTATTGAACCGAATCCGAAGATCACCTCCGTGCGCAAGGGTGTTGAGCTGGTAAAAAAGGAAAAAATTGATTTTATCGTTGCTGTCGGCGGAGGAAGTGTCATCGACTGCTGCAAGAATATTGCCGCAGGTGCCTTTTATGACGGGGATCCCTGGGATCTGGTGATCGACAATTCCAGGGTTGGAAAACATCTGCCGTTTTTCACCGTGCTGACCCTGTCGGCAACCGGCTCCGAATATGACGGCGGCGGAGTTATTTCGAATCCGCAGACCAATGAGAAACTTGCCCTGCTTGGTGAAATCTTCCCAGAGGTTTCCATCATGGATCCGCAGTATACCTACTCGGTGTCTAAATGGCAGACCGCGGCCGGCTCCTCCGATATCATGTCCCATATCTTTGAATCTTATCTGGTTAAAGACGGCAATATTTTCACCGACGGTGTATGCGAGGCAATGCTTAAAACTGTAATTACCTGCACCCCGAAGGCTATTGAAAATCCTGAGGATTATGACGCCAGAGCTCAGCTTATGATGGTCAGCTCCTTCGGCTGCTGCGGATTACCGGCTCTCGGCAGAACTGATTCCCCTTGGGTGTGTCATGCCATTGAGCACGAACTGTCGGCCTACTACGATATTACGCACGGCGCCGGCCTGGCCATTGTCACACCGGCCTGGATGAAATACAGTCTGAATGATGAAACTGCACCCCGTTTTGCACAGTACGGTGTAAATGTATTCGGACTGGATCCGGATGCAGATCCGATGTCCAATGCTCTGGAGGCAATCCGTCTTACTTCGGAATTTTTCAAAAAAATCGGAATGCCGCAGACTCTGCGTGAGGCTGGAATTAATTCTGACGAACATTTTGAAGCTATGGCGGATCATATTTTCGCCCACTGGTTCGGTAATCTGAATACCGCTATCCGACCACTTGATCGAAATGATGTTGTGGCAATCCTCAAAGCAGCCATGTAGCTGACACTTTGAAATATACGGTAATTTACTGATATTAAGGCGCGCGTATACTCCGCGCCTTTTGTTCTTCTGTACAGTTTCCTGGACGAACTGTTTATCCATCGTGATTTAAGCAGATTTTCTTTTCTGTGATATCATCCGGATCTGTTAATACGAAAGAAAACCACTGTCAGGGAAAGCAAAAACTGCCCTGTTGCAGCTGCTTTCTCTGACGTATGTCTGATCTGTGAATTTTACAAAAGAAAAACAGGAACAGTGTCCGGAAGTTCCCGGCGGAGCCGTTCCTTAAGGAAGATAAAACTGCTGCTACAGGTACTCAAGCAGGATTTTAATCTGTTTGATATATTTTCGTATATGGCGGAAGAATTTTTCCATCTCGTTGTAGAAATATGACTCGTCAACAAACTGCCCTGCAAACAGCTGCGGCGGATAAAACTGCTCCGCGTATTCTCTGAGCAGTTCCTTCAGCGTTTTCCCGCTGCTGTCATCCTTTTTCAGTTTGATCAGTGCATTGGCGTACTGATCTATGAATTTGTAGGTCAGCCGCATCCTTACCAGTGAAGATGCATTGAGAAGCAGATATTTGAGACTGGTTGCGTTCAGTCGTGTCCCCGCATCATCGTTGTTGGCTGCAAGTATGTTGGTCAGGTGGATCCTGATAGCTTCGAAATCTAGCAGCTGCGGATTGTCAAACGGATAGAAAAATGTGGTTTTTCCGTTGCATGAAGGTTTACCGATGGCAATCTGGATTTCTTCCTGCAGCTCCTTATCAAGTGAATCGTAGAAATTTCTGACATCGCTGATCTCAGTTGAAAAATCTGCACAGAAGGCTCTCAGCTCGGCGATGAAATCTTTCTTTACATTTTTGAATATATCAGGGGATGATGCATCAATCTCGTCAAGAACCGCATAGCCGGCATCATCCTTTACGTCAAATAACGAATTTATGAGTTGATCTACAATATTGTTCACTGTCTTCTATCCTCCGCTGATATGACCGTATTCAACCGCTGCGTTAGGTATGCAGCCGGAACATCGAATGCTGTGAACGGGGTTGACAGTCTACAGAATATTATTTCTGCTAAAATATACAGCCGTCTTTATGTTCACAGTCCCGTGTGTCTACGTCTTCACAGATCCTTCAGGTACTTGAATTATATTCATTGACCCGCATTTATGATATTAGATACAGGACAGTATTTCGTCAATGTGATTTGTTGAAATATTGGACACAGATAGAATATTTTTGTAGGATCGGCTGGCCTGCACTGGAGTGACATGCTCATTCATTCCAATCATTGCACTATTAATTCAATGGTCCCGGCTTTTCAGCAGTTTTCTGATCCGGACCGGCATAATAAATCGGTTGGTAAAACAATAGAATAGGAATGATATTGTGAAAACAAAATTAGTCAGATTCAGAAATATTTTGAAACAGCGCAGACAGCGAAATCCTGTGCTGAATTCACCTGCTGATATCACTCAGAAATTACGAAGAGATCTTAAACATAACAACCTTGATACGATCACCATCAACTACGAGTTCACCAGCTATTTTGATAAGGATGAGTATTACTGGGAAAAGAACCAGCGCAGAACAAATCCGTTTTTTGGAGTGAAACTCAAACATACTGATTTTGAAATCTTTCTCGGTCCTGAAGTACGTTCCCTGGCCGGTGCCTTTGCTAATCAGCATGAATTGGAGAATGTGCGGATCCATGATACATCCCGCATTAATGATTTCAGCGGAATGTTCTACAATGCGGAAAAGTTCAATCATCCGATTGGCAGCTGGGATACATCGAATGTAACCAGTATGAAGCAAATGTTCCTGAGAGCCTGCTCATTCAACCAGCCGATCGGCTGCTGGGATACTTCGAAGGTAACCGATATGAGTTACATGTTCAGCGGTGCCAGAACGTTTAACCAACCTATCGGTAATTGGGATACATCGTCAGTCACAAATATGAGCGGTATGTTTGACGGAGCCTCCACTTTCAACCAGCCCATCGGCAGCTGGAACACCTCCTGTGTTACTGATATGAGCTGTATGTTCCAGTATGCTGAATCCTTCAATCAGCCCATTGGAGACTGGAATGTTTCCAGTGTCACTGATCTGTCCTGTATGTTTTTAGGTGCACTTACTTTCAATCAGCCCATCGGCAGCTGGAATACCTCCGGCACTGAAAATATGTGGTCGATGTTTGTAGGAGCCCAGAAATTCAACCAACCATTGGATACATGGAATACCGAAAATGTTACAGATATGGGCAGTATATTTGCCTATGCAAAATCATTCAACCAGCCGGTTGAAAACTGGAATATGTCGAATGTTGCAAGTTTTTCCCGGATGTTTGATAACGCGGATTCCTACACTTTTCCCAAACCTTGCGGATCCGGGCAGAAATAACGGCTGATTGAGCAGTTACAGGTTCATGTCCGGTTGTCAAACTTTTCTGTTACCGGATCTTACGAACCGGTTTAGGACAATTTCCGTTAATTTTTTTGTAAACATCGGAGAACATTTTCGACCGGTTACCTTTATTTGAATATGGTTTGAATTATCTGACTGTTCACCGGTTAGCTAGCTGCCGGAGAGCTTGTTTTCTCTTAAAAGTTAACAATTGAATTAGTTTGTTCTTAGGTTTACCATTATGATTTTTTTCTTTGCGGGGGATACATGAAACTGCCGATTCTGCTGTTAGGTATTAAAATTTCACAAAAATTATTCGGTAAAAGTATCAATATTTCACAAAAATTATTAAGTTAAAGTATCAGTATTTCACAAAAATTATTCAGCAAAAGTATCAATATTTCACAAAAATTATTCGGTAAAAGTATCAATATTTCACAAAAATTATTCGGTAAAAGTATCAATATTTCACAAAAATTATTCAGCAAAAGTATCAATATTTCACAAAAATTATTAAGTTAAAGTATCAGTATTTCACAAAAATTATTTGTGTCGATAAAGCAGATTGGGAGTCGTGATATGACTGTACCGAACAATTGAGCGGCAGTCAGCTATGTCAGAACCGCTGCTGGGCTTTTTGGGGGCAGCGTATCAGCAGTTTCCTGTGTATACATATTTCAGATTTTTCCTGGCGATCTGTGCAAGATTATAGATTTTGCCTACATCAGAAGCGGCACGGTCAGTCATTCTGAAAGCTGGAAAGAATCTGGTAAGATGCAACGGTATCTGCGTACCCACTACCCTTCCGGCTTCGTCTGAAAGCCCGGCAATCCATTGTGAAAGATTTCTGATTTCCTCTTCCGAGTCGTTCTCATCGGTGACTATCAGTGTTGTCAGTTCCACATGGCACATGCCGACAGCCTTCTCGATAAAGTTTTTGCACATCTGCAGATCGCCTTTGAGTATTTTCCGGTAGTACCTGTCGGTAAATCCCTTCAGATCTATATTCATGGCGTCAACAAGACCATTGAGTTCCTCCAGTACCCCGTCAGATGCGGTACCGTTGGTGACCATTACACTTTTCAGACCGTGCTGGTGCAGCAGTATCGAGGTATCACGTACGAATTCATAGTTTATGAGAGGTTCATTGTAGGTAAAGGCTACACCGATGTTACCCCGGGGTATGAGGGCAGCGGCGAGAGCAGCAAGCTCTTCAGGGGACATGATTCGACCTCCTCTTGAACGGGTTTGCGCCTCCTCCGACCAGGAGATTGAGCTGTTCTGACAGAACGGACAGCGCAGATTGCA
Source organism: uncultured Pseudomonadota bacterium (assembly GCA_900319705.1). Lineage (GTDB taxonomy): Bacteria > Pseudomonadota > Gammaproteobacteria > Enterobacterales > Succinivibrionaceae > UBA2804. The sequence goes on along the minus strand of ONPL01000022.1, from coordinate 7,781 downwards.
GCCGTAGCTTCCTGCAGAGAGAATCATTGATCCGGGCATAAAATGACGGAGCGGCTTTTTTTCGATCGGATCAAGTGCCAGTGAGGAAATCCTGCCGTAATGCAGCGGGATGATTTTTCCCTCCCGGCAGATCCTGGCTCCGCAGAACCCGGTTCGGCCCTCCTGAATGTTGCATCTTCTGAAACAGACGCGGCAGCGGTCATTACTCATTACCGGCTCCATGATCCTGATAGTGACGCACTACTTCAAACCGCTGCAGAGAAATTTTTTCACCGGGCATAATCCCTGCTTTCTGCATTGCAATTTCAATCTGTTGATCTACTGATGTTATTCCGTCAAGATTAGGCAGAAGCAGTCCTCTTCGCGCTCCGTTTCTTACGATTACACCGTAGCGCAGAACATCCAGTTCATCAGGGGATGAAATATCTTCAATTTCACCCAGAACATCGACGCTGATTTCCAGAGAATCAAGTTCATCCGGCTTAACCGGGTAAAACCTGCTGTCACTGGTGGATGCAAGTATGGCATTTCTGATAATTTCCTCAGCGATGCACTCCTCTGCCGGCATTATGGTACCGATGCATCCTCTGAGACGATCATACCGGTGAATCGAGACGAATACCCCCGCCCTCTGCTGCAGCATCTGCTCCGGAACGTCGTCGGGTACTTTTATGTATCTTCCAGAAATTACGCGACTGTAAATCGCCCGCTGGGCAAGACGCACATACGGCTCGTTACTCAGAGGAAGACTGCTGACGCAGTTCTCCTCATCTTTCAGTTTCGCCGTTCTGAATTTTCTGTCCGGATCATAACCTTCAGCCGTGAAACTGCAAACACCGTATCCCACTCCTGTGATATCCTCATGTGAGTAGACCTTTGAACTGACTTTTTTCCCGTCAAGAAAACCAGCCATCATACAGAACGGTTTATGGCCGCATTCAGCTGCCTGGTGACACAGATCAGGCGAAAAATCCAGAAGTTCCCCCAGTGCCCCGCGACTGCAGGCGTCCATCAGTTTCTGATCATAAACAGGTCCCTCGCTGGCAAAACCGTACGGTCCATCCTCTTTTAATTTATGGGATAGATCCCCGCTGGCCACAAATACTGTTCTTCGTCCGAGTTTTTCTGCAACTGCAGCGATAATTTCCCCGAGGTGATAGTGTTCAGTCAGTGAAAATCCGGAAATACCGACATTTACCACCCTGCAGTTGTCAAGGTATCTGCCGATGAACCACAGAGGAATCATTGTTCCGTGATCAAGCGGCTGTTCTACCTCATTGCCGGCGGTTCCTGCCATAACTTTTTCCCTGCGGCACTCCTGCTCCAGGGTTGTGATAAATTCAGTATCACATCGGGTGCGCAGTTTAACTTCCGGAGCTCCGAACTGTTCAAATGAGCCTTCGGCATATGTTTCTCCGTTAATCAGAAAATAATCTGAAAAGGTCTGCTTGTGTGGACTGCAGATAATTATCGTATCAGGGTGCAGATCAGCTATTTGCCTTGCCACGGCATTATATGAATCAATGGTTTTTCTGATCTGATTTTCTCTGCCGCGACCGATATCAGGAATAATCAGAGGGGGATGCGGAACAATAAAAGCTGCAAGAACAGACATAAAACACTCCTAAAGATATGCATTGAAACGATGAACAGATCATTCATAAAACACGGGGTCAAAGACCACAATTAATGTTAACATGCCGACCCCTCAGAATTTGTAACAGCAGCCGCAATTCCTGCAATTGTGGATAGAAGATGCTGGTAAGAACGAAAAAAACGCTCAATTTCAATGATGATTTTGATTTATTCAAACTATTTATGCCTGAATCCGGTGTGTCCTAGTAACCTGTCATATGTGGCTGAGGTGGATGTTCCGGTTGCCAATCGTTATTAGTGAATATAACCTGGCCTCTACGGAAAAGTTTGATTTGCAGTAATGCCCCTGAACAAACTGCCGTAATGTACAAAATGAGCAATTTGAACAAATCACAGACTCAATACAGTGTACCGTTGCGAGCTGTGTATCAAAATCATCCGCCCAAATGATGTATCATATGCGGGTTGTCAGAATAACAAGAATAATAAACTGAAAAATGGACACCAGACTAAACAGTAATCAGCGCAAAACAAGACTCAATATTTCTGCAGGTGCTTCTGTCATCCCTAATCTTGAAGGACAGACACTGCTGGATGGAAAATATACCCTTCAGCTAAAATTGAAAGTAAAATCCGGGGAGGCGGATCTTTATTTCTGCACTGACAGATCCGGGGATCGTCACGTCGCCAAGGTGTACCGCAGAAAGGATGCGGTGAAAACTGATATCGTTGAGATGCTGTCAAAACTCAGATCACCATATATAGCGGAGGTTCAGGATTACGGTTCAGCCGGAGACTACCCGTTTGTTATTCTTCCCTATTTCAGCAACGGCAGTCTTGCCGGAAAAACCTTCAGCCTGGATGAAATCAGGGATATTATCGTTCCATGCGTTACCAGGGGGCTTAAATATCTTCACGACAGCGGCATTGTCCATAAGGATATCAAACCGTCCAATCTTATGGTCGCTGATGACGGCGGAAAAATTCTGATAATCGATTTCGGGATCAGTTCCGTGAAAAATGAGGGAGAGTCCGTTATTGTTACAAATACCGGAATGTCCCCCGAGTATGCCGCACCGGAAACCTTTAACAATGTTTATCTTGCTGAATCAGACTACTACTCTTTCGGGATTACTCTTTACGAACTGTTTACCGGACATACTCCCTTTGCTCCTGCCGGAAATCTTTCCAGCGAACAGCGGGCCGCCTTTGCCTCGGTGCAGAATATACCGTTCCCCGGGGATTTTCCCGAAACTCTCAGACTGCTCGTCAAAGGTCTTACCTACAAGGATTTGAGCAACCGCGGCAATCCTGATAATCCGAACCGCCGCTGGAACTGGAGGGATATCGAAAACTGGCTCAGAGGCGAGAAACAGACCGCCCCGGGGGATACTCCGGCTGCTGAGCACGGCTCTGAACCGCATTCCGGCAGAAAATTTCCGGTGCCCTACGACTTTATTAATGATAACGGGGCCGCAGTAAAGATTGCCGATCTCGCAGGTTTTGTAGAAGCCTTCGGCACCAGCTGGGAGAAGGGCAGAAAGCAGATCGGCAGAGGTTTTGCCGCCTCTTTCTTCAAAAAACTTGAACTGTATGATTTAGCCGATCTGGTGCTGGACTGTGAAGAGGAAGAGGTAACAGATGCGGCATATTTTAAAATGATAACCGGGATGGAAAAAGCAGCCGGTCTGACCGCCTTCTACTGGAGAAATCATAAGTACAGCAGTACGGCGGAGCTCGGCAGTTTCCTTGCAGCTGAGGCCGTGGCGGAGGATCCTGAACCGCAGAGCCTTTATCAGGAGATTTCCCTGTACCTGCCGGTCTGGTTTTCAATCATGGGGAAAACCACTGAGTACGAATTTACTGACAATTATATCAGGGTGGCTGAATCCGGAAATTATGATTTTTCAGACCGCCTTATGACGCTGGCCGCCATGCTGAACCCGGAATTTGAAATCAGGATCGGAGGCAGAAAGTTTGAAAATATTTCCGGTTTTAAAAAATTCATGACTGAATTGAAAAAATCGGATAATCCGGAATACGAACAATTTCTTCTTGCCGGTATCCATGATATTCAGCGTTACGGACACATTCCGCTGGCAAGATTTTCTGAATTTTTCGGAGGACTGTCCGCTGAAGAGACTTCCATCAGGCGGCGGAAAGCTGAAGAGGAAAAAATAAAAAGAGCCGGCAGAAAAAATACCACTCCCCGCAATCCGGTACTGGATTCCCCGGACGACATCACCGACGAACTGCGAAGTGATATTCTGAGCAACAGTCTGGATTCTCTGACCATTAATTATGAATTCACCAGATACTGGAAAAAAGGTGAATCTGAAGCATCCTGGAAAGAAAGTCAGAGCAGGACCAACCCTTTCTGGGGATTGAAACTAAGGCGGATCGAGTTCAGGATCATTCTCGGCAGCAGTGTGCGTTCCCTGGCCGGGGCTTTTGCCGGACAGAATGAACTTGAGTACATCAATCTTCAGGATGTATCCCGTATAACCGATATGTGGGGTATGTTCTGGGGCGCCTCCTCATTTAATCAGCCCATCGGCGGCTGGGATACCTCATGTGTCACCGATATGAGCCGGATGTTCTACGGTGCATCCTCCTTCAATCAACCGATCGGCGATTGGAATACCTCCCGCGTCACTGATATGTTCGGGATGTTCCAGGAGGCCTCCTCCTTCGATCAGCCAATCGGCAGCTGGGATACCTCCGCTGTGACCAACATGAGCTGGATGTTCTGTGATGCCTCCTCCTTCAACCAGTCTGTCGGTGACTGGGATACCTCCTCCGTTACGAACATGGAGGGTATGTTCGCCTACACCTCCGCTTTTAATCAGCCCGTTGACCGGTGGAATACCTCCAGGGTCACCACTATGAACAGCATGTTCCGTGAGGCGGCGGCTTTTAATCAGCCGGTAGACAGCTGGGATACCTCCGGAGTTACCGACATGAGCTGCATGTTCTGTAAAGCTGTATCCTTTAATCAGCCGGTGGGTGACTGGAACACCTCTTCTGTGACGGATATGAGTTATATGTTTCAGAAGGCACTGTCCTTCAATCAGCCGGTAGGCGGCTGGAATACCTCCAGGGTTACGGACATGAGTTATATGTTTGCCCATGCCAAATCCTTTGATCAGCCGATCGGGGAATGGGACACCTCCTCTGTTGTGAATATGGAGGGAATGTTCTGGAGTGCGGAATATTTTAATCAGCCGATCGGCAGATGGAATACGTCAAGTGTTACCGATATGGAGGGAATGTTCTGGAGAGCTGAATCCTTCAATCAGCCGATCGGCAGCTGGGATACCTCATGTGTTGCCAATATGAACAGTATGTTCAAGGAGGCTGCCGCCTTTAATCAGCCTGTAGGCGACTGGAATACCTCCAGAGTTACAAACATGGGCAGTATGTTCAGAAAGGCAGTCTCCTTCAATCAGCGGATCGGCGGCTGGGATACCTCCAGGGTTACGGACATGAGCAATATGTTTAATCAGGCCAGCTCCTTCAATCAGCGGATCGGCAGCTGGAATACCTCCTCTGTTACCACTATGGACGGAATGTTCTGGAAGGCGGACTCTTTCAGTAAATCGATCGTTAAATGGGATCTGAGAAATCTTGAACACGGCGGTGAGCAAATCAGACATATTATCGAAGTACAGAGTCAGGTTGGAGAATTTGTCAGACGCAGGCTGCGTGAGTGGGCCGGGACAGCCGCCTGCGGAATCAACCGCTTTTCCCGCTTTGTTCTTGGAATACTGCTCAATCTTCTAACCTACGCAGTGGTACTTCTGGTCATCGCAGGAGCAGTACATCTTGTGATTGAAGTTATCAGAAAAGTAAAAGGATAACGCTTATTCATGCTTCGGTAAATGTCAACGGGAGCTGTTTTCAATCCGCCTGCTGAGACTGTGATACCTGATCTGCATAATTATCTGTGCCCAGGCATAACTTTCAATACAGTATAAGGCCTGATGCTCACAGGAAAGTTTTTTTGCGGGTACTGTCTTCGCCGGATGATACCCGGAACATATAATTAATTCATCTTCGCACCGGAACAGTTTCTGCTGATCTGTTCTGTGGGGCAAATACTGTGCCGTAACAACAGCAGTTATTCATCTTTTTTGAAGCAGATCAGCGAATCTTCTTCTGATTGTTCCTACATTGGGATCTGTTCCATATTTTCAAAATTTCGTTCTCAAAATGCTTCTGTCATCGGGTTAGAATAATTGTTGTCAATTTTTTAGGAGTAATTAGCATGAAAACGTCTGTAAATCTGAAGAAGTTGGCCCTTAACGTTATGCTTCCTGCCGCTGTTATGGCGCTGATGTCCACTCCCGCACGCACCGCCGTGGACTGTCAGTGTGATGTGCCGGCAAACAAGGATGTATTGAGCCAGGTGTCACTTTTACAAGGTCTAACCTTTGGAGATTATAACGGAAGCGTGAAGATCGGCCGACTGAAAACGCTCGGCGACACCGGGATTGGCACCTTTGACCGGTTGAACGGGGAACTGATTATGCTGGACGGCGTTGTGTACAGAGCCGGATACGACGGAGCGATTGAAGTGGTGGCGGATGATGAGACTGTTCCTTTTGCCAATGTAACATTCCTGGATGCTGATGACACTTTTGAACTTACCGCTCTTACAGACATCGGTGCTCTCAAGGAGGCTCTGAATAGAAAAGTAAAGGCCGCCGGAAACAATCGCTTCTATATGGTCAGAATTGACGGTACCTTCAGTAAAATAGGCGTCAGAAGTGAATATGCCCAGAAGAAACCGTATAAACCTCTGGCAAAAGTTCTGGAGACGGATCAGACTTTCTTTGAACATGAAAATGTAAAAGGCACAGTTGTGGGGCTGTACTGTCCCGATTACATGGGAGATCTTAACGCGGTAGGCTGGCACTTCCATTTTATTACTGAAGATCGAAAAGCCGGCGGTCATGTTTTTGAACTGAAATCCGATAAACTAACCGTTACCATGGATCGCACCGACGGATTCTCCATGGTTCTTCCTGATAATGAAATGTTCAACGGATTTGATCTCTCGGTAGATCAGAGTGCTGATATAAAGAAGGTTGAAACCGGCGAAAAGTAATTTCTGACTAACTGCCCTGATCTGAATTCAGAATGTACGATATCGCTAACAGATGATCCGGAACAGCCTACCTGTTCAGAAGATCCAGCTCTTGCTTTATCTGTAATGCGTTTGCAGCGCCGGCTGTTATTTTAATCATACAGCCGGTTCCGAAAAAATTCCGTCCGGTTATTCTGCCGCTGTGTTTGCGGACAATCTGCTCAACGATATGCATTTTTGTAGAATCAGCGGTAAAATGAAGTTCCTCCAGATCTTCCTTTATTTTAAGCGGAAGCTTTGCAAGCGCCTCCTTGACACTGTCCTGATAGGCTCTTACCAGTCCGCCGGTTCCAAGAAGAATACCTCCGAAATATCTGGTGACGACGACGGTTATCTCGCCGATCTGCGAATGAACCAGCACGTTCAGCATCGGACGTCCCGCCGTACCCTTCGGTTCACCGTCATCGGAGCATCCGGCAAAAGCTGTTTCCCCGCCCCTGCCTGCGTTGAAGGCATAGCAGTTGTGCCTTGCATCTGAAAACTCACGTCTGATTTTTTCAAGAAAAGCTTCTGATGCTTCTGCACCCTGGGTGTGTCCGACGCTGGTTATGAATCTGCTCTTTTTGATGATAATTTCGCTGCGGTAAAAACTGCCTTCAGTAAGATCCGGAACCATGTAGCTGCAGTCTGACATCTGTACTTCTCCTCTACCAAATACCGTAAGTTGATCGATACCTAGTATATTTGTACCTGTTCGCCTGTCAATCTCATTTGCAGCCTTGAACCTGGACATTCAATGGTCTGCAATCTTCCGGAAGATGTTCTCGGTTCTTTTGAATAGTATGAGAGGGGAAACTCCATACTATTCAACAGAGCCATGTTCTCTTATTCATTTTTCATCAGGTTCCTCTGTAGGTCAGAAAATTCACAGGTTCCTTATAAAGAGTTTAGGAATTTTCTGAGGATCCCAAAGCTATTTTGATATCGGCATTTATATGTTTGCCGACTGATCGGAACTTTAAATATGCGGATATTATTTGATTTTGAGCTGACAGATCTAATAAATAAGTGGTCCATAACTAATGAATCACTAAAC
>ONPL01000166.1 GCA_900319705.1 uncultured Pseudomonadota bacterium | reverse complement strand
CTTTTTCTCTGCAACTCCAATATGTTTCGTCAAATCCGATTGTTTTGGCGTTACTGATGTAGTTTTCCAGAAATTCCATCACCGGTTTAAGCAGGTAACCGATGATTTCAGTGTAACTGTACAGCTGCTGTCGGGTGAATCCCATTCCATAACTCTCAAGATTCATGCTTATTCTGTTGAGCGGAACTTTCATCATAATCCACTCGCTTACTACAAAAACCAGTGCAAGTATACTCATCCTGGTTTTTGAAAGAAAATCTGCATTCGGAGAACTCGGTAACGGAATGGTCTCTCCCGGTATGACAACCCCGTTTTCATCGACCATCTCAAAGGTTGCCTTGAAGTATTGCTTTGTTACCTTTTCAACAATTATTTCATCTTTCTCTGATGAACGTAAAAATCCACTGTATCTGAGTCTTTGGCCTTTCTCATTGGTGAATATAGTGCCATTCAGTTCCTTTGCCTGTGATTCGCTCAGTTCGTTGCCGTTATAGTCAATGTAAACCTGCTCGATTCTAGTTGTAACATTGCTTTCTCGACCTTTTGTCGCCCTTCGTGCTTTCTCGTTCTTTTCTTTTTCTGAGCGATCTTCTTCTCTGTTTTTATCTGAAGTGTTTCTTTCGTTTTTACTGTTGCCGTATGCTTTGGCACTTAGTGACTTGGTTGTAAAATTTTTCTCGGCCAGTTGTTTTTCCAACTTTTGATTTATTTTGGTCAACTGCTTAAATGATTTGTTTAACTCCGAATGATTTTTCTGAAGTTGATTAAATGATGTTTGAAGTTGATTGAATGATGTTTGAAGTGTTTCGAACGCAGAAATAATCACGATAATTAAACTGGATAGAACCTGAAGCAGAGACGAAAAAACAGGGTCGGAATCACGATTAAAAGATTCCAACTTTGAGAGGGTTTCCTGTATGTTTTTCTTTGCTTCTTCGGTTTTCATAGACACCTTCTAGGTACTATGAATATTATAACATATCGAATTTTTCACCCTTTGAAGAGGCTTGTAGACACAAGAAAAATACGTTGAGAATCTTCGTTCTGGATATAAGCACACCTTTTGCATTTGGGGTCAAAAAGGTCACCGCAAAAATCAAGTGGCTCAGATGGATCGAAACGATCCTTAAAATCGATTATAGAAAAAATTTTTTTTGAAGGTAAAAAAAACAAAATTGCATAGGAGTGTGATGTAAATCAACAAATATTTTTGCCATATTTACATCATGAAAAAAGGGGATAAAAAATCATTTCCGACCAATTACAAAAATTATATTTCAAAGGCAAAAACAGCATTCTCAAAATTTCTAATACCTAAGATCCGGATGTTTAATCTTGATCTGACGACTGTCCACCGTCGGACTCTGACAACCCGATCAGTTCATCAAAGGTATATTCCCGGTAGAGTTTTCCGATCGGAGAAAACATTGACGAGGTGGTATCCGGTATATTTTTCATTACCTTCCGGAGATCTATCTGTCCGGGCATCGGCAGAAAATTTCCTTCCGGATCTTCATCGCGCCAGGCGGCAAAAATAAAATCCCCGTCAGCAAAATTCAGTTCAAATCTATCAGCAACCTCTGTTGGTTCAACCTCCAGAAACTGAGACTGCTCCTCAATAAATTTTTCATAAATAAATTCGAACAGTGCCTCTTTGCTGATTTTTATTACTCTGGCTCTTCCTGTTTTCAATTTTTTCATATCAATCCTGTTCATCCAACCTGAAGTTTGTACTGTCGAAACAAACAGCAGCGAAGCAAATAATTATTTTTCAAAACCGAAAAATTCCTTCATTCCTTTCCTGTTTTTCAGCACATCGGCACTGAAACCGTAACGGGAGGCAGATGCCAGCGTAACAAGGTTTTCAAGAAAACCGTCATACTGAAGCTTAAACCACTCCTCCGGGATCGGTTCACTGACCGTACCGCCGTCATTGTGACTTCCTCCCTGATACCAGGATTCCTCCAGACAGACGGAAAAAGTACCGTCATCCATCTTGATAAAACCATAGCGTTCAACCCGTGATACTGCACTGCCGCCATGAGTCAACGCCTCATGGGAAAATTCTGAATAATCCGGAGCATTTCTCCGTGCACTGCGACGGTACACAGAAAAAATGCAGCCGGTTGTTTTCGGACACCGTTCAACCGTCAGCTGTCCGCTGCTGTATACTGTTCCTTTCCGGCCGCTGATCCGGTTCTGCGGGATCATGAGCTGACTGAACAGTCTGATTGATTTCCGGTTGCTGATTTTACCGGACAGACCAAGTTTCTCAACCTCTTCGGCAATAGCAGCAGGAACTCCTGTATAGTTGACAAAGGAGACGGTCTGATCATCCCAGATATAGTAAAAACCGATGAACTGTTCGTGATAAGTAACTTTATAGGTTTCAGCAATAATGCGGGGTTTCATAATTCGGTCTACGTAAGTCATTTCTCTGCTATCATCGTAAATTGTATAGTCACAATATTGCGACGAAACAATTACATACTTCGTGATATCTAATCATAAGCCAGGAGACAATTATTTGTCAAAAATTGACAAACAATTTTTTATAATCTACCATTTTGAATAATGAGGAGATTTTATGCTGCTAGGTTATGGTGGAAGAAACTGCTGGTGTTTTAAAGAGTGGATCGATATCAATCTAAGGTTAAACGGCCACGTCCCGGAAAAATTTTCGTCGAATAAGTCTTTTTCATTGATTACAGGTTTTTTTGGTGCCAACGCATCCGGGAAAACCAGTGCTCTTAAAATTTATGCATTCATATCCTATTTCATTACAAACAGTTTTTCCAGTGCTAAAGAATCTCCCATCTTTTACGACAGTTTCTTCGATAATAAGGATAATTCAGAATTTTACGTTGAATTTACGGATAACAGTAATACTGAATATCGATATGAATTAATTCTCCAGAGAGAGCACGTTGTAGAAGAAAGAATATTTTTAATCAGTAACTCAACAGAAGACATTATACTACTGAGAGAGGAAAACAATATAACGGTCAACAAACTCTTTGACAATTCGATAAAGCTCATCCTGAGAAATAATGCTTCAATTATCAGTACACTCCATCAGTATGACATCATTGAAATTGAAAATATTTACTCATTTTTCAATAATACCTTCACTAACGTTGTTTACACTGGATTAAACTACGAACTAGATAACAAAATTAACAAAGTTTCCGAAATTTATTACAAAGACCAGGGTGCATTAGCTTTCGCCAGCAATTTAATAAGAAAATTTGATACAGGTATATCAGGGATCAAAATTTTACTTAATGATTCTCCATTAAGCCAATCACTGTACTATCCTGTCTTCTCTCATGACAACCTTAAGGAGTTATATAAGCTTAACATTCATTCTGAAATGACAGACTCAAGCAACCCGACTTTTCTAACAATGCTAGGAATTTGGAACAAGAGTCAATAAAAATCATTTCAACTGTTTTGTGACTACAGAACATTCTTTTCTATAAAAACATATACCAAATGCATAGATCTTTTTTATATCTGGGTTTTCAATTTCTGATGCCACATATCTTTTATCAATAATTTGTTTGATTGCTTTTTCAGCAGATATAGTTCTTGAAGCTTTTTTATCAGAATTCTGCTTAAGCTCGATAACCACCATTGTTCCATCTCTTGCAGATAATTTTAGATCTGCGTAACCATCGCCAGATTCCATATTTGATTGCATCTCATCAATTTCAACAGAAGCATTTGCTAAGGCACCAATCATTAAACCTTGATAAAAATTTTCCTTTGGAGACCGTGTAGATAAATCATTGAGGGATACATATTTTTTTAACAGATTATTGATATTCTTCTCAACACTTTGTTCATCACCATTAAATAATCCTTTGACTAAGTCTGTTGTGTAATTTTGCATTAAAGGATTATTTGTGAAAAAATCTTGAATTTTTTCTTTAAAACATTCTTGTACTTCAAGATTTGGAATACGTAACTCATACTCATTTTTCTTAGTAGAAATATATTTAGGATTTATAGTTAAATATCCTGTATATAGTAATAATGTCCAAAAATCATCAATATTGTGGTTCTTTAAATCACCATAGCATAATGCTTCTCTTATGACAGTGGCTATTGAGCCACCATCTACTAAAGTTTGCATTTGGTCAATGTGCTCTGGTGCTATATAGCCCATATATTCTTCGATTACTGCATTGCCACTTGTATTTATCCAGTAATTACCAGGTTTTATTCGTGCAATCGCTCTGTCTACTTTTAGATAATTATCACTACAGAAATTCATTACATCCCATGGGCAATACATAGGCTCTTCACCAAAACGATATCCATCGTAGTAGTTTGTAACCATATCAAAATATTTATCTAATTTGTAGTAGCTAAGTACTTGCTTGGTTTCTTCTTTGGTAAAACCAATTCCCTTTGAAATTTCAGGGTGGCCATCATCTAAGATTGAATATACTTTCAAAAGGTTTAATCCAGTAAAGATACTTTCTTTTGCAGCTCGCAAACATCCTGTTAAAACTGCTTTGCCTAAATATGGATTGGTTTTTAACGCTTGACTTAACAAACTGCTAATTAGAGGTATCATTCTCTCATAATAACCTAAGTGCGCTGCTTTGCTGATTGGAACATCATATTCATCTATTAACAGTATTGGATTCATTCCATGATGCTTACTTAGACATTCAGATAAAAATCTAAGTGAACCTTGTAAAGAAGATTGAATTTCTGCAGGTTCATCT
>ONPL01000168.1 GCA_900319705.1 uncultured Pseudomonadota bacterium | reverse complement strand
CTATTTGAATTTATTTGCATAAATTCATTCTCTCATAACGTAGTTCATTCACTTTTCAGTGAAATCACTTAGACTAAGCAAAAGCCATAATTACCTTAAGGGTTATTATGGATCGTTTACTGAAGATTGTAACCGTAAATCTGATAGACGATCTCAGACGATTTAATCCACTATGGTTAATTTCAGACTGAGCCACAAGATTTCCCGCTAACACAGCAATCGGAAGCTTAAGGATATCAGCAAATTCTTCCAATTTTCCATCAGCATATGAAGGAACAATTTATTCTGCTACAAACAAAAAAGAGGCAAACCGCCGGATCTAGGCCCTTAAGTCACACCTCTTTTATCAATAAATTTACTTTTAAAATACAGATGATAAACTAGTAAAATTCTACTTCTGAGCGTTCTTGTAACGTTCTGCAGAATCAAGAATTTCCTTCATTGCAGCTTCTTTATTTGACCAACCGTCAACTTTTACCCATTTACCTTTCTCAAGTTCTTTGTAATGTTCAAAGAAATGCTTGATCTGATTCTTTAATAATTCAGGTAAATCATCAACATCTTTGATATCATCGTAGATCTTGGTCATTTTTGTATGAGGAACAGCAACCAGTTTTGCATCAGAACCTGCTTCATCGGTCATATTCAAAATACCAACAGGACGGCAACGGATTACAGCACCTGGAACCAAAGGGTATGGTGTTGGAACTAAAACATCCAACGGATCTCCGTCTAGAGAAAGTGTCTGATTGATAAAACCGTAGTTGCAAGGGTAAAACATAGGAGTAGCCATGAAACGGTCTACAAACACACAGCCGGTATCATGATCTACTTCATATTTAACAGGATCTGAATTCTGAGGAATTTCAACTACGACATAGATATCTTCTGGTAACTCTTTTCCTGCAGGTAAATTATCTAAACTCATTTTATTTCCTAATTTAAATGACGGTAAAAATACAAATGCCATAGTCATTTGACTGACTTGGCAAAATTCCATTGCAAAATCTTTTAAAATCAAATTTTAATTTCGGCTAGTATATCATAAATACCGAAAAATCGCATTTTGCTTTTCGTTATTCAATTCCCCCATAAAACGAAAAACCGCTGATAACACAGCGGCTTATACGATTTCCGATAATCTAATATTTTTCTACTCTAGATAGTTATCCAGACCTGTTTTAAGTTCTCCTGCCCAGTCACTAGGCTCAATATCGAATACACTCTTGATCTTCTGCAAAGACAACTGTGAATTAAGTGGTCTCTTTGCCTTGGTCGGATAAAATTCGGCTGCCACAGGAGCAATTTCCACTACTCTATCTACCAGTTTCTTTTCTAGTGCAACAGAATAGATATTTCTGGCAAAAGTACACCATGAAACATTCGGAAATCCTGCATAATTGTAGATCCCCCACGGTGCACTGTCCGGATTACGTTCCAGATAATCAACTATTTTCAGAATCGCTGTTGCAATGTCACCTGCGTAGGTCGGACCACCTATCTGATCATCCACCACTTTGAGAGCCGGTTTCGAAGCAAACAGTCTCATCATGGTTTTTACAAAGTTTTTCCCGTGACGTCCAAATACCCAGGAAGTTCTCAAGATTACATATTTGTCATGATTACTGATAACAGCCTGCTCCCCGAGCAGTTTTGACTTACCATATGCATTTATCGGACTGGTCTGATCATTTTCAGTATAAATAGTCGAAGCCGTACCGTCAAAAACATAATCTGTTGATATATGAATCAGAGGAACATCAAGTTCATGTGCAATTTTTGCCATATTGGCAACAGCCTCACAGTTAATTGCATACGCACTGTCATAATCATCCTCCGCCTGCTCCACATTGGTATAGGCGGTTGCATTTATGATAACTGACGGAGATTCTTTTGTAATCAGTTCTTTGAGTTGTCTGCTGTCTGTCACATCCAAAACATTTCGTGATGATACGAAAGCAGGAATACCTCTATTCTCCGTCTGCTGACGCAAACAGAACCCGACCTGACCGTTACCGCCGATAATAAAAAGTTTTTTCATAATTCTACTTGTTATCCTTTTCAACAATCAGGCGGTCAGATGAGGCATCAAAATCAACAATCTTGACAGATTCTCCTGGTTTTAAAACACTTCCATCTCTGACGAATGCCAAATATACAGTATCGTTGACTACGATCTTAACAGTGGAATCACTTCCAACTGAATCTACCAAGGAAACACGCCCAACTAAAGTTCTCAAGCCAGAATTAGGCTGATAGTCCGTCTTTTCGTCTTTACCGGTCTTCGAATGACGGTAGAACCAAAATATAATTGAACAGAAAGACAGAATACAGAATACAATAATCTGAACCTGCAGCGAAAACCCGGTTGCAGCCACAATTGAAGTTATCAGTGCTGACAATCCCAGAAAAAGTAAAAAATAATCGGTACCTACTATTTCAGCAACCATCAGAACAGCACCGATAATCAGCCAAATATAGAACAAACTATCCATTTTGATCCTACCTTTCTATCACTATAAAGAACACCTGAACAAAATTACTGTGCATTATTCTTGTTGTTCATTTCTTTAACAAGACTGGTAATACCGCTGATTGAACCGATAATGCTTGAGGCCTCCAGAGGAATCATCACAACCTTTGAATTTTCAGAACTGCCGATTGACTTCAAAGCTTCAGTATAGTTCTGAGCCACAAAGTAGTTAACAGCCTGGGTATTACCTGCATTAATAGCATCGGAAACAAGTTTAGTAGCTGTTGCTTCAGCCTGCGCAGCTCTTTCTCTTGCCTCAGCGGCCAGAAATGCTGATTCTTTCTGAGCTTCCGCCTCCAGTACCTTTGCGGTCTTCTCACCTTCTGCTCTAAGAATTTGAGCCTGACGCACACCTTCAGATTCAAGGATGGTTGCACGCTTGTTTCGTTCAGCCTTAAGCTGGGCACTCATTGATTCCATGACATCACTGCTTACATTAATGTCTCTAATGTCAATACGGGTTACCTTTACACCCCAAGCTTCAGTTGCCGCATCTACAACAGTAAGAAGATTCTTGTTGATAGTATCACGCTGCGACAGCATCTGATCCAGTTCCATTGAGCCGAGAACAGAACGCAACTGAGTATTCACCAGATTTCTGATGGCATTATAGTAATTTTCAACTTCGTATACAGCCTTAGAAGCATTGTATACCTGGATAAAGCAGATGGCGTCGATTTTGGCATTTACGTTATCGTGAGTAAACACATCCTGAGGAGGAATATCCATCACCATCTCTTTCATATCAACCTTTTTGTAGATTCTGTCTACAAAAGGTATAATTATGTTCAGACCA
>ONPL01000191.1 GCA_900319705.1 uncultured Pseudomonadota bacterium | reverse complement strand
ATCAGTATCTAGGCATTGATCTAGGTCTGAACAACCTTTGCAGTTGCGTTTCGGAATTTGACTGCTTTATTATAAACGGAAAGCCTGTAAAATCAATAAATCAGTATTACAATAAAGAGTTTTCTAAGTTAAAATCTGAAAGACCTTTAATCGGTGATAAGCAGGATTTTAATTACAATAAATTCAATATTTTTAAGTTGGGATTTAAACGAAACTTAAAAATTGAAGACTATTTGCACAACGCATCCAGAAGCATTGTGAACTTTTGTGCAGAGCACAAGATCGGTACAGTGGTTATTGGAAGAAACAAGCAATGGAAAGACTCCATTGCATTAGGTAAACAAACCAGCCAGAACTTTGTATCGGTTCCGTTCTTTAAGTTTATAAATGAGTGCGGTGCAAAAAGTCAGTTCCTGACAGACAAATCAGAATCATTAATGGTACTTTACAAACATTAATTAATCAGTATTAATTAACAAATTATGTAAAATGCTTGCTATTCCTTATAATATGGGATATACTGTATATAATAGCCAGTATTATAAGGTAAATACCATGGTTGCCAATCTGAAATCCTGTTACAACACTAATGATGGAACATTCCTTTGGGAGGCAGAGCCCACGTTTACCGGTAAAGAGCGTGATGACTTTTTGAAGTGCTGTCAGTACCACTCAGTACTGCATACCTGCGTGAATTCAGCAGCCTCGGAGACGCTGGTAAACGAACTGGAAATATTTGCCAGAAGCCAGTATAACCAAAGGGTTTATGGCGACGGGGATTTGCAGGACAATAACAACGGTGCAGGCAGATACCCCACCAAAATGCTTCTGACCATACTGATACTGAAAGAGCATGCGAACATTTCTTTTAAAGAGGTCTTCGAACGGTGCCTGTATGATCTGAGGTTTCGTTACGCCCTGGGAATTGAGAATGTCCATTATCCTGTTCCGAAACTAAGGACAATCAAGGCTTTCTCCCAATTGGTGAACTCCTTTAACGAAAAAAAGACAGCAGAACTCGGAGAGAAATACAGCATCTATAACGAGATTCTCAGAAACCTTGCCGCGTCAACGATTAGCTACTTTGGAAAGGAAAATTACACTACCACGGTCAGAGTTGATTCCACACCACTGGGCTCCAATATTGCCTACCAGTCAAGGGTTGAGATTGTTACATCTGTTCTGAAGAGTTTTCTTAACAGGCTTCCGTACGAAGATGTACTCAAGCTTTCTCTTCAGAAGCGAGCGGATGAATGGGAGAAGATGCTGGTGGTTTTAGGACTGGGCGGAAAGCGGCTGTCCTACGAAACCGAGGATGCCGGAATGCCAATTATCAAATGGCTTGGGTACTGTATTGCTTTAATCATTGAGGACGTAGAAAACAAGGTTATAGAAGAGATTCCGGAGTATAAGCTACTGGAAAGAGTTTTCCTGGAACAGTTCAGTCTGATTGAACCCGGAGAGCCTTCTCTCAAGGCCGGAAAAGACATCAGCGCTGACTCGTTGCAGAATCAGAACGATCCGGATGCTTCATACAGAAAAAAGTATGATACACCGGTTCGCGGTGAGTCTGCCAATGTTGCCGAATTCGTTGCAGAGCATGAAACCACAACGGATGAGAATGGCAATGAAGTCAGGGAACAGAAGGCTCCGCATGTTATAACATCTGTTGATGTCGACACTGCAACAGCAAACGATACTGACTTTCTTGCCCCTGCTGTTGACGCGGCCAAAAAAATCGCCGATGAGTGCGATCATAAAGTAGGAGTCGTTCAGGGGGATGGTGGTTATTCTGGTGTCGGGCCCAAAAAGGAAATGGAAGACAAGGGGGTTTCCCTTGTAACGACTGAACTCAAGGGCAAGGAAGCTACCTTCAGCTACAAGCTTCAGGAAGACGGAACAGTACTGGTAACCGACAGAAGCAATTCTGATAATACCTATACGGCCGTTCCTGTTAATACCAGGGACGGTTCAAGAAAATGGAAGTTCACAGCTCCTGACGAAAACGGGAAGGAGAAATCTCGCTACATCACCGAAAGGAATCTCGAAATCCAGGAAATACGGGAAATGCAAAAGGATGTTACCGGTGAGACAAAGAAGCTCCGCAACAATGTTGAGGCTACGGTCAGAGAGTTGAAACGTGGATTGTACAACGGGAAGATCAGATACTGCGGAATACTCCGCATTCTGTTCGCTCTGTCGGCTAAGGCAGTGGGGATCCAGACAAGAAGAATTTTTAATTTCAGCAAACGATATGGGATAGATCTGCCTGCATTATGCCAAAATTGGAAATAATAAGGGAAGTTTACAAAGAAAAATGAGCTAGTAGAGCTTGTGTTATATTAGTTTATATAACAAACCAAAATTAATTATACCTTTTATCCTAAAATCTCGAAATTTGACTTCGTTTAGGATTTTTGGAGTGGTGAGTCTGGTTCGATTTTGATCCAAAATGGATTTTGGGGATTTTTTGCACCTCACTCATAAATTATCCACAAATAACCAAAAAATATTGATGTTCTACTTTGCGGGTAACTTAGTTGAGCTGCCAGGTTAACTTTTCTTCCAATCACTCAGTCTTCTATATTTGCTCACTTCTTAACCTTTCAACAAATTTTCTGAAAATAAATCCGCTCAAAA
>ONPL01000098.1 GCA_900319705.1 uncultured Pseudomonadota bacterium | reverse complement strand
GTGACAACGGGTGCATATATTACAGCCTTTTTTTTTCTTTGCAATACCTTTTTTGATCTTTTTTCCTTTTTTTAGATCTTTTGCTCATTTTACACACTGATTTGTGTGATCTCCTTCAAATTTAACCTTCGCTTTGTTTACTTTCTATGCAATCTTTTCCTTCTCTACGCTTTTTTCTCGCCCCTTTGGGCGTCCTCTTATTCCTTTTTCTTCTCTTCACACTGTACAATTTTTAGCTTTCTGCTCATCACTTTTTGCAAATTTAAGTTCGATCGCTGATTTTTTATTCAGCAGTTTATTCAGCTTATGATGGTTTCAAAAGCAGGAAGGGAAATTTGAATGAAATGAAAAAAGGATCCCGGTTGGGTCATCTGATAAATAAAGAAACAGCAGATCCTGACTTGTGCTCTTTTTATGAACAGTCCTCACCTCTGCAACTATTTTTTCCTGAGTATGTTTCTGTATCAAATTGGAGACTGGTGCTTTTTCGCGCAAATACCGCAACTTATTTTTCTTCGTTGCCTTACCTTTACCTGGAAATATAGCTGTCATCCAGCAGAAAATCTTCAATCCCTATGTATTGAATGCCCTTTTCGTCCTGCCATGGCTTAATGTAGTCCTTAACAACAACGATCTTTCTGAACGAATCAGGAATTCTGATCAATGATGCGATCTCCTGCCTATGCTTTTCCGGATCATCTATGGATAAAGCTGATTGGATGTAATAACGCTCATCACCTCGATTTACAACAAAATCAACTTCCAGCTGCTTTCTGATTTTTTTACCTGACACATCCCTCAAATTCTGCTCGACAACGCCGACATCCACATCAAAACCTCTGCGTATCAAATCGTTATAGAGAACATTTTCCATCAGGTGCGTTTCTTCAAGCTGTCTGAAACCAAGCATTGCATTACGAAGTCCCGGATCGGAATAGTAGTATTTGACCGGAGTTCTGATATACTTTCGGCCTTTTACATCATACCTTTCGGCCTTTTGAATCAAAAAGGCATCCATGAACAATTCGATATACTTATCAATAGTGTCAGGAGCAATACGGATCTGTCTTTCACTTTCAAATGTGTTAGCCAGTCTGCTGGGATTGGTCAGTGATCCGATCCCTGATGCCAGCACATTCAGGAGAATTTCCAGAACCTCCTCTTCTTTATTGATCTGATTTCGTTCCAGCACGTCCCTGATGTATGTACGGGTGAAAAGATCACGAAGATAACGGCTCTTTTCTTCATGAGTTTCCAATGTCCACACCAGCGGCATTCCACCGTAAGTGTAGTAATCGCGCCATGCATTGCGCTGATCTCCCTTGTAATGCTCATAAATCTCGGCAAAAGAAAGCGGATTGATTCTAATTTCATCCCCTCGATCTCTAAACTGAGTAAGAATATCAGATGAAAGCATCCTCGAATTACTGCCTGTTACATAGATATCAGCATTAGGGAGTTTCATCAGGCCTAAAACAACATCCACAAAAGTCAGTTTCACGTAAGGATCGTCCACATATGGATTCTGAACTTCAGCCACGAACTGTATTTCATCGATGAAAATATAATATCGCCGGTTCTGATCAGCCATACGCTCTTTTATAGTCCGGTTCAGTTCAAACGGATTACGATACCTGGCATTTTCAAGTTCATCCAGGGAAATTCCAATAATTTGATTCTCCAGGACTCCGGATTTAAGAAGGTACTGGCGGTAAAGAGAAAACAACAGAAAAGACTTTCCGCTCCGGCGAAGCCCTGTGATAATCTTTATACGGCCGTTATCTTTTCTCCGAATCAACTGATTCAGATATTGTTGTCTCTCATACTGCATAGGATCCATCCTTGAAATTTTTGCGGCATCCGCACTTTTTTCAAAATTCAGTATGCACCAAACTTTGGATCATAGCAAACATATTATCTGAAATTTTTGCGGCATCCGCACTTTTTTCATATAGGTAATAATCGGGATAACTGCAGGTGGATAGCTTCTTATCGGGGAGGGTATGCTGCAGTCGGTGCAGTATGGAGTTACCCCTCTCAACATACACTATTCATACTATTCAACAGAACCTCATATGAAAAGTAAACCATCCTTCATATTTAAGGATATCGCTACAGAGATACAAATTCAAAAAAAGTATGTTATCCCACTCTTAATTGGGATCTGTAAATAGAAAAACGCCGATCTGACCGTAACAATGATCGGACTGAATCAAGTGCTGATGTATTCAATCACCAGAAAGAAAACGCAACTGCGTAATATAGATCTTACCGGATGAACAGGTTTTACCCGGAATAACACAAAATTCTAGACATAAAAAAGACCGCCGTCCCTGTAGGAACAGCAGCCTTAATGAACCGGCGGATCTACTCAATCCTATCCGCAAATTCTTTTATGAACGTTCTCTGATGGAGAACTGATCGTTGTCATAATTGATTACATACGGAACCTTGACGAACACTTCACCTGACAGAATAGCCTTTGACAGCGGATTTTCAATTTCCTGCTGGATGGCTCGCTTCAGAGGTCGTGCTCCGAAATCAGGATCGTAGCCGACTTCACACAGATGCTCCCATACAGAACTGTCAAGGGTAATATCGTAGTTCTGCACTGCCAGACGTTTGAGCAGATTATTAACCTGGATCTTGCAGATATTGATAATCGCATCGCGGTCAAGCGGATGGAACACAATGGTTTCATCGATACGGTTGATGAATTCCGGTTTAAAGTGTTCACGGATTACGTTGTTAAGCAGCAGATCTTTAATCTCCTGATAACTTTTATCCCTGTTACCCTGGATCAAATCTGAACCCAGGTTGGAGGTCATGATTATCACGGTATTCTTGAAATCCACTGTTCTTCCCTGACCGTCAGTCAGACGACCGTCATCCAGCACCTGAAGCAGAATATTGAACACATCAGGATGCGCCTTTTCCACTTCATCAAGCAGCACAACAGAATATGGTCTTCTTCTTACCGCTTCGGTCAGCTGTCCGCCTTCATCATAACCGACATATCCCGGAGGAGCTCCGACCAGTCTTGACACACTGTGTTTTTCCATGAATTCGGACATATCGATACGAACCATGGCATCCGCTGAATCAAACAGGAAGTTTGCCAGGGTCTTGCACAGTTCAGTCTTACCGACACCGGTAGGTCCGAGGAACAGGAACGAACCGATCGGTTTGTTCGGATCTGAAAGTCCGGCTCTGCTTCTTCTGATAGCATTGGCAACAGCCACAACAGCCTCCTCCTGTCCGACCACCCGCTTATGGAATTCATCCTCCATTCTCAGCAGTTTTGACTTTTCGCTCTCCATCATCTTGGAGATCGGGATCCCGGTTGCTTTAGAGATAACCTGGGCAATTTCATCCTCGGTAACCTTGTTGCTGACAAGTTTCTCCTCTGCCTCCACCTTCTCCTTCGGAGCCTTGCTTGCAGCCTCCAGTTTCTGTTCCAGTGACGGGATCACGCCGTAGCGCAGTTCACTCATCTTGTTCAGATCCTGCTTTCTGTTTGCCA
The DNA here is from genome assembly GCA_900319705.1 of uncultured Pseudomonadota bacterium. Lineage (GTDB taxonomy): Bacteria > Pseudomonadota > Gammaproteobacteria > Enterobacterales > Succinivibrionaceae > UBA2804. Next base: position 6,147 of record ONPL01000098.1, on the reverse strand, counting down.
CTTCAAATTCATAACGTGCCTTGTCAAGCTGATCTCTGATGGTCTGGGTATCCTCGAAGGCGAGTTTCTGTTTCTGAATTTTTGCATCCAGTTCCCGGTACTCTTTCTCCTTCTGGGCAATCTCCTCCCTGATCAGGGCAAGTCTCTGCCTGGTTGCCTCATCGGTTTCCTTCTGCAGACTCTGCTCCTCCATCTTAAGCTGGATCAGTTTACGGTCGATCTTATCCAGAACCTCCGGTTTTGAATCCATCTGCATTCTGATGCTGGCGGCAGCTTCATCTATCAGATCGATAGCCTTGTCCGGCAGCTGGCGGTCGGTGATGTAGCGGTTCGACAGAGTTGCGGCGGCAACGATAGCCGAGTCGGTTATATCAACGTGATGGTGCAGTTCATATTTATCCTGCAGACCGCGCAGAATTGCGATGGTATCCTCCACAGTCGGCTCATCCACAAAAACCTTCTGGAAACGACGCTCCAGGGCGGCATCCTTTTCGATATACTTTCTGTATTCATCAAGGGTGGTTGCACCGATGCAGTGCAGTTCACCGCGGGCAAGTGAAGGTTTGAGCATATTACCTGCATCCATACCGCTTTCTCCGGTGGCACCGGCACCCACTATGGTATGAATTTCATCAATAAACAGAATGATCTCGCCGTCATGCTTGCGCAAATCATCCAGCAGCGCTTTCAGTCTTTCCTCGAATTCACCGCGGTACTTGGCACCGGCAATCAGCGAGCCCATATCCAGCGACAGGATCCTCTTGCCGCGCAGGGTAACCGGAACCTCGTTGTTTACAATACGCTGGGCAAGACCCTCCACGATGGCGGTTTTACCGACACCCGGCTCACCGATGATCACCGGATTGTTCTTTGAACGGCGCTGCAGAACCTGAATGGTACGGCGGATTTCGTCATCACGGCCGATTACCGGATCAAGCTTACCCTCCTCCGCTCTTTTAGTAAGATCGATGGTATATTTTGAAAGCGCACCGCGCACATCCTCGCTGTTCTGTTCAGTTACAGCCACACCGCCGCGAACCTCTTCGATGGCCTTATCGATTTTTGCCCGGTCGGCACCGTATTTTTTCAGCAGCTGACCAAGATCCCCGTTATCCTCCAGGGCAGCCAGCACGAACACATCGGTGGAGATGTAGGTATCCCCCTTGTGATGGGCGTACTTTTCAGTAAGATTGATAACACGGTTGGTATTCGGCGATATATTAACTTCACCGGCACTGCTTCCGTCCACAGAAGGAAGTTTATCGAGAGCCGCATACAGTTCTCTTCTGAAGCCGTTGATCTCGATCCCGGCCTTTTTCAGGATCTCCGGAACCGACACATTGTCGGATTTCAAAATTGAACACATAATATGGATCGGTTCAATAAACTGGTTTCCTCTTTTAACGGCCAGTGATTCGGCCTCGGCCAGGGCTTTCTGGAACCCTGTTGTAAAACTTTCTACATTCATGAGCATGAACCTCCAAATATTCATTTCCTTCAATTAAGTATGTATAGACATTTTTGGCTAATTCAAGACAGAATGTAAAAAAAATCTGCGGGAAAATTCAGAAAAAAGCGGAACTATGAGCGGATCATTATCACCGAGGCCATGCGGCCGGTTACATGTTCGCGGCGGTAGGAATAGAAAAGATCGGTTCTGGTGTAGGTGCAGTAGTCACCGCCGTAGATCCGGTCTGCCGGGATCCCGGAGGAGGTAAGCCGGCGGCGCGCCAGTGCCGGCAGATCTGCAAGATATTTTCCGGAAGGTAAAGCGGCAAAACAGCAACGGCAGTCAGGATCACGTTCAATGAAGGCCTCCCTGACCTCGGGGCCGATTTCAAAGGCGGAGGGTCCGATGCACGGGCCAAGATATGCAGAAGTATACCGCGGATCCGCCTTCATGGCATTCACCGTGTTTTCCAGCACCCCGGAGCACAGCCCGCGCCATCCGGCATGGGCCGCGGCAACCACCGGTTCCCGTTCATTGAAAAACAGCACCGGCAGGCAGTCTGCGGTCATAACAGCAACCGCAAGATCTCTTTCCCGGGTGACAGCGGCGTCGGCATCCACAGGAGGAAGTCCAGTCATGGATGATCTGGCCTCCACCACGGCGGTTCCGTGGATCTGATTAAGGTAAAGAACCCCGCCTGCGGCTCCGAGTTCCTCTCTGAGCCGCTCACGGTTGAGCGCCACATGTTCCGGACGGTCGCCCACATGGGTTCCAAGGTTAAAGGAATCATAGGGAGCCCGGCTGAAGCCGCCGGTTCTCACGGTGCACAGAGCCTCCACCCACTCAGGAGCAGGCCACTGCGGTCTGACTTTTCTCAGTTCCATACAATGTCATTAGGATGAAGAGCGGTATCCTCTCTGAGTTTCACCAGCAGCTCCTCGATATCGGCCGGGATCGGTGATTCAAAACTCAGATATTCCCCGGTAACCGGATGTTCCAGTTCGAGTTTCACCGCATGCAGAGCCTGACGCGGGAATCTTGCCATATAGGCGGAGAATTCAGGAGTTGCCTGCTTGATCAGTCTTGAACGGTCGCCGTACTGCTGATCACCGACCAGCGGATGGTTGATATGGGACATATGAACCCTGATCTGATGGGTTCGTCCGGTTTCAAGTCTGAGACGCAGACGGGTATGGGCACGGAATTTCTCAAGCACACGGTAATGGGTAACCGCATCCTTGCCGAGTCCCTCTGGCATCACCGCCATGTTGGTGCGGATCCGCGGATGACGGCCGATCGGTTTATCCACCACTCCGCCCGCGGTCATATGTCCGCACACCACCGCCTCATATTCACGAACCACATTGTGCCGGCTGATCGCCTTTACCAGTCTGTTCTGCGCCTCGATATCAAGCGCCACCACCATCAGACCGGAGGTATCCTTGTCAAGACGGTGCACAATTCCGGCACGGGGAACCTCGGCGGTCTGCGGAAAATGATAGAGCACCGCATTAAGCAGGGTGCCGTCGTGACATCCGGCCCCCGGATGTACCACCAGACCGGCCGGCTTGTTGATGATCAGGATATGCTCATCCGAATACACGATCTCCAGCGGAATATTCTGCGGTTCAAAATGTTCATCATTTATTACCTCCGCCTGGATTTCAATTTCCTGACCCTCCTGGACCAGCAGTTTGGGCAGAGTTTCGGTTTTCCCGTCCACCTTTACCCTTCCGGCAATAATCCATTCCTTGAGTCTGCTGCGGGAGTAATCCGGAAACATGGCACTCAGGGCCTGATCCAGACGCCTGCCGTGTTCCTGTTCGGAAACGGTTCCGTTGATTTCTATGATCTGGGACATAAAGATCCTGTTATGTTATGGAAAAACAAGGGACTGCGGACAGTCCCGGCTATCAGCGCTATTCTATCCGATTTTGCCGCAAATTGATACTGCACGCGGACAGCGCGGTGTAAAGCTCGCAAAGAAAAAAGACTTTGTGTAGTTAAAAACGGCTTTTTGCGCTATAATCACAGCAGATTTTACTAAGTGGTACCGAAATGTTTAGATTATTTCAAAAAGTTTTGCTTGTTATTCCGATGTCCGTGATGCTCAGCTCATGTTCATGGAATGATACCGAACCGGAATCTGTAGAGGACAAATCACCGGTTGCACTGTACGAGGATGCACAGAACGCCATGCGCGACCAGGATTACAAGAAGGCGTCAGAAATCCTGGTGGCTCTTGATGCCCGTTATCCCTACGGAGGTTACTCAACCCAGGTTCAGCTCGATCTGATCTACTGCTACTACAAGGATGAGGAGAATGTCAAAGGCATTCAGGTGGCCGACCGATTCATCAAGGCCAATCCGACCCACAAGGATCTTGACTACGTCTACTATATGCGCGGTCTGATCCTGATGCAGCAGGATACCGATCTGCTACACACGATTTTCGGGGTGGACCGTTACGACCGTGATCCGTCCTATGCCAAAGAGGCATTCCGCGATTTCAACTTCATCATTACCCTGATGCCGAACAGCAAGTACGCACCGGATGCCAAAATCCGCATGCTGTCGCTCAAAAACAGACTGGCACGCCAGGAACTGGCGGCGGCTCAGTACTACTACGACCGGCGCGCCTACATCGCCGCGGCCAACAGAGGCAAGAAGTTCCTTGACAGTTTCTACGACACCAAATATGCCGAGCAGATCCTCGAAATCATGATCAACAGCTACAGCAAGCTCAAGCTTACCGACATGGAAAACGAGGCCCGCAACCTGATGTCGCTGAACTTTCCGGAAAACCGGATGGCTCTAAGATAATGGCTGATTTTGAATGATTTTGAATACCATCCGCCGCTGGAGCCGTACCTCGATCTTCTTTATGAGGACGACTGCATCATGGTGGTCAACAAGCCTTCCGGCATACTGTCGGTTCCCGGCAAGGAGGAACGCTACAACGACAGTATTCTCACCCGCATCCAGAAAAAATATCCGCTGGCGGCAGCAGCCCACCGGCTGGATATGAGCACCTCCGGCATTCTGGTGGTTCCAATCACCCGTGAAGCGGCCGGGGCTCTGGGAAAGCAGTTTCAGCAGAGAACCGTAAACAAGCTCTACTATGCCTGGGTTTACGGAAGGATCGAAAAGATGAGCGGCACCATAGATCTGCCGATCGCCCTCGATCCGGACAACAAACCGGTGCAGCGGATAGATTTTGTCAACGGCCGCAACGCGGTAACCGAATACGAATGTCTGTTCGCCTCGGATGAAAAGAGTTTTGTACGTCTTAAACCGATAACCGGAAGATCCCATCAGCTGCGCCTTCATATGAAGGAGCTGGGTCATCCGATCCTGGGGGATAAATGGTACGGAACTCCGGAAATAAGAGCCATGGCGCCGCATCTGTACCTTCATGCGGGGAAACTGGTTTTCTGTCATCCGCAGAGCGGGGAAACCATGACTTTCAGACAGCCGCCGCCATTTGACGTTCCGGAGGGGATCAGCATTGAAGAGGACTAGTTCGATTCTCGGTTCTGTATTTGCCGCCGGATGTCTGCTGATGTCCGTTGCAGATGTGCTTGCCGGAGAGGACGAAGTCCCGCAAACGGCGCAGCAGGCTGAGGAGAAGGCAGCTTCCGGCGGTGAAACCGCAGCACCGGCACCGCAGAGCACCCCGGCTGTCCAGATCTCCTTTGATGAATATCTCACCGCCGATCACGAACACCGTAAAAAACTGCAGCGGGAAAAGTGGTCCAGTCATCCGAATGCCCGGGAGGTGAACGGTATCACCTATCTTGAATTCGAAGGTAAACACAAGAAAACCAAAGGGCATCTGTTCATGTTTCCGCAGTGGGGCAGTGTCGCCTCGGTGCTGGATCTGGCAAAGATCGCCGCCGACAGTAATTTTGACACCTTCATTTTTCTGCCCGGACCGGAACTAGAGGATCGGATCCCTTATGACGATGAGGATCAGACCAATGCCCAGACTGCCGCATCCTATCTGCAGTATGTTTCCGCAACAATTGAAACCATCGGAACCCACGATCAGAGCAATCTGATCCTGCTTGAAGGCAACACAGCAGGATGGCTGATCCAGCAGCTTACCGACGGGGAACTGCTGAAACCAGATGCTGTAATTCTGATGAACGCCTTCTACCGGGATCGGGATGCCAACTCCATGCTGGCCGAATATTTCTCAACCTTCAAAGGCTATACGCTGGATCTGGTGACAACCGATTCCAACAACTGGCTGAATGAAGCCTTCAGCCGGCGTAAATTTGTCTGTGAAAAATATCTGCGAAAAACCGATTTCTCCGCATACCGCAACCGTGTGAGAAGAAACGCCGGTCAGAACAGATAGTTTTTCAGCTTTCAGAAATTACCTTCAAAGTCAGGTTCAAATCAAAAGACTGATCAGAAACTTCCGGATTTTTACCGGTCAAAGCTCAATCTACCATGGTTCCGCCCGAGATCGATCCACAAATTTTAGAACTGTGCCTTTTAACTCTGTGCCGTCAGAGGGCAGATTAACATGACATCAGGATTAAACCGGAACCGGCCGGCAGGCAGGTATGAAATACGGCGCAGCGGGGTTCTCCGCTGCGCCGTTTTGTTTCAGTCGGAAGTCAAAGCCGGCAGAGACCGTTCTAGAGTCCGCGGTGCTGCTTGACAATCTGCCAGGCCGCCTGGATCTT
>ONPL01000159.1 GCA_900319705.1 uncultured Pseudomonadota bacterium | reverse complement strand
GATAAAGTCAGGATAAACAATCAGACAGGATTTATATACGGTAGGAGACAGAGTGGCTCCTACCTTGTTAAAGACATTGATGGAAATATTATTTCAAGTAGTATTTCCTATAAAAGGTTAAACCTTATTGAAAAGCGAAAAGGTTGGATTGTTGATTTTAAACAATCTTAAATAGCATCAAAGGTTATTATGGAGCGTTTACAATCTTCATGCTCATAGACCTGCATGTTGCAGGAGTTTAAAGTCTCTAGCTACGCTTGCGATGTGCTGATTGGCATTACCTGGCGAGATAAGGTAGGGAATGGGACTGGTGCTGTTTATGTATTTAATTAAGCGCTGGTATTATTTATGTAATTGAGAAAGGGTGGCGATAATTTGCCACAGATATTATGACAACGCCTTGTTTAAGAAGATTATTTCTAGCAGTATTAGTATTGCCGGTACTGCTATTATCTGCATGTACCACAAGTTTTGAACAGAATGTTCAGATTATCGGTCCTAATCTGACAAAAGAGCAATGGAATGCCCAAAGAGACGTTTTACTTGATAAAAGTTCATTTACAACTAGGGGAGAGGTTGAAATAGATCTGCTCCCTCAGGCTCATTACGGCAACACCAATACCAACACCCAGGGATCTGCGAAATATGTATACCAGGCCAAGCCAAACAGTTATACATTCGCTGTGACTCACTTTATGGCAGGCGTTCTGTTTAAGGTAAAAAAGGGCGACGGGGTACCAGGTGTTGAATTGATCAACAGCGATGGTAACAAGTATAATTTCTCATCAGAGGCAGAGTTTTCCAAAGCGGTCCAAATACCGATTTCTCGTTTACCATACTGGATTATGGGTATAACGCTCGGGGATGAACGCGATGTCCGTTCTGATGTGTCAGGTAGATTGGAGCAGTTTAACAGTAACGGATGGATCGTCAGATATTATGAATACGAAAAATTTGGAGATTTTATTCTTCCTAAACGGCTTATTGTCACCAATGCCAAGGTGGGAACGATTAAGATTGTTGTTAACAAATGGGATTTGTAATTAGTAAACGAATCATAATAACCTTCAAGGAAATTATGACTTTTGCTTAGTCTAAGTGATTTCACTTAAAAGTGAATGAACTACTTTACCTTTACGAGAGAATGAATTTATGCAAATAAATTCAAAATGTAAAGCAGAACTAAGAACAGATTTAGTTGAAAATTTATCAATCCGAAGGGAAACGAGCCGTACCAGTCGTTAAGGAAATTAAGGTACAGAAAAGGGTGGATTGTTGATTTTAAACAATCTTAGAGCACAAAGGGTTATTATGGAGCGTTTACTGTAATTATGTCTGAGACATCTAAGGAATTTGTCGGAAAAAAAATAACACTGCCGGCGCCTGCAAAACTTAATCTTTTTTTACATGTAGTTGGAACGAGGCCGTCCGGATATCATGATCTTCAATCTGTTTTTACATATCTTGATTTTTGTGACTGTATTACGTATGAAGTAACAGGCTCCGATGGAGTAAATATTTTTCCTGAAGGCTTTGTTGAACTGAAGGATAACCTGATCTACAAAGCCTATAAGATGATGGAAAAGTATCGTCCTGCAGGAACCGGACTCAGAATTCATACCCAGAAGAATATTCCGAGTTTCGGAGGTTTAGGTGGCGGATCTTCAGATGCAGCTACAACCTTTTTCGCTCTTGCTTATCTGTGGAATTTAGATTTTTCATCGATCCCTGATCTTAATCAGAGTGCCGTTCTTGGTGCTGATGTACCTTTCTTTGTGGGAGGTCATACGGCTTTTGTTGAGGGAATAGGGGAAGTACTCACCCCGATTGATGTTCCTCAGAAATGGTACGTGGTTATACATCCTCAGGCGAAGGTTTCAACCAAACTGGTTTTCCAACACCCTAAACTGTCATGTCAAACTGAGAAGATTAACAGTTCCGGAATTTTTGATTTTGTATGGGATAATGATTTGGAACCTCTGGTAAGAGAGTTGTATCCGGAAGTTGATGAGGCTGTCTGTTGGTTGCAGCAATATTCACAGAATGCGCGCATGACTGGATCCGGAGCCTGTGTGTTCGGTGAATTTGATAGTGAAAATGATGCTCGGGATGTGTATGCTCTGCTTCCTCAAGGATGGCGCGGATTCGTGGCAAAAGGATGCCAGCGTTCTCCATTGTTCGATCAACTACAATCAGTTTGTAAAGGTATTAATTTGTAGCTATAATTCGTAGCAGATACGCGGTACATTTTCTGTACCGGAACAGCGGTTTTGTTTCTTTTCTTTTAGAGGTTGATATCGTGCCTGATTTAAAATTATTTGCCGGTAATGCTATTCCGGAACTTGCTTTGAAAATAGCCAATCGCCTGGGTGCCAAACTGGGGGATGCCACAGTTGGGCGTTTCAGTGATGGTGAAGTTCAAGTTCAGATTAATGAAAATGTCAGAGGAAGTGACGTATTTATCATTCAGTCTACCTGTGCTCCAACTAATGACAATTTAATGGAACTGGTGGTTATGATTGATGCAATGCGTCGTGCCTCCGCAGGACGAATTACCGCTGTAGTTCCTTATTTCGGATATGCAAGACAGGATCGCCGAGTTCGTTCAGCACGTGTGCCTATTACCGCAAAGGTGGTTGCAGATTTTCTGTCGGGTGTAGGTGTGGATCGTGTTGTAACAGTTGATCTTCATGCAGAACAGATTCAGGGATTCTTCGATGTTCCAATCGATAACTTGTTCGGAAGTCCTGTTCTGCTGGAAGATTTAAGACAGAAACACCTTGAAAATCCGGTAATCGTTTCTCCGGATATAGGCGGTGTGGTAAGAGCACGTGCTATGGCTAAACTGCTCAATGACATCGATATCGCAATTATTGACAAGAGAAGACCTAAACCTAATGTATCACAGGTTATGCACCTGATTGGTGAAGTTGAAGGCCGTGACTGCATTATCATTGATGATATGGTTGACACCGGCGGAACACTTTGCAAGGCGGCTGATGCTCTGAAGGAACGCGGTGCAAAGAGTGTTCTTGCGTATGCAACCCATCCTGTTCTCTCCGGTTCCGCCTTTGACAATATTACCAACTCAAAGATTGATGAAATTGTGGTGACCGACTCAATTCCTCTGACAGATAAGATCAAGTCTACCGGTAAGGTAAGAACTCTGACTTTAGCTCCTATGCTTGCAGAAGCAATCCGCAGAATAACCAACGAGGAGTCTATTTCTGCAATGTTTGAATACTAGTTTTCGAACTTTAATTCCAAACCTTTGGTCCGCACCTCAATGGTAAGTGCGGCCTTCGTGCATTTCGTGTTTGTATCGGCTTAAAGGATAGCTTGTGGCTACTTTGATTTAAGCTCACAATTTTGTTTCAAGTTTCTTTTCTTTTTCAAGATCTAGTGATTACAATCAGTGTATCGGTAAATTACGTGCCTGCGATAGGCAGCATGAGAATTTGTGGTGTTTTTTGCCAGATGTGCTACATGGTTTAAGGGCAGCAGAGAAGAATAACGGGTAAAACAGAAATTCTTTTCCTGAATTTGGAATGTCAGCTGATATATAGATATACAGTCATCTGATTTTTGTACTTGAGGTTTGTTTATGTCATTATCAGAAATACATAATTATTACGAGGATTTAGTTGAAAATTACATCGATGCTTTAGAGTTGAATCAGACAAGATCGTCAGATTATCTTTCTGATTTGTATTGT
>ONPL01000163.1 GCA_900319705.1 uncultured Pseudomonadota bacterium | reverse complement strand
TACTCTCGACGAACACGGCTGGGCGGATGTGGATGAACTTGTAGCCGGGATCAGCCGCAGATACCCCTTTGACCGGACTATGCTTGAAAACATAGTTGCCGCTGATGAAAAAAAACGCTATTCCTTCAATGAGGATCATACCAAGATCCGCGCCAATCAGGGACATTCAGTTCAGGTGGACGTGGAACTAAAAAAAGCCGTTCCGCCCGAGATTCTCTACCACGGCAGCGCCATCAAGTTTGAACAGTCCATTGACAGCACCGGCCTTATTTCCAAATCAAGACTGTATGTACATCTGTCCACAGATTATGACACCGCTGTGAAAGTCGGCAAACGCCACGGAGAACCGGTGATCTACCGGGTGCTGAGCGGTAAAATGGTTGCTGACGGCTTTGAGTTTTTTCTTTCAGAAAACGGGGTATGGCTTACAAAATCAGTTCCTGCTGAATATCTGGAAAAACTCTGACGTGCCTGCGCAGTCTGCAGAATATGCCTGACAACCGATACTGATCCGACTGTGCTGTTGAAGAATAGAAAGATAACCACTGTTCACAAAGTCACGGCAGCTGCACTGCTGAGCTGCCCCGTGAGAGTCCCTGCAGATCAAACGGTTGAACTTAATGTCACTTCTGTAAGTACCAGAAACTGCAGAGGGATCAGATCAATATCCCAAGATATGAAATTCACAGACACTGTCTGCGAATTTCAAGTTAAGCTGTGCATAATACCTTTTCGAGGCGATCTTTATCAGATAAAGGCCGCTCTCCCCTTGTTAACAAGGGGGAGTCAATCGAAGCCAAATAGAGAACCTAAATCTGATTCGGTGCTTCACAGCATTAGGGGAAACATTATGAACAGGAAATGTAATAAACTACGGAAATTTCCTGGGAATACCGCGCTACACTCCTTTAAAAATGCCCGCGTTTATTTTGTTGATTCCACAAAATTCTCAGGTTTTGGCAAATCTTCCGGAAACACTTCCTTGAGGAGCGAAATAGGAACAATACATAAATCGTCCCATTTACCAGCCTCGTTGAATGTAAAGGCGAACGCCTCCTTCCTGTTTAACAGGTTGTTCACCACCTGCCGGATTGGCATTTCAATCCAGTTATTATCACCAACAGTTTTTTGAGCCTTATCTTTCGTTGAAAAAAAAGAATACACTCTGCCCCAAATAGTATGCATAAAGGTCATATGGATATTCATCGAACCCTCATCGCTTTCGCCGGTATTATCATTATCCGGGATCATAATACAACGGACAATCATGTTAAATCCCTTATCATACCCCTCGCGAATAAGTAAGATTAAATCCTGTAATCCTTCCTCTTGCTTTTGATCTCTTTCTGCACTGTTTGTTTTTGTAAGTGATCTCAACATCGCCGAAAACTGCAACACAAGCTCATCCAGCCTCTCATAAAACTCTTTGTTGTTTTTTACGGTATCCAGCCTTATTTCAAACCGATCCGGATTAATATTTCCCATTATGTTCTCTCCTTTAGTTGCTTCCTCGTTACAATTCCTATTTCAGCATTCTCCGCTACAATTGTATATAAACATCTTGCCAAATTTAATAATCAGAACAAGATCTTCCTCTGTTTTGCTGGACAGCTACCTGGATTTTTATTCTCGTTCAAATCAAGAGTAATAGGAAAATCTACTAAAATGCCAACAGACAGGATATTCACGGATCTGCTTTTACCCGTTGCATTATACATATCCGACAGCCAATTTTTAAGTTCTATCGTTTATAACTGTCTGTCAATCGTGCCTACACCGCAGTCAAATTTGCGCTGCTCAGGAACCTCCATACGTGACGCATCACAGACACATACAAACAGAACGACAGACTGGTGAAAGACTAACTCTAGGAAATATACGGAAGTTACAGTAGGATTTGGCAAAGGATTTTCTAAGGTTTATCCAACATATGAAAAAAATTCTAGCCATATTTACAAATCCGAACGCACTGCGTTCGCAATCGACGCAGTCGCACCGTGGTTACATTTGCGTGTTGAGAACAAGAGCGCACAACAACACATAAAGAAATACGAACGATCCGAATGGTATAACCGGGAACTTTTCCACCTTGCAATATGAGAAGATCCGGCAAGTAGAGAAAAAGCTCAAGAAGTCAATAATTACGGTAGTACTGATTTGCTCGAGATCTTGCAGTCTGAGAGTTATAGCGAAAAACTGTGTGTGCAGGACCAGTTGATCTGAAGGAGATTTATCATACTTTGCGCAAGTCAGTTTTAAAACAGGCACTAAATTTTAACTGTTATACATAATAAGCAAGCGTATGGATATATCTTACCATTTTGTAGTTTACAGTTAACATATTTTAGTATAACATTAACAAAAAGAGGTTAATATGTGCAGAACCAGACATATGCAGCAGAGAATGAGTCAAAGAGGGATCACCTCCGAAATTGTGAAAATGGCAGGAATGTTCGGGATCTGCAACAACGATAGGATTACCCTGACCGGAAAGAACTGCGAATACTTAAGCGAAGTTCCGGCCAAATTCAAAAGAACACTGGACAAGATGGCTCAAAAGGGCGGCTGTACCGTGGTGAACAGAGGGAGATCTCTAATCACCGCCTTCAGAGTCGACAGTTTTAACCGCAACCTGGCAGAATAGGAGATTTTTTATGAAAAATTCAGTTTTATCTCAGGCAATGAGTTCACTCAGAACCAACGGAATGACCGATGTCTATTCCATCATAGCACTGGCTTCACTGTGTGATTTTGCATTCAAACACCGGATGATTGCCCAGCTCATGCCGAACTCTTTCAGTGAAGATCTGAAATACTTTTCCGAAAATTTCGAAGAATTTAAAGTTCTGAAAGACAGTCTTCAGGATTTTGAAATATTCTCCTCAAATGAAAACGATCTGTTCTACCGCGAGCTTAAAAAGCAAAGTCTCAAAAATGAGGACGATCCGAGAGAGAATATGTCTGTTATCGAACTGCTCAACTCCAAATCATACCGCGAGCAGGATAATTATCTTCTGGCTGAGAATGTTCTCTCCCCGGTAATTGCCGACTGGATTTCCGGCGGGAAAACCGGGCTTAAGATCTACTGTCCGTTCAACAGTATGCTAAATGTTGAAAGCAGCCTGCCCCGGGATAACCAGATCATTTCCCCGTGTACCAGCGAAAAATTAAAATTAGCCAGAACCCTCCATCTGATCTGCAACGGCATGAAAGTTCCGGAGCTACCGGTTATGCAGTTCGAGGAAATAAAAGGAAACCAGGAATCCTTCGACGCAGGATTCACCTTCCCTCCTCTTGATAAAGACATACAGGAGCAGATCATTGAAAATATGGTTTACAGTATCACCGGCAGATTCTGCGTGATCGTATCTCTTGGTTTTACATTCCGCCTGGGCAATACCGCTAAAATCAGAAATGAAGTGCTCGATACCAGAAGACTTCAGGCCGTAGCAGAACTTCCTGCAGGATTCCTTCCAAACAGCGGTATCAGCTGCGCCGCACTGTTCTTCGCGCCTAAAACGGATTTTCAGGATTCGGTAATGTTCATCAATCTTTCCGGC
>ONPL01000136.1 GCA_900319705.1 uncultured Pseudomonadota bacterium | reverse complement strand
AGAACACATCAAGGCAAAAAACAGGAACATGATCTATTCCGTCCAGGCAATCCGGAAAGCCATCGAACGGGACAAAAAGATCACGTTCCGTTATCTGCGTTACACGCCGGAAAAGAAGCAGGTCCCGAGGCACGCCGGCATGGAGGAAGAGAACTACGTGGTTTCCCCCTACGCCACCGTCTGGAACAACGACCGGTACTACCTGGTGGGCTGGTCCGACAAGCGCAGCAAGGTCACGGTCTTCCGCATCGACCGGATGGAAGTCCCGAAGCAGCTGCCGAAAAAGCGCGTCCCCTCGCCGGAAGACTTCGATGTCCGGGACTACACGGACAAGATCTTCAAAATGTACGACGGCCCGGAGGAGAACGTTACCCTGCGCTGCAGCACGGAACTCCTGGACCAGGTCATCGACCGGTTCGGGGAAGAGATCGAATTGAAGGATATCGGCGAAGACAGTTTTATGGTTACTGTGCCGGTAAGTTTGAGTACAACGTTTTATGCATGGGTTTTCCAGTATGTGGGGAAGATGAAGATTGAAGCGCCGGAGTATGTACGGGAAGCATATGTGGGGTATCTGGAAAAGGCAATAGATGATGCCAAAGGAGAATAACAGGAGAACAGTAAAGAGGAGATGAAAGCATAGTGAGGGTCACAATGAAAAAAAGAATGCAGATTGGTTTGCTTGCTGTGCTTGCCATTGCTTTGTTTTGTATCGGAATAGCCATGGCAGACCCTCAATTGGAATGCCAGGGGGAATTGCCCGGTGGATATGCATTTACTGGGCCTGAAGAAATAACGGTCCGGATAACTGTAAGCAACATAGGTGATGAAAATATGCCTGGACCTTTATATTTGCTTAATTCAGATTTAGAGCCAGTGGAAGAATTCGGTTCTCCCGTGTTGGCTGCAGGCAGTAGCAGAACATGGGAAGGCACCTGGAATATGACGCAGCAGGAATTGGAAGCAGGAGAGATCAATTTTTATGTATATTATCCCATGATGAACAAGGAAACCGGAGAATTGGATAATAAGGGTAAGAAGCTTAGTTTCAAGATCGTCTATACTGATTCGGAGATAAAATACTCAATCAAACGTTCTACGTTGCCTGAAACTGCACAGAAAGGACAGGAAGTCAGTATTACATATGAAATCGCAAACATAGGAATGCTGGAATTGACCAATATCTATGTAATAGAGAATGCTGACATTTCCAATAAAGCTGGATATATCAACTGCATTGCTCCAGGCGAAATCGGAACAGTTGTATTTACTACAGTAATGGATACAGAAGATCTGATCAGTGATGCAACCATTATGTATAGAGCAGGGAATGAAGTATACTCTGAAAAAGTGGATGCTGTTACTATCAAATATGATAATTCGGATATTGAGTTGTCTGAGGATGAAGCTGTTTCTGAACAGTATGATGTTTTTAATGGGGTCAGGTGGGGAGACTCACTGGAGGAAGTACAGAAAACACTCGGAAAAGGTGAGTTGTCAGATTGGAAGGTAATTTCTGTACTTAAATATAGTGATCTAAAATTTGGGGCAGATGATGCTGCATATCAGTTTTGTTTTGGCAATAACGGTTTGTATAGAATAGATATAATTATAACTGACATGGGTATAACTGAGGATTATCAACAAATATATGTCAAATCCTTCAGTGATAAATTCGGTGATCCGGTAAAAACTAATTATACAGATTTTGTTGAAGGTACAGTAAAAGAAAACCCTAAAGGTGATGTGTATTATTGGAACGAAAGTGAAGCGACCGGGATTTATTTGTATATGAATCCGGGATTAATAAATATATGTTTTGCTTCCAGGTCATATAATAATTGAGGGCCAAGAGTTATTTAAGCAGATTGATATGTAGTGGAAATAAATACTTGCGGATTGATAAATAAAAAGGTGGGGGAAAGATATGGCCAAGAAAAACACTGAAGAAAAAATGAATCTGGAAGCGATATTGTTTAAATGCCGCGATATTCTGCGTCAGGCGCGCAATTCCGGTTCGTTCTTTGAAAAAAGGGATATGATGCTGACGCTGGTTTTCCTGCGCTTTATTGGTGAACAGTACTAAAGGATACTGTAAACTGGTAAATGAGTAAGAAGAGGAAATCAATTAAGTTAAGGGCTATGGCTTAGTAATAGCAATAGTTTAAGGAATTATGGGGAGGGTGGCAGGATGGCTATAAAGATTCCGAGAAGAGATATTGTCCCACAATTTATATTTATAATTATATTGCTGGCGTTAATTCTTGGTATAGTTAATATCATTGGAAGTATAAACGAAAAAAACGCAACAGAGTATTCTGTTGAAAGCAAATTAAATGATTCAGTATATGCTTATATTGTTTCAATAACTCCAGAATCTGCAACAACTAAAGCTAGTAATAGAACCAGTAAATCTTATGAAGGCTTTTTTTGCTCCTGCAAAACAGAAAATGGATTAGTTTTTAAAGCATATATTGATTCTTCCAGGTTTGATACATATATTCAACCAACTAAATTTACATGGCGTAGCGTAATGCCAGGTAAAGTTGAATTTGATACTCCGTTGCGAATTTACGGTAAAATTGTGAAATATAAAGATATTGTGGCTTCACCTGATGAAAGTTTAGTATTTAATATTTACAAATCTGATTTGAAAACAAATTAATTATTTGACATTGATCTCCCTGCCTTTTGCTTCTCTCTAACAAGAAAGGAATACGGAATGTTTTTTTGCGATGATTTTTCTCAAGGCTACCCAGGGCCATTATTCCGATAGAGATGTTTATTACTGACCGAGCGTTAAGTGTGTTTTCAAGGAGAGGTTTCAATTATGTCATACGATGTATTCATCAGTTATTCGCACGCAAACCTTGAAATAGCCGAGAAAATTTGTTCTGCATTAGAAAGCAATGGGGTTCACTGCTGGTACGCTCCGCGCAATATTCAACCAGGTAAAATCTGGATTGATGAGATCATGGATGCAATTGAAACAGTTAAGCTCATGACGATTATTATTACAGACGAATCAATCCATTCAAAGCAAGTCGAAAAAGAGATTAACTGTGCTGCTGATGCTGGCATTATAATGCTACCTTTTAGGCTGACATCATCACCTCTATCCAAAATCATGAAATATCAGTTTGCCGGCCTGCATTGGCTTAATGCTTCTGATAAGCCAATCGACGACAGCATAAATGAGCTTATTTTAACAGTTAAAAGTGTTTTAAATATAAAAACAGGCATCGAGAGCAGTAAGCCTATTGAACTTGATGTCGAAAACACATCCAAGAATAACAATGAACAAACAGAAATTGTTGAGCTCAGCCAGATACCTCATATGCGAATATATCCTGCTTATCAATTTTATGCCAAGCTGGAATATATCAACAAAAATGCTGAAGCCTGCTTTTGCTTTGCAGCTTTAACAATCATTGACTGGCTAAAGACTCGCTTGGGAAACACAGACTTGATCCCAAGCAGCATTATTACACTTCCCTCTGCAGAACATTTTGCAGAAATAAACATATCAGGCCTTCCTACTATAAGTATGAAAGCCGGTGTTACCTTAGACATCATCTCTCTACCTGATGAAAAATGTTGGGCTCTTAGATTGGACGAACCCGATATTTCTTCTATACCTGAACGATGCGCTGTACCTGGACGACTCTTTTCAACTAATGTGGGGCTTCATATCCTTGATGAAACTCAGGTCGAAATTGGTGTGCAAATAAACGTTACTGATCCTGAAGGCGTAACAGAACTTCCTTTCGCATTCCGTCCGGGCTTTATTCGTTCTCTTTTTAAAAAAGAAAACGTTGTATTGCTCCAATCTTCCTTATTACCTTATAGACAAGCTCTTCATTTTGAAGATGACTCAGGATACGAAACGTTGAAAACCATTATTGAAAATCAATCAAATACACTCCCTACCGTTATTTTCACAGAGGCACTTAAGATTATAAGCCCTGATTCAGATTTTCTTTCACAATCAGCAGATAACTTAGACAAAAAGCTTCTACCATTTAGGATTCCCGTTCCCAAGACATATTATCCATTTGATCCGGATGATTTTTCTTTTCAAGCTATCGGATTTGCGCTAACCTGTGCAGCAAGCAATCGAATTCATGACCTGCTTTCACACTATATTAAAAAAGATTATAATCCTGGAGATATCATCTTTGTCGAACCAAAGCAATTTGGTAAGAATATCAGAATAATAAATATGGATGAAGCAGATGCGCTTCAAAAATGCATAACTCTTTCCCGTACTTATTCTAAGCATCGTAAATATCCTTTCTCTAGTTTAGTTTTCGCCACTGAAGCCCGAAATATAATTAATAAGAAGCAAATAGATACAATACGTCAATCCTCTGTGCTTGAATCCGCCGAAAAGGTAAAAGAACTTGATAATCTCGTTCAAACACTTATTAAAGATAATGATTCCAAAGCCAAAAAGATTGAAGAATTAACGCAACAAAATCTTACGGAATATGACCATGGCATGGAAGCTGGTCTCGCCCTTTGTGATGATATCAGCCAAGATAATGAAGAGTTGAAAAAAAGCATTTATCAGTTAAAATCTCGGATTTATCAACTTGAACTGAATAATACTAGAACTCAGAATTACAAAAGCATAGTGGAAACTTACCGGAATATGGATTCCATGCCACAAACCAATGCTGATATTATCAGCTATTTTTCCTCTGTGTTCGGTGATCACATCGCCTTTACAGATCGTGGTAGAAAAACAGCGATCAAAAGTGCTATAAGACCAAAGATACTCTGGCATTATCTCTTCCATATTGCAAACTCGCTCTGGGAACTATACCATGACAACAGTCATGATATTGAAAAGTCTTTTTATCTTGCGACAAGGATTGATGTTTCTATTCGTGAAGGCCATTTAAATCATGATGACACTACCATCATGGCGACTCGCGAGGATAATTATCAGGGTAAAAATATCTGTGCTGAAGCTCATATAAGAATCAGTTCAAAAAACAATATACAGGGTCAATGCATTTACTATTGTTACGATCACGAATTTGACTTAATCATCATCAGTTCCGTTGGAGAGCGACTGCCAACAGTAACAACAAAATACATACCATGAAATCATATTGGCGTTTCCTCATCACTATGAGCCTTGCGGGAAATGCTATAAATAGTTGTCGGGTAGACAGATCCCTTACGAGACCTGCCCCCCACAGATCCGGACTTGCGGCTTGCCCGCATCCGGCTCTTTGCAAAGTTAATTCATCA
>ONPL01000158.1 GCA_900319705.1 uncultured Pseudomonadota bacterium | reverse complement strand
TATTGCAGCTACTCACCGTCATCTTGAGGAAATGATCCAGGACGGGAAGTTCAGAGAGGATCTGTACTATCGTCTGAATGTTTTTCCAATTGATACGCCACCATTGAGAGATCGTGCTGATGATATCCCTCTTCTGTTGCAGGAACTTACCTGCCGTCATGCGGTTGAACACAATGTAAGTATTAAATTTACCCAGAGAGCTATTGATTCTCTGATGAAACATCCGTGGCCTGGAAATGTCAGAGAACTGTCAAATCTGGTTGAACGGTTAATGATTCTTCATCCTAACTGTATTATTGATGATAAAGATCTTCCTACCAAATATCAGTATGGGGTTGATGGTGAAATAAAACATAAAAGTTCATATGAAAGCAGTTCGCCAATGGCTGAAAAGGATGCCTTGATGGCAATGTTTTCTGATGAAACAAATGATGATAATGAAACTGTTCACAATGAAAATTCCTCTGATGAAGTATCTGCTGAATCAGTGGAAACTTCCCAGGAAAATGGCACTAATGGAACATTAGAAAATAAGTCTTCCGGCGTGAGTGCGGTGTCTGATGATCAAACATTGGCCGGTGTTCTGCCAGCAGGGGGAATAAACCTTAAAGATGTTCTGTCGGAACTGGAAGTGAATTTAATCCGTCAGGCATTGGACAAACAGAACGGTGTTACATCAAGAGCTGCAGAAATGCTGGGAATGCGCAGAACTACTTTGGTGGAAAAAATGAAAAAGTATGGAATCGTGGCAAAAGATTTCTAGATTTTTGATGTTCTCTGTTGCAGTGATTTACCGGGATCATGGTTATCGGCGTCAATACATCAATATAGACCCATAATGTGGCAAGTGGAAGGTAGCTCGATGTTTGCTTCCTTGTTGCCAATGTCACTTTTTTTATTTATCCAAGAATTTTTGCATTTTCATTAAAGTCGCGTATTTTAGATCCGATAAAGTTAATAACGGAACCTTTTTATTGTTTCATTGGTGGAAGTGTAACGATGGAATGACTGTCAAAACATGATTTTGTTCCTGATGTATTACCAATTGATTAGATAATAGTATTCGATGTTTTTTACCATAAAACTATCGGATTCATGTATGCCAAACAGGCTGTTATAACGGTGGAATTTAGTCCGGAATATGCAGATTGTCTGCTGTATCGCAGTTTATAGTTATATATATATGCGTTGACGGCTTTTAGAATTAAAGGAGTAGTATATGACAACCACTAGTTCACATATGACGTCAAATTTTGAACCGCATAATGTGATGAGTGCAAATGTTGGAATTACTGTTAAACAGAACGGTCAGTCATTGCGAACAAACAGTTCCAACAGTGAAGCTCAGCCAGTTGTGGGTTCAACAGTGGCCGCTGACAAGGAAAAGAAACTGTCAGCAAAAGATCTTTCCCAGCAACAGTACATTAACGATTCTGAAAAAGAGAAAGAAGAGCAGAATGAAGAACTGAGGGAACGTGTTGATGAAAAACTTAAGGACATGGAAGAAATGCCCGCATTGCGCAAGATTGGAATTAAGTTTGTTAAACACAAGGATCCTGAGTGTAATGTTGTCAACGTAGTTGACACAGAGTCTGAGGAAATGATCAGACAGATCCCTAGTGAGGAATTTTTGAAAATTTCCCAGAAACTCGATGAGTTCTGTGATGATTTTACAAAAGTCAAACAGACAAATGCTGAGGATGATGCGAAAGGTCGCGGTAAAAATCATAGTGTTTTGTTTGATACGAAGATCTAGAAGTATGTAGAAGAGAGTCAACAAAGAGACACCTTGCCGGTGTCTTTTTTTATGAACTTGAGAAATAGCGGTGAAAGAGTGTTTACTGAAAGTTTTCTATAAATTTGTAGGCTTCTTTTTCAATCCTCGCCACTTGTTCTTTACTTAATTTTTCTTTTAGGGGCTGCTTTTTGCCTGATGCAGAATCTTCAAAACTTGAAGCAATTGTAATCCAGTAAAAAGCTTCTTCAAGTTTCATACTCTGTTCATACAGATTTGCAAGAATTGAACAGGAATCGTAGGCACATCTCAGTTCTGCAATTGTTTTAATATCGTTTAATGCTTCGTTCTTTGCTCCTTCTTCGTATTTGATCAGAGACAGTTCCAGTTTTGCCTGAATGTTCCCTGATTCAGCTATCGGCTGGAGAATTGATTTTGCTTTAGTTGTGTCTGATTCTGTTCCCATCCCGCGATGGTACATATATCCAAGCCAGTATGTTCCATCTTCTACACCTTGATTATCAAGTATTTCGGCCTGTTGAAATGCCATTTCAGGTTTGGGAGATGTTTCCCTGGTTCCATGAAGGTATATTTCTATCAGTTTAAGTCTAGCCTGGATATTTCCTTTTTCTGCGGCTCGCAGATACCATAAGATCATTTCTTTGGCATTCTGAGAGCGGTACATTTCGGCTATTGCCATCATTGCATCAGTGTTATTCTGTTTTGCAGCCTTGTGATACCATTTAGCTGCGAGATCCAACTTTGGATCTGTTGAATACTGATACCATCTTCCCAGCATGTATTGAGACTGAGGTTCTCCTGAATTAGCGGATTCTTGGTATAGTTCAAATGCCTTTTGAGGATTTTTCTCAACTCCGGTACCGTATTCGTACATTTGTGCCAGATAAAATTGCGCCAGAGCATTGTGCTGAGATGAGGCTTTGGAAAACCAGTAGAGTGCCTCTTCGTAGTCTGGAGTCAGATCTTTTCCTGTAGAATATACCCTTCCAAGGGAAATTTGGGCAGGTATGCTTCCTTTATTGGCTGCATTTTTGTAATAGTCGATAGCCATGGAAACATTTTTTTTGATCCCGAGTCCGTTGATGTACATATATGCCAGATTGGCAAGCCCGTCGGTATTATGATTTTCCAATCCTGATTTTCTGCACCAGAGCAGAGCTTCCTCGTAATTAATCTCAATTCCGCCTGTGCCGTATAAATTTAGCGCGCACAACTTAAATGTCGCCTCATCTTTCAACTGTAAGTTGCTGTTGTTTGCCAGCATTTTGAGCCATTTTATTGCTTTTGGTATATCTGTTTTCTGATTGGCTTTAAGTCCGGTAAGGTAGTGGTCGGCAAGTTCTTTCTGGGCAGCTGCCATTCCGTTTTCTGCGGCTTTACTCAGCCAGAATACACCTTCAATATAGTCTGGTTTGGAACCGATTGCGTGAAGTTTCATATATCCTGTGAAGAACCATACTGTCGGATTGGTTCCGGAAGAAGCCTTCAGGCAGTTGTTGAATGTTATACCATTATTTACAGTTTGATCTTTTTCCAGAATTAATCGTTTTGCGTGGGTGATACAATAAGTTTCCGGATCTATACTTTCTTCAACTTCTGCAGCAAAACTTGATAAAGGAATTACAAAAGAGATTACGGGAAGAAGGTGGAATAGTACAAATTTCATCTGAGGCTCTAATTATGTTAATTACCAGTTTTTCGAATTTGTTAATGTCAGAGATTTTCAATATGGCATAAACCAAGAAATCCTCCTTGTACAGCCAAGGGGGATTCCTGATAATTTCTGTAGTTCTTTCTAATTAACTTATCAATTGATCAATTTCCTGCTCTATCTGTTTGATTTCATCCTCTCGCAAACCGATTTTATATTTGCTTACATCATTGAACTTTGGCACTCCAAGACAGGAAGCAAAGTAGGCGTTATAGTATGATTTCTGATGATCTACCGCTGTCCCTTCTCCTAAAAAGTAGAAATCA
>ONPL01000031.1 GCA_900319705.1 uncultured Pseudomonadota bacterium | reverse complement strand
TTGTTATTATTAATTTTGTGATATACCTCACTATTAATTTATTTTTCAAAATGCTAATCTTACGTTGGCTAAAGTTCAAACCTACATTCAATCTTTCAAAGAATAATTGTCGTAATTTAAGTGCGAAATATAAGTTAAAATATTTACAGAACCATATTTTTGTAATATGGAGATGCATCCTGCGGTTGCAGAAACTATATGCAGAATAAATTAAAGATGGTACAATATGTCACAAACAAAACATAACAATAAGCATAGAGTTTTTGATCAAGAAAAAATAATGAAAATAAAGCATTCAACAACCATCATCTTTACTCTCCTTTTACTCGCAGGTACCGCAGTGCAGGCACGTGGAGATGATCACGACAGGCAACGGGACCGCGGATACGATACCGGCACACCGATGCACTACAACTACGCCACCGCCAAGAAAATACTGCGGGAACTGTACTACCGGGAAAGTAACGGCAGGTACAGCGACTACAACCGTACCATATACTGCAACTGCCCGATCCTTTACCGGGGCAGACATATGGCCGGGGCAGATTTTGAGGAATGCGGCTACGAAATCTATAAGAATCCGTCCCGGGCCTACCGGATAGAATGGGAACACATCGTGCCTGCCTACAATCTGGGAAGTCAGCGTCGCTGCTGGCAGAAGGGAGGCAGAAGAAACTGCAGCCGCAACGATCCGATCTTCAGTGTAATGGAGGGGGATATGCACAATCTGCAGCCATCCATAGGCGAGGTTAATGAAGCACGCTCCCACTACCGCTATGCCGACGCCGGACTGGAGCCCTACCAGTTCGGAGCTTGCGATGTGGTTGTTGATCATAAACTCAGGATCATGCAGCCGCCGGAATCAATCCGCGGGATTATTGCAAGAACCTACCTGTACATGTATTCAAAATACAATCTTGCCATGTCTAAAAAAGAGGCAAGGATGTACGAGATCTGGGACAAATCCTACCCTCCTACCGGCTGGGAGTGCCACCGCAACCGCGAAATAGAAAAAATCCAGGGAAACGACAATCCGTTCATTACCAGGGCATGCTCCGGCCGCAGCCGGTCTCCACGGGAACACGGCCGCAGTCACTGATCGCGGAAAAACTATCAGGTTTATTTTTTCCCGGTCCGAGTGTAAAATTAACTGACACCGTGCAGACCGCGCCGGAAACTCCGGGCAGCAGGCGAGCAACAGTTCAATGCACAGCAGGAAAAGATACTATGAGGATCCCGAGAATTTACGAACCGGCGGCACCCCTTGCCGTTGATACAGAAATATCTCTGTCAGAGGACGGAGCCAATCATGTTGGCAGAGTACTGCGCATGGAGCCTGGCGAAAAAATCATACTCTTCAACGGGGACGGATACGACTGCGAGGCACTGCTCACCGCTTCAGATAAAAGACATGTAACCGCCCTGATTACCGCCCGTAACGAAGTAAAAAACGAATCCCCCCTCTATCTGCATCTTGCCCAGGTCATCAGCCGCGGGGAAAGGATGGAGTTCACTCTCCAGAAATCGGTGGAACTCGGAGTTGCGGAAATAACCCCGCTCATCTCCAGCCGCTGCGGCGTAAGACTTAATGCGGAGCGTATGGAGAAGAAGGAGGAACAGTGGCGGAAAATCATTATCAGTGCCTGTGAACAGTGCGGAAGAGCGACAGTTCCGAAACTTAATCCGACTGAAGATCTGGAAAAATTTCTGTCGGAAAAGACTGAAGATCTGTGTCTTAACCTTAATCCCGCCGCTCAGGATTCCATTAAAAATCTGCAGATCGGAAACCGCAGGGTACGTCTTCTGATCGGCTCTGAAGGCGGACTGTCGGACAGTGAAATCGCACTGGCGGCACAGTCCGGTTATCATGATATTCTGCTTGGACCGCGCGTACTTCGCACAGAGACAGCCTCACTGGTTGCAATCAGTATCATCCAGGCTTTCCACGGAGATCTGACATGAGTCCTGAAGGTTCAAGAACAGTACTTGGATTCGACTACGGTACCAAATCCATCGGAGTGGCCATCGGCCAGGAGATTACCGGTTCCGCCAGCGCACTGAAAGCACTCAGGGCCGCGGACGGAATTCCGGACTGGGATGAGATTGGCAAACTGCTCAAACAGTGGCAGCCAGATCTTGTGGTGGTCGGACTTCCACTCAACATGGACGGAACGGAACAGGAGATAACGGTCAGGGCAAAAAAATTCGCCCGCAGGATCGAGGGACGTTTCGGATGCAGGGTTGTCATGCAGGATGAAAGGCTTACCACCGTCTCGGCCAGGGAACATCTTTTTGACAGCGGCGGCTACCGGGCTCTAAAAAAAGGCAGTATCGACTCCTACTCCGCCGTACTGATCCTGGAGGATTTCTTTGACAGCGGCGGTGTATCAAACAACCCATAGGGCATATGAGAAAACCGGCCGCAGACACTCAGACCTGAGCCGGTTTTTAAAGTTCAGCCACTGGAAAATTTCAATTATGCTAGAAAACCTCCAGTGAATCGATGATCTGCCTGCTTAATTCACATTCGTTCATCTTCACATCACCGGTTGCATCACAGATAACTTTCACCGCATAAACACGATCCGGAAGCAGTCTTACCATCATAAAGGAGGTGAGAGTCTCAGGATAAACCTCGCATTCATACATATACTGATAGGTCGGTTTTGTTTCAAATTTTTTGCATTTATTCTCGTTTCCGGCCATTTTGGCAAGAAAATACTCATCATCCCGGTTCTGTTTCCCTTTACTCAGGGATTTAAAGGCCTCGCTGACAGCCATAACCGAAAAATAAACTCCGTGCTTGGTCTTTTTATTGATTATTTTGGTTTCAAGATTATTTCTCACCTCTCTCCAGCCGTCAGGAATGTAATAATCATCCAGGGATGCGCAAACCTGGTTGAAACACGAAAAAGATATGTACAGAAACAGGGAAAGCAAAACTTTTTTTAACATGCGGTGTACCTCATGATCATATTACCTATGGAACGCTTCAAATCAGAATTTCAGGTTATCTGGTCTGTTCAATGGATTATACTACGGACATTCCGGCGAAAAATTGCGTTAATTCGAGTTTTCAGACATTTTTTTATAAATTATGCCCTTTTTGTTCCGGAAACCTGCCGGCCCTCCCCCGAAACATCAGACATTCCGGCAGTATACTCCTGCAGCTGCAGTCTTTAAGACCGTGCTGATCCTGGCTTCAAGCAGGAAGACAGATCTGTTGAGCAACACTGAAAATTTACGTAAATTCAAGCAATTAGAATTTCGAAAAAAGGCTGCACAGCCGGTCCTGCAAAATGCAAAAAAGATCAAAAAAAGCCCACTGTATCACGATATTAGGTGCTGTTATACAATTTTTTCATGATATAATTCCGAAAAATTCGTATATATAGATGATATTATTTAATCTTTACAGATATTATGAAGAAAGCTACCAAACAGAATTTACGCGGACTTGCACTGGTCGAGCTCCTGGTTATTGCTATAATAATGACCGCCCTCGTAGCTATTGCCGCCCCTAAATTTATCGATTTAAAATCAAATGCAAGAAAGCAGGCACTGGATACCATTGCACTGCAGCTTGAAAAGAATTCCAAATTTGTCAGAGCCCAGGCATTTCTCCGGGGGCTGCTCAACAACAACAACAAATTCTATATTGTCTGCCTCAACGGATACAGCGGTAAGGGATGCGGCAGTGAAGGCTCAAACAACGATATTATTACCACCGACATGATCCTGGTACAGCGCGGCTATCCGTTTTCCGGATCTCATGAAGCAGTAGCACTTGCCACTCTGCTTGGCTACAAGTACAGTGCAAACAACTATACCCAGCTTAGAGAGGATATTTCAAAGGAACTTCCGATTTTCCCGGTATGCAACGGATACTGCCCTATTTCATCACTTACAAACGTATGCAACGCAGCATACTGTCTCCAGGAATCAATGGAGGGAACCCTGATCCTGCCACAGGGGGTCAGTGCCTCAGAACTCTGCTACGTTAAATATTTCCACAGCAGAACCAGTCTTCCGACCATTGCAATTGTAAACAGCGGCTGCTAGGCTGAGTTTACGGAAAGGACTTGTATAACAGAAAGAACCGGATCACTCATAACAGTGATCCGGTTCTTTTTCAGCTGAATCATACATTTACGCGGATCTCAGACCGGAGGTTTTTCCCTTTTCCGGCTCTCAATATAAGTAGCCCTGGCACTTCTCTCCGAATCAAGATAGGCATCAATCTGACTATAAGGAAGCGGTTTGGAGAAATAGTACCCCTGTGAATAACGGATCCCCTTCTCCGCAAGAAAATCCTGCAGTTCCTTTGATTCGGCATACTCTGCAACCAGATCTACATTGAAAGTTCTGGCCATATATATGATTACATCGATCATGTGACGGTTAACCTCGTCATTCAGAAGATGCTTGATAATTTCACCGTCAATCTTAATCAGATCCGGTCTGAGTTTAACAATCTCAATAAGATTGGAATATCCGGAGCCGAAATCATCAATTGCAATCAGCACATGATATTTTCGCAGATTATTAATGAAATTCGATAAGGTATTCAGATCGTCAAAGGCGTCCGACTCAAGAATTTCAAAGATAAAATGTTCAGGATTCTTCATTCCTGAAAGTCTGTCATAAATCATACTTGTAACAAGTTCTGAATTTATATCGATGGCGGAAAGGTTGATTGACACAGATTCATCACGGTTTTCAAACAGATCGAAAACCTTGTTGATCATGGCGCACGACAGCTGCAGGTAAAGCCTGAATTCCTTGGCCACAGGAAGGAACTGGTTCGGGAACCACAGTTTACCGTTGGCATCCTTGATACGCATAAGGGACTCGAACTTATGAGTACAGAAGGATGAATTGTCGTATATTGGCTGGAAGTAAGGCTCGATTCCGTCATGTTCTATGGCGTAGTTAATCGTAGCCAGGGCCAGCAGGGATTCTTCAAAATTCTCAGATTCCTGCTTGGATTCCTCAAACAAGACAAACCTTTTAAGTTCATTCTTCTTCTCCGAAAGCATCAGCTTGGCTTTTTCCAGCAGTTCCTCATCCTGATCAAGGACAATGAAGAAATTATTCAGGCATACCATGTTCTTGTAGTTGTAATGCTTGTTAAAACACAGGAACAGTCCCCTGATAATTTCGAGGAATCTGTCGGAATTGAAACTTCTCGGAGCTGCAATAATAAATGAAGAAAGATCGTTGACGTAAATTCTGATTTTTTCAAAAAAGCTTTCTGTTGTTTCGTCGAGCAGTTCTCTTTCCTTGAGATAACCGGTAAAAAGGCTGAGATTAAGTTTAAAATATTCTATATAGTCATCATGTCCGATGTAATTTGCCAGCTGGGCACTCTTTTCGATCACCACAAGACATATTTTATTAATATTCTTGCTGATCGAATCATAGGAAAACTTCTCAACATTGAACATATTGGTGTTCTTTTCGATAAACAGGGATTTGTTGGCCAGTTTCTCCTGCTCTGAAATCAGCTTGAGCAGTTCCTCCTTGGCGGCAAAAACATAATCAGTCTGACGTTTGAGAACATCGTTATATATATCAACGGTAGCGGCATCCTCGGTCGCCTCATCAATCTTAAGTTTTGAACGGTCAAAGGAACTCATCTTATGATCCGGATCTTCGCTAAGTCCGAGGAAAATGGTTGTTCCCTGAAAAACCCCGTTCTGATGATTGCTACGGGCAATTTCCCCGCACTGATAACTTACAGAACAGTTCTTCGGTTTGATAGCCTGCAGACACTGCGAATGCAGATTTGGAAAAAGCAGGGGGCGGACAAAACAGCTTAATACAATGAGATGTTCCATCGGCTGCATATCGAACTCATCAAACAGCTGGGAATAATCGGAATACCCCGCTCTCACACTGAGATACCCAAGACGGATCCGCTCCCCTTCATAAAATTTACCATACGGAAGAATACATATTTTATCGATTCGCTTATTGTATTCGATAAACTTGATAGCATCTCCGGAATCGACAGAAACAAACGGGAACTTTAACAAAGTCTTGTTAAGCTCCTCCAGCTGTTCATCAGGAATACTGTTGTTGATTTCAAAGCCCAGAACCTCCGCAATGAATTCCTTGGCCTCGCGACCGTCAAACGCATCAATGGCAATACCGTCAGTACTGGTAATGGTATAGACATCTCCGATACTCTCGACATTGTTCACCATACCGGTGGTAACAATAAGATTGTCACCGGAAAAACTTAAAACGAACAGAGAATCACGGTACGACTGCTGATCATCAAAGATAAATCCCCTGGTCGGTTCCTCCTGGGTCGAACAGTTGCCGCCGAACATCGGGATCTCGGGAAGCAGCTTATTGAATTCCCTGACAAAATCCTCGGCAACATTAGTGGTAGTCGAAAAATTAACCGTAACAAGTCTGGTATCTGAGGAACAGATGTTACCAACTATTTCAAGGGCCCAGTCAGCCGGATGTGCGTTATTTAGGGATACAATCAGAGACTTCAATCTGGTTGAACGGAATGACATGATCTCGATATGGATGCAGTCGGTATGGATTTTAGCGTCAAAACCTACACTTTTGGAGGAAACGCCCTTAATAATGGCGTTTGGAAGAATACTGCGGATCTGTCTTGCAACTTCCACGCACTGTTCCTGCGAGTATCCGGAAGCTTTCACGACAACCAGACAGTGAGATCTTGCATCAAACCTGCACGCAACAAGAAAAGACTTAAATTCTGAATAATCTTTATACAAGCACGAAATAACGTTCATACCAAACTCTCACTAATACTCGTCTTATTCTATCAAAGATTTAATAATTTCGATTTAGACTCAATTCAAAACTTTAATGCATATCAAAATATTAATTCTGCTCTAATCTTGGTTGCAGTCCGGTAGGTACAACAGGTTGAAATTATGTAGTAAAAAAGCGGAGCGGCAAAATAAAGTAACAGGACGGAAAATTCAACCGGAAATTACTGCACCCTCCTGTTCCGGGTGCAGACAGATCGCTCAGTGATCAACATATAGGGAAATATTCCTAAAAAGATGGTACATGTCGTAGCATGTACAGGTATAAAAAATCTTCCGCCGGGAACTCCGAAAAAAGCGATGATCATAATTAATCAGATTGATATTTAAAACAGATCCTCCGGATTTATTTAATTAATCAGAATATTAATCAACAAACGGATATGCCAATTTGATTAATAGAAACAAAAAAAATTTTTTTTCATCATATAGTGCAAAAAAATTTTTTCATTCCATATTTTGTAACAGAAAATAAAAATGAAATTTTTAATTAATCAGAAATAATAATAATTTGAATAAATAAAAAAATAATTATTAATATTTTCTAATAATAAATTGATTAATTAAAAATAATAATAAAAAAAACCCTGATAAAAAAGCAATCGATGTAGAGGCAAAAAACGGATAAAAAAATACTATATTTAGAATCATCCATTACAAACAACACTAAATATAGTAAAACAGGAAAAACTAAAATAGAAAATTATAGCGCTATACTTTTCAACTGGAGTTCAGTGTTGAACTCCTCATTCATTTTATAGAAAGGCATCAGACAGTCATTGTCCACTGTAACCAGATCCATAAAATTATAAGATTTATCTCCGTCCTCCAGGCCGGTACCAAGCACCATGCACAGTGTCTGCACTTCACCCGGCTTCAGGGCAATAACATCCCCGATCATACGTTCCTGAAGATTACCCTCGTGGCAGTTTTTGAAGGAAATCACTGAAAGAACCTCAGCGAATTTAGGACCGCGACTCTTGAGCTGATCTACACATTTTGCATTTTCCACATGATTTATACATCCGCCGCCATAGAATTTAAGTGCGGTAATAGAATTCAGGGCAATCTGAATTTTTTCAAAACCAACATAAGGTAGATCTGCAATGTGTTGAATAATCACATAGAACAGACTCGAGTCATCGACATTTACAGGCACAGTATCTATGTCCCGATCGCACCCGAGCTCCTTGAGACTGTACTGTGACAGGAACAAATTACCGCAGTTTATACTGAGGAGCAGTTTCCTGCGCGCTGGTTCGTAAAACCAGTACCATTCAGCATTTGGTTCTATTCTCATTTTCCACCGTGTCCAATTCTAGCTGTTATAAATATTATTACTAGAACCAATGATAACTTCACCGCCTAATTTATATTTTTTTACATTTTTAATAATGGCGGAACTGTCATCAACCAAATATATTTCACTCCATGTGGTTTTCAGAATTCATTCACTGCTTTCGCTTTTTCAGGCAGTAAATTAATCATCTGATTAATTTTTTTTATCGGCAGATGCAATTCAAAAGATATCTTCTCTTTTTTTAGAAAATATAGAACTGATGGGTAATTTTTAATACCTGGAACATCGTGCGTAATAAATTTTTATTATTTTTTTTCTTGTTGAATATATTATATTTTTAATTATTAAATTAATAAATATCACCAAATAAAAAAAATAGATCACAGATCACGTTTCATTCTCAAAAAAAATTCTCCGGAAAAATAAAAAATTTTAAAAGACAAAATTTTTTTTCAAAAAATTATTTTTTAGAGCAGAATTCAAAATAGTATATATTTTTGTTTATATTACAATCGATTCGATTATTTTATAATCTATTTTCCGGATAAAAAAAATTAATCTCATAATAATCAGAATATTAATCATAAATATTTTTTTAAAGATCCGATCAAAAACGGTTGTCCGGATAAAGATCAAATAATTCACATAATAATTTTTTTTAAACGACAATTCCATTCATTCTTCAAAAAAATGCACTTATGAATAAATTAATCAGATTTGCAGGGTCTGTATAGAAAGATCCCGGACGAATTATCCGTCCCGGATTAATCATTTTTTTATAATGCCGCGAATACTTTTCAGATTTATGATTAATTTTCGGCAGGAGTTCCGTGAGCCGATCTATATTTTTTCATCCGCATAAAAAAGAAAACCGCTGAAAAAAAAGTCTCCCGCTTCCGGAAGACTTAAATTTGCGTATTCATGGATCCCAGCGGCAATCAGATATTGTTAACCAGTCTGGCAATCAGTTCAGGGCCGTGATAGATAAAACCGGAATATACCTGCACCAGTTTCGCACCGGCCTCCATTTTTTCACGGGCTGCTGAAACCGAATCTATACCTCCGACGCCGATAATCGGAATATTATCTCCCAGATATGAATGAAGCTTTCTGATTACCGCAGTACTCTTCTGCTGCAGAGGTCTTCCACTCAGTCCCCCTGCTTCATAGGCATGTGGCAGATCATAAACAGCATCGCGGCTGATTGTCGTATTTGTAGCAATCACACCGTCGATTTTATATTTAAGCAGTGACTCTGCAATATGTTTAAGCTCTTCATCCGATACATCCGGAGCAATTTTAATTACCAGCGGAACATATTTTCCGTGGAGAGATGCAAGATCCCTCTGCTTGTTTTTAAGTGCTTCAAGCAGCTGTTCAAAGGCATCACCGTACTGAAGTTTGCGCAGATCCGGAGTGTTCGGTGAGGATATGTTCACAGTGATATAATCGGCATAAGGGTATACCCGATCCATACAGATCAGATAATCATCGGTACTTTTCTCAAGCGGAGTTACCTTGTTCTTTCCTATATTTATGCCGAGAATACCTTTATAACCGGTATCATAAATATTGTTGATCAGTTCATCAACACCGTCATTATTAAAACCCATGCGGTTTATTATTCCCTCTGCAGGAATAACCCTGAAAAGACGTTTTTTCGGATTTCCGGGCTGGGCAACCGGGGTAACAGTGCCGACTTCTATGAAACCGAATCCGAATTCGCCGAGGCCATCCACCGCAACACCGTTTTTATCAAGACCGGCGGCAAGACCGACAGGATTTGGGAACGTAAGTCCCATCACCTCAACAGGTCTGCTCATTACCTTCTGCCGCAGCAGGAATTTCAGTGGGGAACGTCCCACGAAGTGCAGCATAGACATGGTGAATTCATGAACCGCCTCCGGATCAAATTTAAATAATATCGGTCTGATAACAGAAGTATAAAAACTAAATAACATGTAACTCCCTAATCTATCTTTTGCAGTGAAACAAATCTGCTGCCGTCCAGAGTCAGCAGAAAATGTCCATGAAGTCCGCTGTATGATACAAAACTTTGAAAGTGACTGATCGGAAGTTCAATACGAAGCCCCTGATCGGTCATCACCTGAACTCTCCTGACCGTTCCGCCGTACATAATATTGCGAACCTGTTCACTGTCAAGATCAATACTGAATGTAAACTCTCTCACCGTTCCACCAGCTTATTTTCCAAGTGCTCTTGCGATCTTTTCATACAGATCCGGAGCAAGCTGCGGCAGGGCAAACAGTTTTTCCAGACATCCGGCAATCAGTTTCTGACGGGTCTGATCATAGCGTTTGAACTTAATCATCGGATCAATGATTCTGGCGGCAGTCTGCGGATTGGACTCATTCAGTCTGGTCAGAATTTCTGTAATAAATTCATATCCGGAAGCATCCTTGGCATGGAATACAAACGGATTGGCCATGGCAAAGGTTCCGATAAGAGCGCGGATGCGGTTCGGATTGGTCATGGTGAAACTTCTGTGATTCATCAGCTCCTTCACTTTAGCCAGGGTTGAGGCCTTGGCAACAGAAGCCTGGATGCGGAACCAGTTATCCATAATCAGCCCGTCTTCATGCCACTTTTCATCAAATTCAGCCAGCAGCTGTTCACTGCAAGGAAGACCCGCATGAACTGCAACTTTGAGCGCAGCCAGGGTGTCGGTCATATTGTCTGCGGAATAATAATGCTCCTTCACCAGACTGTCGGCACTTTCACCCATAAATCTAGCAACAAAACCCAGGGCCAGATTGGCAAGTGCACGCTGTGCCACCTGCTGAGGCTCAATACTGTATTCACCCTCAGTACGGTAATTATCACGGTACACCTTCTGCCACTGCTCCTTAAGATGCACAGCCAGTTCATTGAGCAGATATTCACGCCCCTCATGGATCCTTTCGATATCAACATTTTCAAACATAGAAGCAATCTGAACCTCAGTCGGTACAGCAAGAATTTCAGCAAGGAACAGCCGGTCAATCTCAGGATTTGCCAGCATTACCGCGTAGGAATCAATCAATCCCTTGACATCGCTCTCATTGTGTTCAACGTATCCGCGGAAAAAGTTGGTGTAAAGCTGCCAGATTGCCTCATAGCGGTTGAAATCGTTAGCAGTATGTGAAGCGATGTTGAGGAGTTCCTCAGAACTGTAGGTGCGGCTGATCTTTACCGGCGCGGAAAAATCACCCAGATAGCTGACTGCAGGAAGTTCCGTAACATTACTGAAGGTTACTGTCTGCTCTTTTTCAGTCAGTACAAACAGTCCGTCATTAACCTCAGGGGCTGAAACCGGGATCTGTCTGCCGGAGGCATCAAGGAATTCAAGTTTAAGAGGAATAACCATTGCCGGATAGGCACTGCGATCGCGGTACGGCGTTGACGGAATACTCTGACGGAAGGTGATTCTGAGTGTGCCCGACTCATGGTCGTATTCCTCGGAAACTTCAACCAGCGGTGTACCGTCATAACAGTACCAGTTTCTGAACCGGGTCAGATCATAACCGGAAGCATCCTGCATAGCCTGTACAAAGTCATCACAGGTTGCGCAGCCGCCGTCAAATCTGGAAATGTAAAGCTTCATACCGGCCTGGAAAGCCTTTTCACCGATCAGGGTATGGATCATGCGGATCACCTCGGCACCCTTGTCATACACGGTAACTGTATAGAAATTATTCTGCTCATACACCAGATCAGGTCTGATCGGATGGGCCATCGGTCCGAGGTCCTCGGCAAACTGAGCCCCGCGGACAACCTTGACCGCCTGAATTCTGTGCACGGAGCGTGAGCCTACATCAGATGAAAACTCCTGATCGCGGAATACTGTCAGACCTTCCTTGAGGCTGAGCTGGAACCAGTCTCGGCAGGTTACTCGATCTCCGGTCCAGTTGTGGAAATATTCATGTCCGATTACACTTTCAATGATATCAAAGTCGCTGTCGGTACCGGTTTTCGCATCAGCAAGGACACACTTGGAATTGAAGATGTTCAAACCCTTGTTCTCCATGGCACCCATGTTGAAGAAGTCAACCGCAACCACCTGGAACAGATCCAGATCGTACTCAAGTCCGAAACGATCCTCATCCCATTTCATGGCTTTTTTGATACTGTTCATGGCATGTATACCGCGGTTGTAGCTGCCGCGATCCACAAAAAGCTGCAGTTCCACGTCACGTCCGGATCTGGTAACAAAATGATCCTCAATCACGTCAAAATCACCGGCAACCAGGGCGAAAAGATAGGAAGGTTTGGAATAAGGATCCTGACGGACTACATAGTGTCTGCCATCCGGAAGATCTCCGCTTTCAACCCTGTTGCCGTTTGAAAGCAGATAAGGGAAACCGTCCTTCGGTGCAATGATCCTGGTGGTGAATTTTGCAGAAACATCCGGACGATCCAGGTAATAGGTAATCTTTCTGAAACCTTCGGCCTCACACTGGGTGCAGTATGCACCGTCAGACATATAGAGACCTTCAAAAGCCAGATTGCTGGCAGGATCAATGTAGTTGACAACTTTAAGTTCAAACGAGGAAGGAACATCATAAACG
This sequence comes from uncultured Pseudomonadota bacterium, assembly GCA_900319705.1. Lineage (GTDB taxonomy): Bacteria > Pseudomonadota > Gammaproteobacteria > Enterobacterales > Succinivibrionaceae > UBA2804. The sequence continues at coordinate 6,332 of ONPL01000031.1, read as the reverse complement.
GTAAGAGAGGTTTCATTTTTCTCAAAGCGGGCCTCTTTCCCGTCGACAAGAACCTGCTCAAGTGTTAAATTCTCACCGTCAAGGACCAGCGGTTCACTGTGTTCGCCGTTTCTTTCAACTTTTGACACGGCGGTAACCCTGGTATGGTGCGGATCCAGTTCAAATTCCAGATAAATCTCGTTAATCTTAAATTTCGGAGGCTGATAGTCCAAACGTCTTTTTTCTTTCTTCATTTCAACACCTGATCAAATACTGTCATTCCCGATAGAAGACCGATCCGGCCTGCAGATCCGGGGAACGTTTCGCTGTTATATTCACCGTTATTATATAATAACGTGCGACAGATTTCACATTTTTGAAAAAGCAGCGGAAAAAATAATCCCCGATCCGGCCCGTCAGGGACCCGCTGATTTCCAGCAAAAAAAAAAATCCGGCACCTTAATGCACCGGATCTTCATAAAACTTAAGTCTGGCAGCAGCCGCTTTACTGCTGCAGGGCAAGTCCCAGGGCTACTCTAGCAGCCTGATCCTTGATCGGATCCGGGAATTTGACATCAGCAGGAACATCATTAAGATTTTCCACCGGCTTCTGACCGATTATTTTCAACAGACGGTTGGTACGGTCAAGTTCACCCTTGGCGTCCTCCTCCTTCTTGGTCTTTCGTTCTTCTAGATTGAGGGAGACACTAGGCTTGTCAACAATCTTCTTCGCCAGTTCAATCTGCTCCAGCGTTACCTGGTAGGCAGGATCTGAAGCGATACGTGCATTGAGCTCGATGGAAAGTTTCTGAGCATGTTCCGCAGGACTGCCGACACGCTGAAACTTCTGGGATTTGATAGAATCCCACGGCAGAGCATTATCCAGCTCCTTCTCGGAATACTTCTGAACATCGCTGAGCATCGGCATAACCACATCCGGAGTCACCCCTCTGAGCTGGGTACTGCCGCCGTTGATGCGGTAGAACTTGGCAATGGTATAGGAAAGCTGTCCAAGTTCCCCGTTGAACAGATCGTAGAACTTGCTGAGAGATCTCACCTGCTGAACGGTTCCCTTACCGAAGGAATTTGAACCTACAATCAGTGCACGACCGTAATCCTGCAGCGCTGCTGCAAAAATCTCCGATGCGGAGGCACTCAGATTGTCGATCAGCACCACCATCGGACCGTCATACATGATATCTGAACTAGGATCATCCACGGTTTCAATAAAATTGTTCATATCACGAACCTGGACCACCGGACCCTTTTCAATGAAAAGTCCGGTAAAGCCGGCAGCTTCCGTGATCAGACCGCCGCCGTTGCCGCGCAGATCAACCACCAGAGATTCTATTTTCTCCTTCTTAAGTTTCTCCAGCTGCTCTCTGGCATCCGATGTCAGATTGTCATAGAAACTGGAAACCTTGAGAACACCGACTTTATGACCGTCTATATTGAGAACCTCTCCGGCCGCAGCGCGATCGGTAAGCTTGATCTTATCTCTGATCAGACTGATGACAAAAATTCTGGCAGCTTCACCCTCTCCGCGCTGGATCTGCAGGAACACCTTGGATCCTTTCGGTCCGCGGATCAGCTTCACCGCCTCATCAAGACGCATGCCAACCAGATCGGTAATCTTGTTCTCCTTGGCACCCACACCGATGATTCTGTCCTTCGGTTTGAGCAGTTTGGATTTTTCCGCAGGACCGCCCGGAATAAGTTCCTCGATCACCACGGTATCATCCTCGGTCTTAAGGGTTGCACCTATACCTTCAAGAGAAAGATGCATATCGGCAAAGAACTCCTCAGAGGCAATCGGGGACATATAATTGGTGTGCGGATCAAACTGGTGCGCCAGGGTATTCTCGAATGCACTGAAGGCATCCTCGCTCACCAGCTGGGTCAGGAAATTGAGATTTGACCTGTAGCGCTTGATCAGCTGTTTGCTTGCATCCTCACGAGACTTTCCGGAAAGAATAATCTTGATCAGATCATATTTAACAATCTTTTTCCACAGTTCACTTCGCTGTTTCGGATCTTCAGGCCAGTCCTCCTTCTCACGATCATATACGAACTCGTCATTCTCGTTCAGATCAAGTTTGTCACCCTCCAGCAGCGCTATGGCATTCTTCATCTGATCAAACTTGTGAACAGCATAGCGGTTGAAAATCTTGTATGGAAGATCAAGCTTGCATCTGACAATGGAGGCGCGGACATTTCCGATGTCCGCAATAAACTCTTTGATCTCATTCCTGAAAAACAGAGACTTGTACGGATCTACATACTTGAAATACTGAATATAAAAATCTTGTACAAACTGATCGTCAATGGCAACATCCTTCCTGTAATGGGTTTCAGTAAGTGCCCGGTATATTCTTCTGCAGGAAACCGGATGCTGATCCTCCTTGGCCAGCTTCGGAATATCATTCAGGGCGACATCGGTCTTTTCCGCAGCAACAACACAGGCAGGAACGGCCAATGCCAGTCCGATGACTAAATTACGGATCAGTTTAAACATAGATTATTCAGCCTTTTTTTCGGTATCAGTAACGGTTTTATTCTCTGATTTGACTCTGCTCTCGTCATAAATGAAAAGGTTGTCAACAGACAGCTTCAGACTCATGCCTGAAACGAGATCCACATAAACATCCTCACGTTCAATCTTCTTGATGCGTCCGGAAATCTTTTTAGCCTTAGGATCATAGCCGATTTGAACAAATACACGGTCATTAACGTTCAGAGAATCAAGGGACGGATTTACAAAACCTTCGCTGTGATATTCCCTGCGAGGTCTCGGAGCACCGTTAGGTCTGCGGCCGTTGAAAGATCTGCGTTCCTGGCCCTGTCCGTTACGGTTGTTTTTAAAATTGCGCGGACCGCGGTTGAACGGTTTCTTCTTGCTGTCATGATTATTGCTGCTGGCGCCGCCGTTTGCCTTGGCTGCCTCCTTCTTGGCATTTGCAGCCTGAGCGCGTTTTTCGGCGAAAATCTTTTTGCTTTCCTCGAGTTTCTTGACTGCATACTCGGCATGTTCGGCACTTACTATTCCGGCATCATTTCCGTCAAGATCAACACGTGCTGCATTTTCCTTGCATCTTTCGAGGTAGACCCATGACTTGGTATAAAGCTGGATACCGTGTCTTATTGCGGTCTTTGAATACTTGTGGTCATCCTTGAGAGCATTGACAATATCATCAAGGATCCCGAGTTTAAGAGGTCTAATCTCGGCATCAGTTGTTTTGAAACATTCAGGAAACTTTTCTGCCAGATACGCCACGATCTCTTTCGCGGTATACAGCTTGGTCGGTTCAGCAGCCTGAGGTTTTGCAGATTCAGCGGCAGCGGTTGCTTCCTCTGCCTTAACTTTTTCATCAGTTTTATCCATTATCGTCATTTTTTTTCACTTGTTTGTAGTTAATCAAATATATATCACTTGTATGCAAAAGAAGCCTCCAGGGACGGAGAAATCCCGGAAAATTCTCTCAGCAGTTACACATTATACGTTTTTATAATCAGCAATACTATTTTATTCGGCCTATTTGTTTATTTTTTAATCTACTTATTCTTAAACCGGCCACTCCACTTTCAATTCACTGAAGGGATTCCTTATGCTATAATAAGTCCGTTTTTGAGAAGAGATCTCACCGGCCCGTCTTTATTTTAGTTCTTTATTTTAGCAGGGCCCCTGCCGGAGGGCAGGAACAGGAACCCGCCGCGGGCATTATATTTTTTTTCACGCGCGGGATTTATTTATGTAAATTGAGAAAGGAGGATGTGGCGATCCTCCCGCGGAAACCGACGCGGGTTTTACCGCCACAGACATTATGACTGGTACCCCATACTGTTCAAAGGCAACAAAGGCTGTTCTGCTGGGCTCTGGCGAGCTGGGCAAGGAAATAGCCATCGAACTGCAGCGTCTCGGTGTCGAAGTTATCGCGGTAGACCGCTATGATCACGCACCGGCAATGCATATTGCCCACAAATCATATGTTATAGATATGCTTGACGAGAAGGCTCTCGAAGATCTGCTGAACGAAATCAGACCTGACTACGTAATTCCGGAAATCGAAGCCATTGCAACGGCCACTCTGGTAAAACTCGAACAGCAGGGCATGCACATCGTTCCATGCAGCCAGGCAACACTGATCACCATGGACCGTGAAAAAATCCGCACACTGAGTGCCGAAAAACTCGGTCTTAAGACTTCGGCATACGTTTTTGCGGATTCCGAAGAGGAATTCACTGCAGGTGTCAAAAAAATAGGGATCCCGTGCGTGGTTAAACCGGTTATGAGTTCATCAGGAAAAGGCCAGTCGGTAATCAGGGATGAATCACAGATTGCCGCCGCCTGGAAATGCGCCCATGAAGAGGGCCGCGGCAGAAAGAACAAGGTGATTATCGAGGAATTTCTCAATTTCGACTATGAAATCACCCAGCTTACCGTAAGCGCTGTAGACGGCATTCATTTCTGTGAACCGATCGGACACCGCCAGGAGGACGGCGACTACCGTGAATCATGGCAGCCGAGAGCAATGCCGGATGCAGTCAAAGCCAAAGCACAGGAAATGGCCGGCAAAATAGTCAAAGCTCTGGGCGGCTACGGAATTTTCGGTGTGGAACTGTTTGTATGCGGCGATGAAGTAATTTTCTCCGAAGTTTCACCTCGTCCGCACGATACCGGTCTGGTTACACTTATCTCCCAGAACCTGTCAGAGTTCGCTCTGCATGTTCGTGCCGTACTCGGTCTGCCGATTGGAACAATCAGACAGAACGGTCCGTGCGCATCTGCAGTTATTCTCGGGAACGGCACCTCACAGGATCTAACCTATGACCACCTGGCCGAGGCTCTGTCACAGTGCCCTGACTGTCAGCTCAGACTTTTCGGCAAACCTGAAATCAACGGTCACCGCCGTCTCGGCGTTGCGCTGGCGACAGGCAGCTCCATCGAGGAGGCTGTAGCCAATGCCAAGGCTGTGGCTGCAAAAGTTTCCATAGGATACAATTAATCCTTAAATCCGGCTTCCCGGGCAACAGACGGATAAACAGAAAACCCGCACAGATCAGCTCTGGGCGGGTTTTCTGTTTCAGGTTGACTGATGCCGGATCATTCCGGTCATTCATGATCGCCCTGCGGCTGACAGAGACTTGATCCAGGAGGCCAGCTTCGAAAAGAATCCTTTTTTACTGCCGCCGGCACCGTCATTCTTACGGAAAAGATTCCTGTACTTCGGATTTTCCCCGGCTTTTTCCGCTGCCAGACGGCAGTCCGGGCATAACGTCGGGATCGGAATGTTTCCCTCCATCAGAAACATACGTTCCTGATCGGTCAGATCAAACGATTTACCACACCTGGTGCAGGTTCTATTAATACAGACTGAATCCCTGGTCTTGACGTATTTCATGGGGCAACTCCATATTCACGAGCAATGAAGACAAAATAAAGCCAACAAACCGTCGCTGATTCGTTGGCGCATAACAATTAAGACTGCGACGGCAGCGCCGTCACTCACAGATTAAAAGTTAATCTGCGGTCTGGTCTGAATAGCTTCCTTCTCACTGTCCTGGTAGTAGGCAAAGGTTGGGAACTGTGCAGGAAGGATGGTAGGAACTATAACTGTAGGGAACTGGGAACGCTTGGTCTGATAGTCTGATACAGTCTGGTTGTAGTGATTGCGTGAGAATGCAATCTTGTTTTCTACAGACTGAATACCGTCCTGAAGCTGTTTAACAGTCTCCACTGATTTCAGATCAGGATATGCCTCAAGAGTAACCTTCATCCCGGCAAAAGCGCTGTCAAGAGCTTTGGTCTTGGCCTGCAGATTTGCCAGCAGTTCCTCAGTGGCAACACCGCCGTTCTGAGAAATCTGATCAAGGGCGGCCTTGGCGGCATTTCTCGCCTCCACAACCTCCTTGAATGTATCCTTTTCAAACTTCATTGCCCCCTTTGCGGCATCAACGAGCTGAGGGATCATGTCAAAGCGCTGTCTCAGAGCAACATCAATGCTGGAAAATGCAGATTTAACCTGCTCACGCAGTGCAACAAGACCGTTGTATGCACCCAGCAGAACCAGGGCAAGCACCACGATCAGACCGATAAAACCGCAAACAACAACTATGAGAAATGTCAACATGTCATATTCCTTAATAAACACATGCAAAAAAGACTATGATTTGATTATCATTAAAAAAAATACAAAAATCAATAAATTTTGAATGTAAACAACCACCCGTCGCACAAAAAAATACACATTTGATAAGTAAACGCTCCATAATAACCTTTGATGCTACTTAAGATTGTTTAAAATCAACAATCCAGCCTTTTCTTTTTTCAATAAGACTTAACTTTTTATAGGAAA
>ONPL01000034.1 GCA_900319705.1 uncultured Pseudomonadota bacterium | reverse complement strand
GGTTCTGTTGTAAACTTGTATTGATCACAACTTTGCTTCAATACCGTTTCCGGTAATCCGAACGGGCCTGAACACCAGACCGCTACCAATTATTTTCTGTAAGACAGAAAATTCACTGGTTCCTTTTGAAGAGTTCAGGAATTTTCTGAGGATATTCAAAGCTCCGTTGATATCGGCATTTATAAATTTGGCCCAAAATTTGTTAAATGTAACGTTTTAATAATTCATCGTCAGCCAGTGTTTTTTCTAATATTTGGCTTAAAAGAGCGGTGTATCCTTTGCCAAAGGCTTTAGCTTTAAGTATAGCTTCAGCTGATAAGCGAACAGACACTACTTTTTTCCTTTGTAAAGCCAGTCTTCTGTTTCTAGCTTCTATCATTTGATCTAGTTGTTCATCAGTAAGTTCTGGACAATCCTCATCTGGTTCGCCAGGTATTTTTTTTAGTGCTGCTAACTCTGCTAGTTGTTCTTCAGTGAATTTGAAAGGTTTAGATGTATCTAATGTTCTTGTAACTGTCATAGTATTTTTTCTCCTCTTTTTTAGTTGCACGTCTTGCAGAGATTATTCGATATACCCTCTGTTCTTCTCGAAGTGTATAAGTAACTGTTAGTAGTATTATTCCTTGTTCAGTAACGTTACCAATAACATTAAACCTATCTTCATCGATTGAATGTTCAACATCAAACTGATCCAACCTATAAGGATCGGTAAAAACAGACATTGCAACTTCAAACGAAATACCGTGTTTTTTTATGTTTATTTTTTCTTTGTTTTCGTCCCATTCGAATTTTAATTCTGAAGACATCTCGGTTATCCAATGTATTATTTATATTATATATTATATATTATATTACAAAATGGAATATAACCAAATTTTATTGTTGAATAATCAAAGTTTTCAGGAAAAATTACAGCCATTTTTTATGTATATCTACTTGATATCATTATCTTTTTTGAAATTTCAGAACTTATTCTAGAAAAAACTTGTTGCGTACGCCCATACTCTAACACTCCTTAAATTTGTCTATCTTCATTATCAACAAACTCCTGTAATATGCTGTCCTATTTGCTCTGCAGTGACGGCGTTTTCCTTTAGCTATATATCTAGTAACCATTTCAGCTTGTTTTCTAAGCATAGCATTCTTGTGTTCGAAGAACCAATTCATTTGTTCATAATCTGACTCATCTGTAGCTGATAGAACTATGCCGCAATACTACAGAAATCAAACGAATATACTACTCACGCAGCTGTTACCAGAAATAATTACAACTGGAACAGTTACATTTAATTCATTCAGGCAAAGCTCTGACCTGCATATTGAGCCTGCCTGTCCGGACGGCAGATACGGGGCGGTTCCGCAGATAACTCTATGAATTGAATACAAAATTCCGGAAATCTTACAATAGGACGATTCAAAAATTTATGTTAAAATATGCGCGTTTAATCACAATTATGCATATTTTCTGTATTTCCGATCACCGGTCCTACCCGGAAAATATGATAAAGCTTAAAGATTTTAACTCAGGAAAACTTATATGGCATTGCATCCATTTGCAGGCAAACCTGCAAGATTAGAAGACTTAACCAATATTCCAAGATTAATCTCAGAATATTACCTGAATAAACCGGACATGAGTGTTATCGAACAGCGTGTTACCTTCGGTACCTCAGGTCACCGCGGAAGCTCTCTGACTTCAGCCTTCACTGAATCCCATATTCTGGCAATCAGCCAGGCTATCGCCGACTACAGAAAGAGCCAGAACATCACCGGTCCTCTGTTCATCGGTAAAGATACCCACGGTCTGTCAGAGCCTGCATTCTGCACCGCAGTGGAAGTTCTTGTTGCCAACGGCGTAAAGGTATGCGTTGACAAAGATCTGAACTACACCCCTACCCCGGTTGTTTCTCATGCTATTCTGACCTATAACGAAAACAGAACAGAAGATCTGGCTGACGGTATTGTTATCACCCCGTCACACAACCCTCCTACAGACGGCGGTTTCAAATACAATCCTACCAACGGCGGTCCGGCCAATGCCGATATCACCAAATGGATTGAAAACAAGGCCAACGAATATCTGGAAAACGGTCTCAAGGGTGTTAAATCAACTGCCTACACCGAAGCCATCAATTCACCGCTGGTTACCCGCCATGACTACGTTTCAAACTATGTAAACGATCTGGAGAATGTAATCAACTTTGAACCGATCAGAGATAAGAAAATCAAGATCGGTGTAGATCCTCTCGGCGGTTCAGGTGTCTACTACTGGGATCATATTGCCAAGAAATACAACATCGACATCGAAGTGGTAAACTACAAGGTTGATCCAACCTTCTCATTCATGACTCTGGACAAGGACGGCAAGATCCGCATGGACTGCTCATCCCCTTATGCCATGGCCTCACTGATTTCCCTCAAAGATCGCTTTGACATCGCTGTTGCAAACGATCCTGACTACGACCGTCACGGTATCGTATGTAAATCCGGTCTGATGAACCCTAACCACTATCTGTCAGTTGCCATTCAGTATCTGTTCACCCACCGTGACGGATGGCCGAAGAATGCAGCTGTAGGTAAAACCGCAGTTTCCTCTTCCATCATCGATCGCGTGGTAAAGAGCATCGGCAGAGAACTCAAGGAAGTTCCGGTAGGATTCAAGTGGTTCGTTGACGGCCTGTATACCGGAACCTACGGTTTCGGCGGTGAAGAAAGTGCCGGCGCATCCTTCCTGAGAAAGAACGGCAAGGTATGGAGCACCGACAAGGACGGTATCATTCTCGCACTGCTGGCAGCTGAAATTCTGGCGGTTACCGGAAAGGATCCGCAGCAGCACTACAATGAAATCACTGAAAAATTCGGCAACCCGATCTACAACCGTATCGATGCTCCTGCAAATCTGCAGCAGAAGGCGGTTCTGTCAAAGATGGATCCTTCTTTAATTGAAGCTTCTGAACTGGCAGGCGAAAAGATCACTGCAATTCTGACCAACGCTCCTGGCAACAACGCTCCAATCGGAGGTCTGAAGGTTGTGACCGAAAACGGCTGGTTCGCAGCAAGACCTAGCGGTACCGAATCAATCTACAAGATTTACATGGAATCATTCAAGGGACAGGAACATCTTGAGCAGATCAAGACTGAAGCTGTTGCCATTGTTTCCGCCGCATTCAAGAAAGCAGGTGTATAACGCCGCTTATTGAACAGTTCAAAAATCTGATTTGAAAAATCCGCCGATTGGCGGATTTTTTTTAAGACTTCCAGGGACACTACGAAAAATACCTACACCAGCAGTCTGGTTATTGCGGCAACTACGGTACCCGGTTCCACCACGGTAACGACACCATCCAGATCTATATAATCCCCGCCGAAATCACGGCCGGAACTTCCCAGGACCAGAACCGAAACCCCGGCCTCCAGCAGATACGGGATCACCCCGTTGCAGCTTCCGTCACGGTTATCGATGACAGTTACAAGATATCCGCCAGCCAGCAGTTCACGTTCCACCGATGAGAGAAGCTCACCATCAAATCCGTCAACCTCTGGATCAAACACAAAACACTTAGGCTGGTATTTCACAATTCTTCGACGCAAATCCGCAGCCGTATGAGCGGAACCTGACACCGAGATGCTTTCCACCACACCACAGCCTGAGGTCATGTTGGTTACACGGTCAATCAGAATAAATTCACCAAGAGTCTTATGTTTCCTAAACTCATCAGCCACAACCAGATCAGCAAGACTGATACGGCACAGACCGATCTCATTTTTCGACAGTAAATCAACATTACGGTGCTGTCCGGTATTGACATCTACCGCATAATCAATCGCAGTTACCGTCCCAGGGAGCATTCTAGTACCGAGTTTGACAATAAAGTCATCCCCCTGCTTCAGCAGACGATCATCCATCCACAGCACGGTTGCAGTAAGATTATCACCAACACCGACATTTCCTCCGGAGGCGAGCACGCATCCGCGGGATACGTCAACCTCGCGATCAAGCTGGATCGTTACCGGCTGACCGGCATATGCCTCATTAACATCGCGGTTTCCCAACAGGATCCTCGAAACTTTTCCCTTTTCCCCGCTCGGCATGCTGACAACCTCTGTTCCGATGGAAACAGAACCCTCTTCAATCTGTCCCTGAAAACCGCGGAAGGTATAGTCCGGGCGGCACACGCGCTGAACCGGCATATAGAAGAGCTCATCCTCAAGACTTTTAGCGCTGATCACCACATTCTCAAGATAGGTCAGAAGCGACGGTCCGCGGTACCAAGGGATCCGGTCGGAGGTGCGGGTGACATTGTCTCCCTCGGTTGCCGACAGCGGAATAAGATAAACCGAATGGAGATCTAGAGATTTCTGGAGTTTCTCCACCTCCAGTCTGATTTCATTGAAACGAACCTCACTGAAACCGACCAGATCCATTTTATTCACCGCAAAAACAAAATAGCGGATCCCCATCAAGGTACAGATCCTGGCATGACGTCTGGTCTGATCCAGCACTCCCTTGGTGGCGTCAATCAGAATTACTGCAAGATCGGCAAAGGATGCACCAACCGCCATGTTTCTGGTATATTCCTCATGACCGGGGGTGTCGGCAACAATAAAACTGCGGTGGTCTGTGGTGAAATAGCGGTAGGCAACATCGATGGTGATACCCTGTTCACGTTCTGCAAGCAGACCGTCTAGAAGCAGAGAATAATCAATTTTGCCGCTACGGCTGCCTACCTTCGATTCAAGTTCCAAAGCTCTGATCTGATCAGCATACAGAAGTTTTGAATCATACAGTATGTGTCCGATCAGAGTTGATTTTCCGTCATCCACACTTCCGCAGGTGATGAACTTTAATAACTGATGTTCGTTCTTGGCTTCGCTAGTCATCTAAAAATATCCTTCTCTTTTTCTTCTTTCCATGCTACCTGCCGCCTCGTGGTCAATTACACGGCTGCTGCGTTCCGACGACACCGCACCGAGAGTTTCAGCAATAATCTCATCGAGAGTTTGGGCATCCGACTCCATTCCTCCGGTAAGAGGATAACAGCCGAGGGTGCGGAAGCGAACCTTTTTATATTCGATCTTTTCCCCCTCTCTCAGTTTGAGTCGATCATCGTCAACCATAATGATGTTGCCGTCACGGTAGATTACCGGGCGCTCCTTGGCAAAGTACAGTGGCACAATTTCAATGTTTTCACGTTTGATATATTCCCAGATATCACGCTCGGTCCAGTTTGAAATCGGAAATACGCGGATACTTTCATGTTTCTGAATTCTGGTATTGAAGAGTTTCCACATTTCAGGGCGCTGGTTTTTTGGATCCCAGCTCTGCTCGGTATTACGGAAGGAGAAAATTCTCTCCTTGGCCCTGGATTTCTCCTCATCGCGGCGACCGCCTCCGAAGGCGGCGGTAAAACCGTACTTCGACAGTGCCTGTTTAAGAGCCTGGGTTTTCATGATATCGGTATAGGCAGAACCGTGATCAAAAGGGTTGATACCACGTGCCACTCCGTCCTGGTTGGTATAGGTGAGCATTTCAATACCGAGTTCTGCAGCACGGCGATCGCGAAATTCGATCATTTCCCTGAATTTCCAGGTGGTATCCACATGCAGAAAAGGAAACGGCGGCTTTTCCGGATAAAAAGCCTTCAGTGCAAGATGCAGCATAACAGAACTGTCCTTGCCGATGGAATAAAGCATAACCGGCTTTTCACATTCAGCCGCCACCTCACGGATAATATAGATGGATTCTGCTTCCAGTTTGTCCAGATGGGTCAAATGATTCATGTTTACCTCTAGTATTTATTTGCATTTTTCGGATCGACTTCAATGGTCAGGGCGGATCCGTCGGCGCGTCTGAACATCCAGTGGTTAATTCCCTGTTTTCTCGCAAAAGTCATCTGAGTACCTCTGCCACCGAGATCTGCACCGAGATACATACTTATAGCCTGACGCGGGCATTCCTTGAGACAGGAGCAGCAGCCCCAGCAGTCCCGGGGGCATGTAATCTGCGTTACCTTCGAGCCGTCATCCTGTCTGACAGTTTTCAGCAGATTGCCGGGGCACACACCTGCGCAGCGGCCGCAACCGTTACATCTGTTCTGATCAATTCTGATGCTCATAATGTTCTCCCATTGCCACCAGGGGTCTGGTGATCATTTCAATCGAACCGTCAGCCCCCAGCCTTGAATTTACATAAAGCTCCCACTTCGTTTCCTGATGCGGGTGGTCGGTGTTCTCAGCAAAACAGTGCCATCTGGTTTCATGACGGAACTTCAGGTGGGCCAGCAGAGCACGGCAGACAGTAAGCCGTTCCTTAAGTTCAGCAATGTGCAGAAGTTCAAGCATGCAGTCCGCCCGCAGTGTCTCCACCAGAGATCCGAGAGCATCAATTCTTTTCTGTGCCTCCAGCAGCCCGGCAGCATTGTAGCGGTAGCCGGTGGAAATTCCCCCGGCATACTGATCCATGATTTTCTGCATTGCATCCTCAAGATCTTCGACCGTATACACCGACTCCTGATTATTAAGATAACGGCGGTACTGTTCGATCAGAGCCTGAGCTTCGTCATCAGAAGGTGGAAGTACGGTCTGATTATTTCCAAAATCCTCCGCGATTGCTTCGGCGGCAATAGCGGCTTCCGCCAGGCATCCGGTCACATATTTCTGCGGGCATCCGCCGGCAACATCCCCGGCAGCATACAGTCCGGCCACCGTGGTTCTGCGTCTGTCGTCGATCCAGAATCCGCTGGCAGTATGACCGCCGACAATGTATGGTTCTGTTCCCTCGATCTCAACATCGGACTGTGCCGGACCGCGGTTCTGTTCGATCCATTTAAGAGTCTGTCCGGGAGCCATATTAAGGTAGGCCCGGTACAGTTCCTGTTCCTGCTGTTCAGATATTCCGGAGGTTTTAAGATAGCATGGTCCCCTTCCCTGTTCATTTTCCGCAACCGTGCCGTACAGGCGTTGCGAAGTGGTAAGACCGTAGCGTTTTTCATAAACTTCACCGGCACTGTTGATCTGTGATGCTCCGACTCCCTGGGCAATGGTTCCGGTCGGCGCGATGGTATCCTTGCACCGCAGAGCAATAAAACGCATTTCCAATGTGGTCAGTTCCGCCCCGGCTCGCAGACCCATGGCATAACCTGCTCCGGTATTGAAAGGTGAATACCACATTTTGTGGCGGGAGAAGCCCGGATTGTTCGGACGGTACAGACCTGCAGCACCGCCGGTGGCGATCAGCACTGCCTTTGCCCTGATCTGATAGAATATATTCTCCTCCACAGAAAATCCCACCGCCCCGGCCACGCGTGTTCTGCCGTCATGTTTAACTGTTACAAGATCAGTAAGATTGGTATGCTCTAGCACAGTAACACCGGGGGCCCTTATGGCGGCAGATGCCAGCAGCGGCTTGATGTTCTCACCGTTGATTTTAATATTGCGCCACCCCCTGGAAACATATTGTCCCTGCTCATCCTTCAGGATCACCAGCCCCATTTTTTCAAGCTCAGCGGTCACCTCGTTAAGGCGACAAGACATGGAAAGCAGCAGATCACCTCTTGCTATCCCCGCCGCATCATTCTGCGCATAGCGCACATAATCCTCCGGCGTATGTCCAGAAGTAATGTATGCGTTGAGTGCGTTTACACCGGCTGCAAGACAGCCACTTCGTTTAATCCCTGCCTTTTCGGCAATCAGGATCCTGAACTTTCCTGATTTGGAAAGTTCCCTCGCGGCATAGCAGCCGGCGGTTCCGCCTCCAATAATCAGTACATCCGTATCAATAACTTTAAGATCAGTCATTTGTTTTTCCTAATTAATCCCTGCAGAAAAATCCGCAGTCCAACCATTATGTCGCGGCACAAACAGAGACATATCCATCGTTCCCGATCTGCACCGAAAAAAAGAAGGCTGTAGTCCCCTTCTCTAGATGACATATGGAAGATTCTCAGGTTTAAGATTGTCATTAATGACAGTCTCAGCCACGTCACCCCTGATAACGTAAAAACGGGAGATAAACAGCTGGATGGTCTCGCCGATGGCAACCGGAGCTCTGGTAATCTGACGGAATACGGTCAGAAGCACACCCTTGACCCTGACTTTAAGTTCCAGACTGTCCCCGCGGAAGAATACATCCTCAACCACACCCTTTTCGGCAGTGGCTGAATACTGGAACACCTCATCCTCTCTGGCAGCATCAATGAATTCAGGTCGAACCACCCCGCTGCTTTCCGGTTCAACGGTTCTGAATCCGGAAAACACCGATACATCATCAACCACAGTCGGATTGCCGATGAATCTAGTGACAAAAGAAGTTTGCGGACGGTAGTAGATCTCCTGGGGAGTACCGGACTGCTCAACCCGGCCGCGGTTGGTTACAATGATCTGATCTGCAACCTCGATGGCCTCATCCTGATCGTGAGTAACGAAAATACTGGTTATTCCGACACTGTGAATAAGATTCTTAAGCCAGCCGCGCAGTTCCTTGCGAACCTTGGCGTCAATGGCGGCGAAAGGTTCATCAAGAAGCAGCAGCTGAGGTTCGGTGGCAAGAGCTCTGGCAAAGGCTACTCGCTGACGCTGACCGCCGGACAGTTGACTCGGATAGCGTTTTTCCAGACCACCAAGCCCGACCAGTTCAATCAGATCCATGACTTTCCGCCTGATCTCATCTTTATCTACCTTCTTCAGGGTTAGACCGAAGGCTACATTGTCAAACACGGACATATAGCGAAACAGAGCATAACTCTGGAACACAAAACCGATCCCTCTTTTGCTGGCGGGTACTTTATTCACCAGTTTGCCACCGATATAGATCTCTCCTGAATCTGCGGTTTCAAGACCGGCCAGGATCCTCAGGATGGTGGTTTTGCCGCTGCCGCTCGGACCCAGCAGTCCCACCAGACTTCCCCTGGCCACACTAAACGAAACATCATCCGAGGCTTTATAGTTACCGAAGGTTTTATTTACGTGGCTCAACTCCACATAGGTATCATCTTTCAAATTCATTTTACCTGTCGGCAGATCCGCTCTGCCCCTCCATAAAATCTTAAAAACAATTCAAATCAATCAGGCGTCTGCGGCCGCCTTTCTGAGCTTTCTTTTCCCTCGCATTTCAAAAACGTTTCGGGCTATAAGGATTATGATGGCCATGACCACCAGCAGTGCCGACATGGCAAAGGCTCCGGTGAAATCATATCCCTGATACAGCAGTTCGATGTGCAGCGGCATGGTGTTGGTTTTACCGCGCAGGTGTCCGGAAAGTACGGATACCGCACCGAATTCACCCATTGCTCTGGCGGCACACAGCACGACTCCGTAGAGAAATGCCCACTTGATATGCGGGAAGGTAATCCTGCGGAAAATGGTAAAACCGCCGGCCCCCATCAGGGCCGCCGCCTCCTCCTCGTCCCGCCCCTTGGCATTAAGCACCGGAATTATTTCCCTGGATATAAACGGGAAGGTTACGAAGATGGTCGCCAGCACAATTCCAGGAACTGCGAAGATAATCTTGATGTGATGCTCCGCCAGAAAAGGATACAGGATACTCTGGCGGCCGAATGTCAGCACAAATATCAGACCGGCAATGATCGGTGAGATGGTAAGAGGCAGATCAATCAGTGTTGAAACCAGTTTCTTACCGCGGAAGGAGAATCTGGTAATCGCCCAGGCGGCAAACAGTCCAAATACGGTATTAATCAGTACGGTCAGAACTGTTACCTCTACGGTAAGGCGTACTGCAGCCAGCGCGTACCGATCAGTGATAGCATCGCTGAATACCTTCCATCCGCCGGAAAAAGCAGTGTACATTACATAAATCAGCGGTAACACAATCATGGTTACCACAAAGGTAACACTCAGCCCCACCAGTAGCCATTTAATCCATGGAGAACTTTTGTAAATCATATAACCTCCCCGATCAGTTGATTCCGTTGATAACACGGTTGGCACGGCTCTGCACCACCGCATTGGCAAACAGGATAACAAACGCCATAATAAGCATCACCAGCGCCACCGAGGTCGCACCCGGGTAGTCAAACTCCTGCAGTTCCGACATTATGGCAAGCGGTGCAATTTCAGTTTCATACGGTTTATTGCCGGCGATAAATACCACACTGCCGTACTCACCGAGACATCTTGCAAAAGCCATGGTAAAACCGCCTACCAGCGCAGGCAGGATTTCAGGAAGAATTACTCTTCGGAAGGCGGTAAACGGCGACGCCCCCATGATAAAGGCAGCCTCCTCATATTCACCTTCAATTTTCTCCAACACCGGCTGTACCGACCTCACCACAAAAGGGATCCCGATAAACACCATCGCAACGGTGATCCCGAGCTGTGTATAGGCAATATCAATCCCAAAGGAACTGAACAGAGCTCCTATCGGTCCGCTACGTACAGTAAGATGGGTAAGGGCGATACCGGCAACCGCTGTCGGCAGTGCAAAGGGCATTTCGATAAGTCCGTCTATGATCCTTTTACCCGGAAAATTATAGCGCACCAGCACCCAGGCCAGGATCAACCCCATGACCATGTTGATCAGAGAGGCGCTGAAAGCAGTCAGCAGACTCACTTTGTAGCTTGCTATGATCCTAGGACGGGTTACAGTATCCCAGAACTGCGCCAGCGTCAGTTCCGATGAATAGACGATCAGTGAGCACAATGGAATTATCACAACCAGACTCATGATTGATACTGTTACACCGAAGGACAGACCGAAACCAGGGATCACACTTTTGGTTTTCTTTCTTTTAACCCTGACAGCTACGGAGGGCTTTTCAGCCGCGGCAGCCTGCTGACTGATGCTCATCATTTTCTCCTTGAATTCCTACTAAAAAACCGCATGCCTCCTGCATTCCTGTTCAGAGTAGTAAAAGCATACGGTATTTATCTAATCGTTATTTTGATTTTTTATGACTACTTTTTCTCGTAGATGGAATCAAACAGTGCACCGTTGGTGAAATGTCTGTTCAGAGCTTTGGTCCAACCGCCGAAATGCTGGATATCGGTAAGTTCAACTTCAGTTACTATCCATTTTCCGTCTTCAGGCAGGGACTTCACTGTTTTAGAACCTGTAGCATTTTTGAATTCAGCGAGAATTTTCTGATTGGACGGACGGTAGTACCACTGGGCCTCCAGTCGCTGCGCATCATCGGAATATAGATAGTTGAGATATTCAGTGGCAACTTCTCGCGTTTTGCGTTCATCCACCACCTCATCCACTACTGCTACAGTCGGCTGGCACAGAATTGATACTGACGGAACCACAATCTCGTATTTACCCGGATATTCCTTCAGAGAAAGAAATGCTTCGTTCTCCCAGGCAACCAGCACATCACCCTGTCCGTTTTCCACGAAGGAGGTGGTGGAACCGCGTGCACCGGAGTCAAGCACCACTACGTTCTGGAAAAGTTTCCTGATGCTGGCGATGATCTGCTCCTCACTCTGTCCCTGTTTTTCGAAGTAGTACCAGGCAGCAAGGTAGTTCCATCTTGCACCGCCGGAAGTCTTCGGATTCGGGGTCACCACACCAACATCATCACGTACCAAATCGTTCCAGTCCTGAATATTTTTAGGGTTGCCCGCTCTAACCAGGAAAACAATCGTGGAGGTATACGGTGAGCTGTCAAGAGGGAAGTTCTTCACATATCCTTCCTTGATCAGTCCTGCATTTTTAACCGCATCAACATCACCTTCAAGCGCCAGGGTGACAACATCAGCCTCCAGGCCGTTGGCAACTTCCAGTGCCTGCTTGCCTGATCCTCCGTGTGACTGCACCACATTGACGTTCTGCTTTCTGGTTTCAAGCCAGTGCTTGCTGAAGAGCTGGTTGTATGCCTTGTACAGTTCACGGGTCGGATCATACGAAACATTGGTAATTTCAAGACCGTCACCTTCATCCGCGTAAAGGGCACTGCTTCCTGCCAGCAGCACTGCTGCAGCTGCCGCTGCAATCGTCTTTTTGAAAATATTCATAAAATATCTCCTTATATCTGTTCCTTATATTTCTTTTATTTTTTTATAGTTATTATTATTTTCTGGTTTTTATTTTATTATAGTAATGAAAACAATGCATTCACCTACTAGGTTGCTATGTTTTTCATGTACTAGTATATGAATAATTTTGTGAACTGTAAATAATTTTTGTAAAAAAATTTAATTGAATTGAGGAATTAGAAAAGAAAACATTGGAAATATCCGGGATCACAGCTTCAGAATACCGTACACATTTCCTTTAATTTGTTAGGAATTTGCAACAGTCTCTCTCCGGCAGGAACTCTTGGTTTCAGAAACTGACAATTAGGCATGACAGCAGATACACCAGGTCTGAAGACAGACTGAAGCGCTGCAGTTCAAGAACCTGCAGACAATTAAACTTTTAGTATGACGAGTTGCGAAGCGACAGTCTGCAACAACCGGTATTTATGCAGTTAAATTATGTGAAACTGCTTTTTTTGCAATGGCTGCGAGGCTTTGGAGATAATAAAATGTTCCTGCCGGCGTCAGGAATACTGAGACTTAATTAATTACCTTAATCTCGAATTACCTTAATCTCGGTAGGATTCACAATTTCCGGTTTGCCGTTATAGTTAATCACAGTTCCCGTTGCACATACATTTTTCCCGGAGAAATAGGACAAATTACCATATGTGTTCCTGGTAATGTATAGAACAAACTTCTGATTAGGGTAGGTAGCGCCAAAATTGATAAAGGAATGATCTCCCTTGTTTACCACCTGGGCAACTTTACCGCACACTGTCACATAACTGTCTAAATGAAGAGAAGCCTGATCATAATTTATAACTTCCTGTGAAAATGCAGAAGCGGCTGCAAATAAACAAAAAAGAAAAACTAGATACTTCATTAAAAATCCTATTGTAAGAGGTGTTAACATAATCCGCTCTAGGCGACCGGAACCTGTTCTCATGCTCCGTAACTGCAATTTGCAGCACAAATTCATCGAACAGAGAACTCAGATTTTGAGGAAAATACTGTCAGCAGTTTCATGCTCTGTCTGCAACTCTGAGTAGGCTATAACACAATCTGGCAAAGTTCAAGGATTTCAACTGTTTTCTGTTAATCACGATCAACCTTCAGAGTCATCTGCACCGTGGCGGTGCCTGCGGTCACAGCGGACGGACCGTAGTTTTGAACCAGGAGGCAGCAACAGATAATCTGCGCATACCGTTCAAAGACAACAACCACTCAGTTACATTACAGACTGAAGGATGAGATCACCTCGCACGTTCTTCGCAGATCTTCATCGCTGTGCGCGTCAGAGATAAAAAGAGCCTCGAACTGGGAAGGTGCAAGGTAAATTCCGTGATCCAGCATATGACTGAAATACTTGGAGAAAGCTTTCAGATCGGATTTAAGAGCTGAACGGTAATCGGTAACCGGATCTGACGTGAAGAACACACTGAGCAGGGAACCGATCTGATTTACCGTCACCCGATCCCCGAAAGAACTGCGGAATGCCTCCGCCAGCTTCAGTCCTCTGCGCTGTAAACTCTCATAAAGAGATTTTCTGCTTTGCAGAAGTCTGAGCATGGCAATCCCGGCGGCGGTGGCGACCGGATTTCCGGCAAGGGTTCCGGCCTGATATACCGTGCCGTCAGGGGAAACCGACTTCATCACCTCCCGTCTGCCCCCGTAGGCGCCAAGCGGCATTCCCCCTCCGACAATCTTACCGAGAGTAACAAGATCCGGTTCGATGCCGAAATATTCACAGGCGCCACCCGGTGCCAGCCTGAATCCGGTAATCACCTCGTCGAAAATCAGCAGACTGCCGTGCCTTGAAGTCAGTTCCCGCAGCAACTGCAGGAATCCCGGAGCAGGCGGCACCACCCCCATATTTGCCGCCACCGGTTCAACTATCACCGCGGCAATCCTCTCACCGTGAAGCTTGAACAGTTCTTCCACCGAAGACGGATCATTATACACCGCCACCAGGGTGTTCCGGGCATACCCCTCCGGAACTCCACCGCTGTCCGGTACCGCAGTGGTAATGGCACCGGAGCCGGCCTTCACCAGCATTCCGTCAGAATGACCGTGGTAGCATCCTTCAAATTTTACGATCAGATCTCTTCCGGTATATCCCCTGGCAACCCTGATCGCGCTCATCACCGCCTCGGTACCAGAATTAACTAGACGCATCACCTCCATCACCGGCATCATTTCATGAACCAGCTGTGCCAGGATCAGCTCCTTTTCAGTCGGGGCTCCGAAGGTAAGTCCGTCGGCGGCGGCTTCCTGAACAGCAGTTACAATCTCCGGTACCGCATGCCCAAGAATGGACGGTCCCCAGGAACAGACATAGTCAATATATTCATTGCCGTCAACATCATAGATTTTCGAACCTGCTGCCCGCTGGATAAAGCGTGGAATACGATTCACCGCCCTGAAGGCTCTTACCGGCGAGTTTACCCCGCCCGGGATCCTGGTTTTGGACTGTTCCCATAATTGCGCGGATTTCTGTTCGATCATAGTTTTTCCTTTTGGGCAAGCCACTTCGCATAGTCAACAGCATGATAGGTGATAATCAGATCCGCCCCTGCTCTTTTCATAGCCAGCAGATTTTCGTGAACGATCCTTTTCTCATCGATAAAACCTGCCGCCGCGGCAGCCTTCACCATGGCATACTCACCGCTGACGTTGTAGGTTACAAGCGGCAGCCGGAAATTCTGTCTGGCCTCCCTGAGCACATCAAGATAGGCAAGTGCCGGTTTAACCATCAGATAGTCCGCCCCCTCCGCTTCATCCTCTGCAAGTTCACGCAGCGCCTCGCGTCCGTTGGCAGGATCCATCTGATAGGTTCTGCGGTCACCGAAGGCAGGTGCCGAATGGGCCGCATCGCGGAAAGGGGAATAATAGGCAGAGGCAAATTTGGCACTGTAGGCCATTACCGCCACATCGGTAAAACCGTGCCGGTCAAGGTCATCCCTGATGTAGCCGATCCTGCCATCCATCATATCGCTCGGAGCGACAATATCCGCCCCGGCATCCGCCATGGTAACCGACATTCTAGCAAGCAGAGGCAGGGTTTCATCATTCATAATGCAGCCGTCATGAATTACCCCGCAGTGACCGTGAGAGGTGTACTCACACAGACAGATATCTGCAATCAGCACCACTTGCGGATATTTATCTTTAATTGCTCTGATGGCACGTGCAACCACATTGTCCCGGTGCCAGGCTCCGCTGCCGGTTTCATCCTTATGCAGAGGAATACCGAAAAAAAGGAAGGCACGGATCCCGAGTGACACAGCGAGATCAATTTCAGTCATCAGATTGTCGATGGATAATTGACAGATCCCCGGCATCGATTCCACCGGGTTTCTGATATTTTTTCCCTCTGCAACAAAAACAGGATAAATCAGATCTGTAAGCCTTACTTCATTCTCCCTTACCAGATCTCTGATAGTATCACCTGTTCTCAGTCGTCTCAGTCTTGTTCTCATTAATTTTTACAACTCCAATCTCTGATAATTGCGTCGGTTATTCCGGCAGTACTGTGCTGCGAAGCTGTGATGATCCGCCCGCTGCTGAAACGGCCAAGAGTTGCGGCTGTTACCGGACCGACAGATACCGGAATACAATGTGTACCGCACAGTCCGCCGCATTCAAAAAAGGCCCTCACTCCGGCTGAACTGCCGAAAACCATATAATCAAAATAATCCGAACGGCTGACAAAATTCTCCACCGTCAGCCTGTCGGGTGTAATTGCGTATACCGGAAAATCGCGATATTCCACAGCGTAGCGATCGAAGATCCTGGTAAGATCCGCAGAACCCTCCCGGTTACGGATCAGCGCCACCCGTTCAAGACCGGAAAGACGTCCGGCAAGTCCCTCCGCCAAAGCTGCCACAGTATACACCCTAGGCACATAATCCGGGTAGAGATCTTTCTGCTCCAGGGTTCTGGCTGTTCCAGAACCCACCGCAGCAATCTTTACACTGCCAAGTTCGCGCATGTCATAACGGTGTCTGCGCATAATACTGAGGAATGACTGAACTCCATTGGAGCTGGTAAAAACCAGCCAGGTGGCCTGTCTGACATAGTCAAGCTCCGCCTCATCAAGATCCAGCTGCTGAACTTTGAGAACAGGTAACCTCTCCACCGCAGCCCCCCGCAACCGCAGCTGCTCAGCGGTTCTGTCCACAAATGAAGCGGTTCCGCAGACAGCGATACGACAGCCGGAAAGCTGATCATAACTGCATCTGACATCAACGGCGGCCTGTCTGCCTACCACCAGCACGGCAGGTGAGCCGATGCGGTGCCGCCTGGCAAGCTCACAGATGGTGGACAGGGTTCCGGTTACGCGTCTGCCTTCCGGCATGGTGCCAGATTCAACCACGGTTGCGGGAAGATCTGCGGGGTGTCCGTGCTCCAGCAGCCGTTCCGTCACAGCTTTCATGGAGGCAACCACCATCAGAAAAACCGCTGTTTCATGCTCAAGAGAATGGCTCCAGTCGATATCAGGAAGATCGCGCTGTCGGGTATGAGCGGTATATACTGAAAACCCGTATGAAGATCCGCGGTGTGTCACCGGGATCCCCAGCGCTGCCGGTGCGGCCACTGCCGAGGTTACCCCGGGGACAATCTCGTAGGGGATACGGTAACGGCGCAGAATTTCAATTTCCTCACCGCCACGGCCGAATACAAAGGGATCACCGCCTTTGAGACGAACCACGATTTCATGTTTTGCGGCACAGCCGGCGAGAATTTCATTGATCTCACCCTGTGGCATCGAGTGAGAGCCGGACTTTTTGCCCACATCAATAAGTTCACATTCGGCCGGAACCTCATCAAGAAGGCGCAGTGATGACAGATGGTCATACAGCACCGCACCGGCACGCCGCAGCAGTTCCCTGCCACGTATTGTAATGAGTTCAGGATCCCCGGGACCTGCTCCGATCAGATATACCCTGCCTGTTATTTTTTCTGTCATATCATATTCCCATCATCCGGCTTACTATCTGCGGAACATCCGTCAGCCGGAATTTCTCAATGGAGAAACTGCAACTGTGCTGTATTGAGTTTCTTTCGAGCAGCACTGAAATATCCACGCTGCCGCCATTAATCCTGGTATGAACCCCCACCGCGTCATGACAACCGGCGCCCAAAGTCCTGAGAATTTCCCGTTCAAGCATCAGCTGACACTGACTGTTTTCATCGGTAAGACGGCGCACTAGCTGTGAATGAATTCCGTCCCGACGGATCTGCACGGCAATAATTCCCTGGCAGGCGGCGGGAATAAATTCAGACGGCAGGGCCAGTACAATTCCGTCATACTCCCCGTGTCGCAACCGTTCAATTCTGGTTGGCACATTGCCTCTTAACAATCTGCAGGATGCTTCGGGAAACATTTTTTTCACCAGCATCTGTCTTCTGGGACTGGAGGTACCGATATTAAGAATTTCCCGGCAGGAATTTCCGACGGTAAGCAGAACCTCCGACGGATCCTCCCTAGGAAGTATGGAGATGATTTCAGTGCGAGGATCGATTTCCTCCGGCAGATCCTTGGCACTGTGAACAGCAAGATCGATCTTTCCCTCCACCAGCAGCTGTTCAATTTCAGCCACGAAAGCTCCCTTTCCCCCGAAATCGGCAATGGGGGATTTAAGATTCACGTCGCCCCGTGTGATACAGGGAATCACAGTGACTGGCATGCCGGGATAGGCCATGAAAATTCTCTCAGCCACCATTCGCGTCTGAATCATTGCCAGTGCACTTTTTCTAGTTCCGATCCTGAATTCATCCATTGTTCCTGATCCTGTCCATAAGCCTGTCAATCATCTCAAGATATCCCTGATCCTCCGCCGGACGCGCCCCGTCGTCAAGCAGCGACTTTCTCAGCGCGGCAATTTTCTGCAAATCCTCTTCAAGATCCCGCGGCAGCCGGTTATCAAGATATTCCCGCAACCGTCCGCACAGTGCCGGTGCTCCTCCGCCGGAACTGATCCCCACCGCCAGATCACCGCGTTTCACCACTGCCGGGAAGAAAAAATCACATAATTGCGGCACATCAACCACATTAATCGGAATATTTCTTTTACGACATTCATCAGCCGCCAGCCGGTTCACCTCAATTTCAGAGGTGGCAGCCACCGCCAGTTTTATTCCGTCAAGATCTGCGGGATGAAAGTTGCGGCGCTTCATCTCAACCTTAAGTCCCTCTTCACAGGCGGAATTGAAACCTTCACAGAACTGCGGTGCCACCACACAGATACGGGCACCAAAGGAGCTCAGAGTTTCAACTTTGCGCAGTGCAACCATGCCACCGCCGATCACCAGTACCGGCAGACGGTTCATTTCAATGAACATCGGGAAAAAAGACATTCTAGCACCATCCTCCGTTGCGGAACAGTTTTCTACCGGTACGTGAAGACTTAAGCGCTTTTCCGTAAAGATTATACAAAAGCGCCAGCTGCTCTTCAGAGGCTTCATTCTGCATCATAAAGAACAGTTCCCTGGCGGTAAAATTATCAATTTCCGCACCGGGGGCCCGGCTACTGCGCAGGTAGCGGTGAATCTCAACCCTGCGCCAGGTTTCATCCACAAAATCATCGATCCTGCAGCCGGCAGCCGCGGCTCCTGAATTCCTGATAGACTGATGTTCTTTTATAATATTTTCAAAATAGGAAAAATTAATCAGAGTGCAGTTTTTCAGACTATCCAGATCAGGATCCAGATCACATGGAACTGCAAGATCAATGAAAAGCCTCCTTTTCCCTTCAACAGATTTAATCCCGGATATTTCGCACAGTTCACGGCAGGTAACAGTATAGTGCGGACTCGAAGTGGCACTGATCACGGCATCAAAGTCCGCCATCACCTCATAGCGTTTCTCATAACTTACAGTGGTGAGCAGCGGATGTTTATATTTTACCGGATAACGGTGTTCGGTCGCACAGATCCGGCAGCCACGGTTTAACAGTGTCCGCAGTACCAGACTGCCGAGCTGTCCCGAGGCACCGAGCAGAAGGATCCGCGGTGACTTAAGATTCAGCGCGGAAATTTCGTTTGCAACCAGTGTACCGTAGGAAAGGCCGGTGTTGGAAAACTCGCTCTGACACCGGATGATTTTGGCATAATGAAGCGCCTTCTGGAAAATAATGTTGAGAAGCCAGTCGGTTTTACGTAGATTGAGAGCACATTGATATGCGCTTCGCACCTGCCCTGAAATCTCATATTCACCAACAGTCAGGGAATCAAGTCCCGAAACGATCCTGAACAGATGTCTTACTGCCTTCTGCTGCGAATAGTAGACAAAATAGCGTCTAACATAGTAGATTCCGCATCCGGCCTGCTCTGCGACAATTTTTTCAATTTTGGAAAAGAGCTGCACGGCAGGAAGAGATGAGGATATAAAATATTCAGTACGATTACAGGTAGACAGCACCACCGCGCCGAAGATCTGCTGATCTGCACACAGCTGCATCAGCATTCTTTCGCAACCCTGGGGATCGAGCGCAAACTGTTTTCTGATCACGGTCTGCGCCAGACTGTGGTTTATTCCAAGACAAAGAAAATTTGCCTCGCCGACTGCACTGCTGTTCATGATCAAATATAGGACTGAAATCTACCCCAGATAGGCAGCTTTGATTATGCTGCGGAATTCCTCATCACCAAGACGTTCGAGAGTTTTTCTGAAACGCTCGCCCGGTTTTGCATGTTCATCAAAATAGTTCACAGTGGCATCCACAATTCTGAACAGTGTTTCCTTATCCTTAACCAGCGGCACTATTTCATCGCCTTTGTATATATAGTTGCCGAAGGTTCCGCCGAAAGAGATCTTATATCCGCCGGTACCGATCCAGCTGTCAAAGTTACAGGTTTTCACACATCTGCCGCAATTGTTGCATTTTGATTCATCCTTGACGACATAACCCTCCTCATCCTTGGAAAGGGCTCCGCTGCGGCATGATCTCACACACACATTGCATTTTTTACATTTAGATTTGTCATAGCTGACCTCAAGACCACCCTTGATCCCCAGATCATTCTCCTCAGCTTTGAGACAGTTGTTCACACATCCGGTGACGCCGAATTTGAATTTATGAGGCAGTTCGCGGCCGAAATATCTTTCGCTCAGTTCACGCGCCAGTTCCTGGGTATTGATACAGCCGCTGGAGCAGACCTCGTTTCCCTGACATGCGGTAACGGTTCTAACACGAGGTCCGCAGACACCCGGCTTTACTCCGCCCTTTTCAAGCTCAGTCTTAACCTCATCGATGTCATCCACATAGATAAACGGTATTTCGACACCCTGACGTGAGGTAAGATGGACATAGCCGTGACCGTACTTTTCAGCAACATCGGAAACAGCCCTGATATTTTCAGAAGTCAGGGTTCCCCCGACCACCTGCAGACGCAGAGAAAAATATCCCTTCTGTTTCTGGCGCATGAATCCGCCCTTCTTAAGAAGATCGTAATTTATTCTTTTTTTAACTTCATTTTCAGCCATATGTTTATAATTCCTGGTATTAGCTCCGGACAGCTAGGCCGGACAGAGCAGCCTATTATATTTTATAATTGTGCCGGCTGCAGATTTTTTCTTATATTTAATATAATTCCTATCTATATGATAGGATTACACCATATAACATACTGGTTTAGTAGTTTTTTGTCAAGATTATCTTTCAGCTACCGCAGTTAACTCAATATGCATGACATTCCACAAAGATTTCAACCTGCGCAGTTGTCTGATCAATCATCCGGGTTGATAATTGCAGTATACCTAGTGATCCCACAGCTGATGAAATGCCACTTAACTAGGGATTCAGCCGGCGGTGATAAATTTAAGACAGGAGAGCATAACAGATGCAGAGTGAGGGTCATAACGAAACAGTGTGCGCCGCCCGAAAAGACAGCGATTATTCATTTACTGCTGTTCCTTCGGATCCAGAAAAGGCATAATTTCCCTGCTTGCGGTAATGGTCGGATTTTCCTTCACTTCATCAAGTATGGTTACCGGAGCCAAAATGGGGCTTAACTCAGATCTGTTGAATTTTATCTACGCACTGCTCCTGGGTGGTATTTTTCTTTCCATCTACACCGGAATTCTTGCATATATCGGTGGCAGAACCGGGCTGTCATTTGATCTGCTGTGCCGCCGTGCCTTCGGCAGATTCGGCTCAATGCTGCCGTCACTGCTGCTGACACTGACACAGATCGGCTGGTTCGGCGTCTGCTCGGCCATGCTGGCAATTCCGGTGGCGGAGCACCTTGGCTGTTCCGTCTACCCGGTTCTGGCGGTTGCCTGTATGTTTATGATCTATACCGCCTACGTCGGATTCAAGGGACTGGAAATTCTGAGCTACATTGCAGTTCCGATGATCCTGGTGCTGGGAGGATGGTCGTATGGCAGGCGATCTGCTCCGGAAGTCAGAGTTTTGTCGAGACCTTCAACGCCTCCACCGGTGAGAATGATCTTAACATGATGATCGGGCTTGTTATCGGCAGTTTCATCTCCGGCGGTACTACCACACCGAACTTTACCCGTTTTGCCAGAACCGCCCGCTTTGCGGTGATCAGCACCGTCACCGCCTTCATGATCGGCAATTCAATCATGATCCTGTTCGGTGCTGTCGGAGCAAATTATGCAGGCAAAGATGATGTGTTTTATATCATGATGTCGCAGGGGCTGGTGCTGTCGGCTTTTGTGGTACTGGGGGCAAACATCTGGACCACCAATGACAATGCACTGTATTCCGTAGGTCTGAGCCTTGCCAATATTTTTTCCATCAGAAAGAAACTGATGGTGCTGGCCGGAGGTTTTGCCGGTACCGTATGCGCTTTGTGGCTCTACCATAATTTTATCAGCTGGTTGCAGTTTCTGGGAGCAACCCTTCCTG
This sequence comes from uncultured Pseudomonadota bacterium, assembly GCA_900319705.1. Classification (GTDB taxonomy): domain Bacteria; phylum Pseudomonadota; class Gammaproteobacteria; order Enterobacterales; family Succinivibrionaceae; genus UBA2804. The sequence goes on along the minus strand of ONPL01000034.1, from coordinate 836 downwards.
CAATCGGAATTATTCTGATCCTGGATTACTTCTGCAGTCCGGATAAATACACTCACAGCGAAACAGGATCAAATTTCAGCTGGGCGGCAATAGCGGGCACAGTCTGCGGAATGCTGGCGGGAAATTTTTTAGAATTCGGATGCGGAGGAATAAACTCAATGATTGCAGCCGCAGCAGTCTGGGCAGTATGTCCCGCGTTAAGAAAGGTCTTAAAGCCTGAAACATTTGTTTCAAATTAAGTAGACGCTCCAAACAGTGAGCATGGATCATGACGGGTTATTCCACGGTCCGGAAGAAATCATCTGTTATGACAACCTTGCCGCCGATCCAGATATATAACAGGATCGGCACTAGTCGGGGATACTTTCTCAGCAGGATTGTCACAGGTCCGGGAGAAGGTACTGAGCTGGAATTCCACTTTTGCCGTTGTGGCTTAATACCGGTTTACGACACTCATAATGCTGAACTACACCACCAAAGCTGAAGTTTTGCTTCTGCAGGCTGCGGTTATACATCAACATACTACACTAGGAGTTATCTGAATATTTTTGTGTTGGACCAGATAGAATCCAACCTGTCCGTCTTGATTTTATTTCAACTTTTTGCCCACAACAGCACATTCTTTTTTACAGAAACAGATACCGTATGAAATAACAGCTTTGATGTCGTTCCTTTTTATATACGGATCGGCATATTTCTTTATGAGGATCTGCTCAACAGCATCCCGCGCAGTAAGCACCTTGTCTTCGTTTTCATCTGAAGTCTGTTTTAATTCCAGAATGACGATAGTTCCTATGCTTCTGACAGACTTGATTATCAAATCTATATATCCGTCC
>ONPL01000197.1 GCA_900319705.1 uncultured Pseudomonadota bacterium | reverse complement strand
GAAATTACTGAGGGTACATTCATATTTCGAACCGGCAGTTGGAACGCAGGATGTTGTCTTTGACTGGATAAAACCGCTTTCAGTTTTTTCTCTTTTCTTGCAGTATTCATCGCTGTCGCAGTTTTTGGCCAGCTTGACTGCCTCCCCTGCATCTGCCAGACCGAAACCGTACCATTCTGAATATCTGAGACCGTTGGTTTTATCTATCCATCCATTGTTCAGAACTATGTTGTTGTTGTCAACATCCTGGCCGGTAACTCTTCCGACGGACATTGTTGAAAATGTTTTATCGTTCCTTGCGGTTTTGGCAAGAATATACTTTATTTGAGGAACGGTCAGTTTTTTATTCATCTGTTTCATAAGCGAAACAATACCGCTTATTGTTGGAGTTGCAGCTGACGTTGCATTCATTTTTGATGTATAAAGACAGGTGTAATTTGGATCTTCATGTTCATACCACGGTGAACCGTATAAATCCCACAAATTAGCGTAGTAATCATATTCTTGAATGTACCAAGCATAATCTAAGCATTTGTAGGAGGACAGATTGCTTACCAATGCATGTGAACTGCTGGATGAATTGTCATATCCCTGATCACCGCCCAGTCCTGAGATCCATACGTTTGTTCCGACACTGCTGTAGAAAGAGCGTTCTCCAAGTGAGTTTACAGATGATACTTTTATTCCGTTTCTGTGATATTTCTCATCAAAGTTCTGGTTATATGCGCACGTAGTACCATATTCTTCGCATTTTGTATCAAAATCATTTTCTTCGAATTTGTTCCCTGCTGAGGTAATTATAGGAACACTGTTTTCATAAAGAATGTCCATTACCATCTGGCTATTTTCAGAGAAAGTGTATTGGTGATTTGCTCCTAAGCTTAAATTAATAAGATTCAGATCTTTAACAGCAGCTGCAACAGCTGGAAAGTAATCTGCATTTGCAAAATAGTCGTAGGAGACTACGGCTGTTCCGTATGCTTCTCCTCTCATTCCTTTGTTATTTTTACCGGTTCCGGCAAAAATACCTGTAACGGCCGAACCGTGCAGAGAATCTGAATTCATTATAACTTTTACCAGAGATAGACCAGAATTTATAACTTTCTGGTATTTTGACAGAGGAATGCTGATATTTTTGATATTGTCTTTGATATTTTCATGGGTTAGATCAACAGCCTCATCCACAACCATAGCGGTAACGCCTTTGCCGGTGATTTTGTTTCCGTCACTGTCGGTCTGGTTCCAGGCTTCAATCAGGTTTAAATCGATGCCTTTTTTCGGTGCAAGTGCCAGCCCCAGGTTCTGATAACCGTTGTCGCCGTTGTTATAGATATACCACTGGTACTTAATCAGCGGATCGAGCAGCGGAATTTCATAATCTCTGGAATGAGTTGTTCCATCTGATGTTGTTACAGTGAAAGTTTCTGTTATCGGAAATTTTAGATCCCGGTTTTTAAAAAGATCAATATTGAAGGTATAGTTCCAGTATGATTTCTGATCATCTGCCGGGGTAACTGTTCCGTACTTTGAGGTTATAGTGTCAACTTCGGCGCCCTTGTTTGAGGTGATTTCAAACTGTTCTCCGGTGAAGATATCACCGGTTTTTCTGATGTCGATTGAAACGCCGTCATCGCCACCGCCGCCACCACCGCCGCCGCATGCTGTCAATGATGCAGATGCTGCTGAAAAAATACTGAGTAAAATTATTTTACTTAATGAAGAACGTTTAAATTTAAACCAATTCATGAGATATCAGCCTTTATCCTAAAATATTTCCTACTGTGTTATTTCTTGTGGTCCAGTCGAAGCCCGTGATCAAGGCTTGGTGCGAACGATGCCACTTGCGGTTCATTTTTCAGATATTCATAAACCTGCTTCCATTCCTCAATATCTTTTACAGTAACAGCAATATATCTGCCGCTGCCGATCTGTATATGTTCATAAATCTGCGGTATGCAGTCAGCGTTTGTTCTGCACTTGACCATAAAGGTGTCATTAATTACAAAATTGTTTCCACTGTCAGTTTTGATATAGGCAATGGAATCGGGATCTTTTTCACCGGAAACAACACTCATGTTTCCCAAAGTTCCCAGTTTTTCACTGTTGTCATGTGCCGACTTCACTGAATTTATCTGATATGTTGAATCGGCCGGAACTTCATCTACTACTTTAAAATTTTCGGTAATTATTTCCGCGTTTTCAGGGATAATGTCAATTGCTGCAGCTGCGATATTTGCAGTACATAAAAATCCAACAGCAAGTGATAGCTTTTTTATCATATTATCTGCCTTATAAGGTTAAGTTGCTAAACAGGTTACATCCGCTCAATCTATATTTTGCTCCACTGCCCTTTTTTCCGGATTAGCGGAGTAAACACGCCGTAGGCTGTATTATATCGGATCTTCTGTTACGTTGTATTTATCCGGTTATCTTTATGTGTGACCTGCGTCCGTTTAATTATCATCATAAGGGACGGATCGGTCTTAATTACTGCCGTTAAGATCTTTCTGCAGG
>ONPL01000155.1 GCA_900319705.1 uncultured Pseudomonadota bacterium | reverse complement strand
AGTCTTTCCTGCATCGTACTTCTGTTTCCACTTTCTATTGCACCACTTCCTATAAAATATCCCTTTGAAACATATTCTGGGTAATTGATGCAATTTTTGTTATTGATCAAATACGAGTAAATATTCGGAATGCCTGGTTTCTTTATATCCTTATACGGTTCTGCCTTTTTTATTGCCTCTTCAATTTTTCCTTCTTTGACTAGGTCTTTTAATTCAGTGGCCCATTTTACTGAAGCTTTTGATCCACGTATTGCAGAATGAGCAAATTTATAAATATTTTCTTTCATGTGGGTGTAGTCAAGTATTTGTATTGCATCCAAACCCTGGCAGTAGTCCGAAAGAAAACTTTTGATCCACGAAGCTCCATCACTTATAACAATTATTTTTTCGTGTTCCTCAAGCCCGTTTCGTAACGCCATTTCATAGAGAAATTCTTTGAATGTATTTGCTTCTCCAACAAAACTTACGTATTCACGCTGCAGGATTTTATGGTATTCATGATCTTTCTTTGTTTTAAAGCTCATAACATTCTTACTGCTGAATACTAATCCCAGTTTGTTTTCTCTCCAGGTCGAATCGTTTTCGGATTTTCTAGTGTTAAACATAGCACCGTCCATCTCTATGTAAAGAACTGCAGATTTTTTATTGTTGTTTGCAGTATGTTTGGAGCGGTTAGTTTTTTCCTGAAATTCCTTTATAGCTTTTTCTTTTCTTGCAGAGTCATCATCAAAAATAATTTTCCCAATATAATTGGTAACTTTTCTTATCTGATCATCACTTATGTTTATGTGCCAATCCCTGCTGTAAGAATTTTGCAATTCCTCATAAGAATGAGAATTAATCGCTCGTCTCGTGATATCCAGCATCATCTCAACAGAGATTTTAAATGGCAGATTGTCGATCCCTAAAGCTATATCCATAGGAACAACCGTCTTCATATTGTGGTTCTTCTGAAGAAGTTCTGCACTTTCTTTATCTGCAGGCACATACACAGTTCGGTTAAAACAGATTTCTCCGTTCAAAGTTAAAATCTTTTTTGGACGAACACCTTTGGTTTTTAACCTGATTCCTTCCTGGAGGAATTGTCTTTTTTTGATATTCGCAACTCCTTCGATTCTACAGATGACAGAGATTTTGAAACCAAATCTGAATATATTTTGTGGGTTTTTAATGACAATTCTTTCCACTGTTTTTCTAATTCTGTCATCGTAAGAAAATTATTTGGATCATCAGTAGATGAATCAATTTTTTCTATAAACGAATCTAATTCATCGGCAATCTCAACTTTTGTCTGTTCCAAGAGTTCTTTTAATTTTTGTTTCTTCATGGCTTGCTACCTCCATGAAGAAATTATAACTCATTTTATAAAAACCCACAATTTATAGGTACACTCGTTTCATTTCATCATTTTTATCGACTAACGAGACATAAACCGCACCGATCATATGTGAGGAATCATTGGATACACACTTATCTATAATTGATTTATTTACATCCTCACTGTAATGGCAAAGTTCATCAAACAAAGATTTGAAGGATTGCTGGATTTCATAATTAATTTTATCCTGCTCAGAATATTTTAATTTATCTATACACTGATGTAATTCTTTCTTATTGATCTCGTACATACTAATCTATTCCTACTCCAGAGTTGCCCTTGATATTGACCTTACCACCTTTTATTTCAACTTTTTCACCTTCAATGGAAACTTTTGATTTTCCTTTTGCTACAACATTTTCGGAATTAAAGACTAAAAATTCATCTTTAAGTTGAAGAGTTGAATCAAAAACTTTTGCATTCAATTCATTCAGGTCTATCTTTACAGTGATCTTATCACCGCTTTTTACAATAATATCTTCGTCGTGAATCTCGATTCTGTTCTTGCCTTTCTGAAGCACAATTCCTTTATTTCTGCCGGAACTGTCATTATCAAACTTAATATATCTTGTATCATCGAAGACCAGGTACTGATTGTCAGCTCCTTTCACAATCTGATTAAAAGCATCAGTCCTCAGACTTCCTGATACCACCGCTCTACCGTTATAAATCCTCACTAGCACCTGATCTTTTTTGGCAGGAATGAACACAGCTCCGAAGTCTCTGGTTGCAAAAAAGCTTTCTGATTCAATCCAGCATGGTCGATCCTGCATCGGATCTTCAAAAGGTTCATGCTCAAAAGACAGTTGTAAACGTCCCAAATTTTTTTCATCTCTGTTGTTAATTACGGAAGCATCCAGAGTCAGATTATTTATAACAGCAATCTCAGATTCAGGATCTTTTACTTCATGAAATTCGTATTCATAAAAATAAGAGCAATGTTCCAGGAAAAATCTTTTTTTGCGTATAAATAACTGTGAGCCCTTAAATGTAACAGTATCACCAAGATCAAAATTTTTTAGCATTCTGCAGATTAAACGAGCACCTTCAGGTGTTTTACCATAACGGAAGGAAACTAAATCATTTTCATCAAGGGTACCTTTGTCTTTTCCTTTATTGGAAATAAAAGTATCCTCCCCGGGAAAAACAAATTCCCCTGCCGAAGTGGCAAGTTCGATTGCAAATTTCCAGTCGGTAATTCTGTTCTGTACCAGAATTCCAGGAATTTCAGCTTCACCTGAAACTCTGTTATGAACATTTTTCATACTGGAAAGAAGTTTAAGCATATCAGAAATTTTTTTGTCCGGATCTTGAAAAACTCTGCATTTCGATTCTCTGTCGTATTCACGGGATAACCCCTCAGCAGTAACCATCAGTACAGAACCACTGATATCCTTTGTAAATGAGATATCAACAATACAACCCTTGAATTTAAAGTCACCATCTGCAAAAGAGCATTCGGTATCTACTTTATTCCTCAGATTATCCAAATCATTCTCAGCAACCGAGCAGGAAAAATGACACTGTTCATGTTGATTAACTTCACTTAGATATTCAAATTCATCTATACTGATGATTTTTTCAAAACCGGAAATTTCCACAATTCAAACACTACGCTATTCAACTTTAATCGTATCTATCTCACCTTTTCTCTGCTTCATTTTCAGACAGAAAGTACCTATAGCACCAGAATTCTCTTTGTCGGTATGTTCAAGAAACTTCTCATAATACGAAGAACAGAACATAAATTTGAAAAAATAATCCCTGATAGGCTCTGAATCTTTTGGACTTTCATATACCGTAATATCTACTTTTTTGTAAATATTAGCTTTATCAGTTTTTCTAGCCCATTCACTGATTGCCTTCGTTTCATTTTTAGATTTATCATTCAAAACCCCGCAAACCGTTACATCAGCAAATAACTGATCTGATCTGTCATTGGCAAGCTTATCATTCTGATAAAGATTAAATTCAACATTCTGAATTACTGTAGGATCTGTTATTTCAATCTTCTCACCACTGTCGCCTTCAATAAATAATTTATAGTACATAATTATTTACCTCCATTGTTATCTTCTGTCTGTTCAGTAAATACGATATCTTCATATCGTTGAGGTTCACCGTTAAATGTGATTTGGAGATAAAGTTTGTTGGCTGAATCTTTATCTTCATCGATAGTTACTGTTTCACCGTCAAGGAGGATTCGGTTATCAAACCTCTTGCTATCATCCTTACCATCTCGTTTCCAGGAATCCACATACTCTCTTTGAAAAATATTAAAAGTTTTGCGGCTTAAGTTATCATCAATAGAACGGAGCATCTGATCTATAGTATTTTTTACCAAAGTCCAGCAAACAGGTTTATAAATACCATTAGTGTCACGTTTGAGAGTTCGCTCATTAATGACATAACTATTATTGAGAATTTTATCTTTGTAGATAATTCGGTTATCAGCAAAAGCAAAGCCGAATCGATGTTCTGACATAGCAGCTTTGGTTTCCTTAAGCATTTCAGTGGTTGTTTCGCGATTAAGGTTGGTGGTTATTATCTTGCTGTGTTCTTCATCTTCAAGACTGAAACGGACACAAGGAAATCTACTGTCAACGTTGAAACCTTTACTTTTCAAGAATTCGTAATTCTGAATACCAACCACCATACCGCAAG
>ONPL01000020.1 GCA_900319705.1 uncultured Pseudomonadota bacterium | reverse complement strand
TTTCCTATAAAAAGTTAAGTCTTATTGAAAAAAGAAAAGGTTGGATTGTTGATTTTAAACAATCTTAAATAGCATCAAAGGTTATTATGGAGCGTTTACTGAGGATATGTGTTTCGTCGTATCCTCTTTTAGTGTTTGGAGCAGTTTTGGCCAGAATGTTTAGTCGTTCCCGCAGAGTCGCGGAACAGTTGCAAAAAGAGATTGCAGAGATTCTGCAGAGGGAATTTAAAGATCCGAGAGTCGGATTTGTTACCGTTTCAGGGGTGGATTTGTCCAGTGACCTGATGTATTCAAAAGTGTATGTTACGTTTTTGAATCTGGACAAGGATAAACTTAAAGAAGCGGTGGAAGTTCTTAATAATGCCGCAGGGTTTTTCAGATCCCTGGTAGGAAAAAGAATGAAACTGAGGGTGGTTCCTTATATTACTTTTGTATATGACGATACACTGGTAAAGGGAATGGAACTTTCTGAACTTATTACCAGATCGGTAAGACACGATCAGGAACTTCAGGAACAGACTGAGAACAATAGTTAAATCAAAAAAGTAATTTTGTTGCATCGATGCAGGAAGGTGATTAAATGTCGCGTCACAGGCGGACTTACGGAAGAAATGTAAACGGAATTTTACTGTTAAACAAGTCAACAGGGATTTCATCCAATGATGCATTACAGCAGGTAAAGAAAATATATAATGCGAACAAGGCCGGTCATACCGGGGCTCTTGATCCGCTTGCAACTGGAATGCTACCGATTTGTTTAGGTGAAGCAACCAAATTTTCTCAGTATCTTCTTGATTCTGATAAATCATATGAGGTAACAGCCCAGCTTGGGGTTAGAACAGATACTTCCGATTCTGACGGTCAGATGATTGAAGAACATGAGGTTGATTTAACCCTGGAACAGATTGAAAAGGCATTGGACAGCTTCCGTGGAAACATTAATCAGGTTCCTTCTATGTATTCGGCATTGAAATATCAGGGTAAGCCTTTGTATCAGTATGCAAGGGAGGGGATTACAATTGATCGCCCTGCCCGGCCGATTACCGTATATGAATTCAGTATCAGGGAACTTACCCCCACCAACAAATTAAAAATGTTTGTTCATTGCTCCAAGGGTACTTATGTAAGGACTCTGGTTGATGATCTCGGTCAGAAACTTGGATGCGGAGCCTGTGTTGTTCAACTCAACCGTACCAAGGTCGCTACATATCCGTCAGACCGCATGGTGACAGCAGATCAGCTTGAAAATATTTATGATGAATGTGTTAGTAACGGTGTGGTTCCGCGGACCAGACTGGATAGTTTTCTTCTTCCGATCGATTCTGTCGTTGAATACATGCCTAAAGTAACAGTTTCCCTGCAGATCCTGCAGAAATTGATGAACGGTCAGTTTGTCAGACAGAATATGGATTTGAAAAATAATGTCATGGTCAGAATTTATCTTGAAGATCGGGATTTATTCCTTGGTGTAGGTGAATATCTGGATGGCAGAATTCTTCCGCGCAAACTCGTAAGAAGTGATGAAATTATAGCACTCACCGCATCTGCGGTCAGTGCTCCGGAGAACTGATCTTATTGACAGTTTGTTGAGGTGCGGTAAACTCAATTAAAGTTTGCCTAGGCGTCGTTTTTATGTTAGAATTCGCGTGATTTTTTGAAGGTTATATTCTAACTGATAAAAAGTTTTTGTATTTCGACTTAACTGAATTAGTGATTGGTTAGGTTTTATTTTAGGAGAATTGTATGTCACTAACTAAAGAACAAAGAGCAGAAATTATTTCTACTTATGGCCGCAACGATAAAGATACTGGTTCAAGTGAGGTTCAGATTGCGCTTTTAACAGCTCGTATCAATGATTTACAGCCTCATTTTGAAGCAAACAAGAAAGACCATCACGGTCGTCGCGGTTTGTTACGTTTAGTATCACGTCGTCGTAACCTGCTGGACTACTTACATAAGACCAACGAACAGAGTTACCACGAAATTATCAAGAAATTAGACTTACGTAAGTAATCTGTTTTTTTTGGAAGCTATTGTTATGGGACGTCACCGGTGTGGCGTTCTTTTTTTTATTCGATTGCGGGTTTCCCCGGATCTGGAATGTAACTGCTTGAAATTTATGGAAATTTGCATCTTGTTATTGATAAATTGAACTGTTTTTCATAATTGCGTTATGAATGATTCAAAATGTATAACGTATATCAATTTATTTGTTGCATTTTTACATATAATAAAAAATGTATTAGTGGATATAGAGGTTGCTCATGGAAAGTAACGATGTAACAAATAAAACGCCAAAAACAGATGCATCGGGAAAGAAAGCCAGAAAAGGATGGTTTTCGTTCTTTTCCAGAAAAAGTGAAGATGAAAAGCTAACCGATTCAAATCAGCAGAGTTCTGATAAAGGAAGAAAGACAATAGGTTTGTCTGGTTCTGATGCTGTAAAAAAGACCGATTCAGGTTCCGGCAGTACGACGAAATCAGTTAGAACCGGATGGCGTGACAAAACATCCGATAAACAGTCTCAATCTGCAGGCGGCAGCGCTGACAGACGTCAGGTAAACGGTCGGTTCTCAACCCGTGACAATTTAAAATCTGAAGGCGGGAAAGCAACAGATGCGAACAGTAAGAGGCTGGAACAGGCTAAAAAGAGATTTATGACTGCAGGTTCCTCAAAAAACAATACTGGAACTACTTCCGTGGTTAATGCAAAGAATGCTAAATCAGAAGTACCTGCTGATGGCGGCAAAAAGAAAAAAGGTTTTTTGTCCAGACTGTCATTCCTGAAATTTAATAATATCCGCATCGTTAATCTGGTGTATATAGGATTTTCTATTCTCATTGTCACTCTGATAGCTGTTTCTGTATCAAGTTTTATCAAATTCAGCACCTTGAAATCAGCATTTCAGGATGTTACGGAAAAAACGACACCGATCGTACTTAAAGCTGATCGCCTTGAAGCGAATCTGATCTCAACTCATAAGTCTCTTGTTGACATTCTTACTGCGACCAATACTGAGGATATCAAGCGTCTTACAACTATATACGAAAACGAGATAATCAAGCTGGTTGATTCAAGAAGTGAATTTCTGGCAAGCGTAGGTGATGCTATGGTTCTTCAGGAAGATACAGATAAACTTGTCCTGCTGCTTAAAAGTTATCTTGATACGACGGAACTGATCCCGAGGAAATTCCTCGGCTGGTCTGAAGACAATGCTGTTTCGCTGGTTCAGATGAGTAAATACCGGGCATCTGTCGGTAATTTCTCCACTGCGTATGCCAGTGCACAGAGAATAATCGAGCAGGAGGATGATTATGTATTCCAGGAAACCCAAACAGCTGAAATTCCGAAAGGGGTCCTGATTACCATGGTGGATGAGGCTCTTTCCTCCTCTGATCCGAACAAAATTAAGAAAATAATGGACAGCATGAAACCTTCGCTGGAGCAGTTTTCTAATCTGATCAAGACAATCGAGAGGGACTGGCCGGATTTTAAAAATGAACTTGGAAGTTATTACACACCTTTCCTTGCTGATATATCCGGTGAAAAAGGGGTGCTAAATGAACATTACAAACTTGCTCTGCGTCAGGATGAACTGAAAAAGATAACCAAAGAGGCAAACGATAAGCTTTCAGATTTGCGCGACTGCATAGCCAAGGTCGGTTTTATCAGTAATAATGAAATGATCAAGTCTGTCAGCAATGCCTATAATCTGATAAACAGATCATATCTTGAACTTTCGGTTATTCTGGTGATCGGTATTATCTTAGCTATATGCGTGGCGACTGTTGTTGCCAGGGTAATCAGGATCCCGCTGCAGAGAATTGTAACCACCATCAATGCCATGTGTGACTACGACATGACCCACAAGGTTAAGTACAATTCATCAAGTGAATTCGGTTTCCTGGCAAAGAAAATTAATCAGCTGATCGATGTGTTCAGCGATATGCTCGGACAGATAGCAAAATCTTCTGAAACACTGAAAGCAAGTGCTCATGACAACAGTGAATCCATGTTTAAAACTTCTCAGAAGATCAAAGAACAGCTGGATCAGACAGCCATGATTGACTCAGCCATGGATGCTTTAAAACAGGCTGCGGACAATGTTGCTTCATCCGCTGAAACTTCACTGAGTGAGATTATTGCATCGAACGAGGCGGCAGAAACCGGTCGCAGACTGATGAGTGACAACATTACCACCAACCATCAGCTGTCTTCAAAACTTGATAAGACAACGGCTGCTATCACCAATGTAAGAACAATGAGCGATAACATCAACCAGATTGTAGGTGTAATCAAGGATATTGCCAACCAGACCAATCTGCTGGCTTTGAATGCGGCGATAGAATCAGCGCATGCCGGTGAGCATGGTAAAGGGTTTGCAGTCGTTGCTGATCATGTTCGAAATCTTGCGCAGCGCACCGGAGATGCAACCCGGGAGGTTGAGGGGTTGATCCAGTCTCTTCACAGTGTTGTGGATGAGGCGGTTTCTACAATCAAGGAATGCGGTGACGAAATGGAGCGTTCAGTGCTGCAGACTTCTGAGGTTAATTCCTCTATAGAGGAGTTGAAGGCTATACTGATCAGCATAAGCGACATGGCTCACCAGATTGCCAGCGCCGCTGAAGAGCAGCGTGCGACTACGGTTGATATCAACAGTAATGTTGAAATGATTTCTGCCCTATCCGGAGAAAATTCGATTGAGATTGAAAAAGCCAAGGAATCCAGTCTTGCACTTGATAAACTGGCTACGGAGCAGAAACAGCTGGTAAGTAAATTTAAATTCTAGCGCTATGTTAAAAAAATAAAGAAAAATCGCTATAATACGTGATCTAGAAATAATAAGTAGGGTATTTGGCGGTTTTTTTATTATTTTTTTATAAAATAAAATGAACAAAAATTTTAAAAATATATTGATTTTTTCAGGGGCGTTTTTCTGCCTGCTTGCAGGAACGCTGACTGCTGATGCAAGGAATGCCAGCAGAAAACCACATCATTCTGCACCGCAGAAAAGTAATACTTATATGCTGGAGCCTGCGAGGGTAACCAACGGATCTGTAACCGGTGTTGCATATTCTTTAAGAGGCAGAGATCACGGTATCAATCTGAATTACCAGCTTGCCCCGGCATCGACAATGAAGGTCCTTACAGCGACTGCTGCCCTTCTGCCGCTTGGTCCGAACTATGTATTTAAAACCGAACTACTGGCTGACAGCAGAGCATACAGACAGGCTGGTGCTTCCGGGGTTCTTAAATCAGATATCGCTATCAGATTCTCCGGTGCTCCAGACCTTACTTCTGATAAACTTTTAGCCTTTCTTCGCACCAATCTGAAGGATCGGGGAATTAACCGAATCCAGGGCAGAATCTACCTTGATGTCAGTTCCTCGGTTGGTTATGACCGCGGCAACGGATGGACCTGGGATGATCTGCCGTTATGTTTTTCAGCACCTGCGTCTGCAGCGGTAATTGACCATAACTGTGTTTATACCAACGTGGTGCTTCGCCGGGGGCAGAAAGCCTTTAATCAGCCTCCGCTGAATGAATTTCAGCCGATCAAGCTGCAGATGGAAACACCTCTGCTGGCTGATGCGGAATATTCTAGGGATGCCTGTTCGTTGAAGGTGGAACCTTCAATATCGAACGTCTACAGGGTTACAGGATGCTTTTCAAGCAAAATCAATCATAACAAGGATTATCAGCTTAATTTCAAATTCGCGGTACAGAATCCGAATTTATGGAGTGCTGACATCATAGCAAAGATGATGAAGAAGCTCGGTATTTCATATACCGGCAGAATCGAAGTTTACCGCGGCCGGGTTCCGCTCGATCCTGTAGCGGTTCTTCCGTCAAAATCTCTTAGGGCCATGCTTGATCATATGCTGAAGAGATCTGATAACCTTTATGCCGAGGAAATATGCAAGGCAACCGCCAGAAGTTTCTACGGACATCCGGTTTCAATAAGTCAGGCTGCCACCGGTATGAGGGAAATTCTGTCCCGCAAGGCCGGGATCAACTTCAGGGGTGCCGCAATTCACGACTGCAGCGGTCTGTCCAGCTATAATATTGTTTCTCCGCAGGTTGTTCTCAATGTTCTTAAATATGCACTGGCCCAGGAACGGCATCTGGGACTGCTGGGACTCCTGCCTATTTCAGGCCAGAGCGGAACCATGCGCTCAAGACGCAGCGTGGTTGAATATCCGCTGAGTGGCAACGTGGTGGCAAAAACAGGAACAATCAAGAACGTACGAAATCTGGCAGGTTATGTAAAATCTGAAAAAGGTAATTTTATTCCTTTTGTTATCTATTCAACCGGTTTTTCCCCGGACAAGGATGAAGTTGTATATATGAACAGCAATAAGACCCTCTGGCCTAATTTCGAATTTGAAAAGAGAGTGCTGACATATTTGTATGAGGAAAAAGATCCGGTCATTGCCAAATAGCAGGTAAAGTGGTAATTTAAAACGATAGGAATTTATAAATTCAATTTAGGGCAAAAAATCTATGAATATTGAGAAATCTCACAAGCTTGACAATGTCTGTTATGACATAAGGGGTACCGTTCATCAGGAGGCTCGCCGCCTTGAGGATGAAGGTCACAGAATTATAAAATTGAACATTGGAAATTTAGCCCCTTTTGGATTTGAGGCTCCTGAAGAAATTGTAAAGGATGTAATTGTAAATATACCCCACAATGAGGGTTACTGCGATTCAAAGGGTCTGTTCAGTGCACGCAAGGCCATTGTGCAGAACTACCAGCAGAAGGGTCTCCGTGATGTGGATGTTAACGATGTATTTATAGGAAACGGCTGTTCAGAACTGATTGTTCAGTCAATGCAGGCTCTGTTGAACAACGGTGATGAAGTCCTTGTTCCTGCTCCTGACTATCCGCTGTGGACTGCCGCTGTTAATCTGGCCGGAGGAAAGGCTGTTCACTATATATGTGATGAAGCTCAGGGCTGGTTCCCTGATCTTGATGATATTAAAAAGAAGGTTTCTCCCCGTACAAAAGGTATTGTAGTAATAAATCCTAACAATCCGACCGGTGCAGTATACAGTACTGATGTCCTGCTGGAAATTCTCGAAGTGGCAAGACAGAATAATCTGGTTGTTTTTGCAGACGAAATATACGATAAGATCCTGTATGATGATACTGCCCACCGTGCTATGTGCACACTCAGTGACGATGTGCTGACTCTTTCCTTTAACGGCTTATCCAAAGCCTACCGTGCCTGCGGTTTCCGTCAGGGCTGGATGGTTATAAGCGGACCGAAGAACAGGGCTAAAGGTTATATCAGCGGTCTGGAACTGCTGGCAACCATGCGTCTGTGTTCCAATGTTCCGTTCCAGATGGCGATCCCTACCGCACTGGGCGGCTACCAGAGTATCAACGAACTGATTGTTCCTGGTGGAAGATTAAGAAAACAGAGAGATCTTCTTTATGAACTGTTTACCAACATACCGGGGATCAGCTGCGTAAAACCGAAGGCCACCCTGTACATGTTCCCTAAGGTTGATGTGAAGAAATACAATATCAAGGATGACAGTAAAATGATCCTTGATCTGTTAAGACAGGAACATCTTCTGATGGTTCAGGGTACCGGATTCAACTGGCCTAAGCCTGATCATTTCAGAATAACCTTCCTGCCTAATGAGGAAATTCTGACAGATGCAGCTAACAGACTGGCTCATTTCCTGAAGAATTATCATCAGTAGGTGCGGTTTGGAAAAGAGTAATTTCTTTGCTCAGATAGCCCGTATGAGTTTTATAAACCGCTGGGCTCTGATGCGTAATGTCAAAGAGGAAAATCTGGCAGAGCACAGCTTTCAGGTGGCGGTGGTGGCTCACATGCTTGCTCTGATCGAAAACCGCTACTGCGGCGCCAGTATTGATGTCGGAAATGTGGTGCTGGTTGCTCTTTATCACGACGCTGCCGAGATTTTTACCGGAGATCTTCCAACCCCGGTAAAATATTTCAATGAAGACATTGCCAAAGCATACAAACATCTTGAACACCTTGCCGAGGATAAGCTCATCGAATTCATGCCGTCAGATTTCGAAGATGATTTCAGAGCTTTGATTTCCTCGAAGTTTGTTGATCCTGATGTAAAAAGGATTGTGAAGGACGCTGACACCATTTGTGCCATTATTAAGTGTGACAACGAACTCAAAGCCAGCAATCAGGAGTTCCTGGTGGCCAAACAGCGTCTGGAACAGCAACTGTTAAAGAGAAAGGAGCATTCCCCCGGGATCCGGTATTTCGAGGAGATGTTTATGGAGAGTTTCAGTAAGACCCTTGATGAAATATCGGTCTAGAACGTCCGGAAATTTTATTTTTTAGCTGAATTATTAAGGACCAAAAAATGGCAGAAGAAACAATTTTTAGTAAGATCATCCGTCACGAAATTCCATCAGAGATTGTATATCAGGATGATTTTGTAACTGCATTCAAAGATATTGCCCCTAAGGCAAAGGTACATATTCTTATTATTCCAAACAAGGTAATTCCTTCTGTTAATGAAATCGAACCGGAGGATGAAATTCTGGTCGGTAAACTGTTTACTGTTGCCAAGAAGATTGCCAAGGATCTTGGATTTGCGGAAAACGGCTACCGTCTGATATTCAACTGCGGCAGGGACGGCGGTCAGGAGGTTGCCCATCTTCATATGCACCTGCTTGGCGGTGAGCCTCTTCACAGCAAAGGTTTCTGCAACTGATTGTTTTCATAAAAGGAGAATGGATCCTTCCCCACGGGAGGTTTGTTTGCTATGAATAAATTTTTGATTACTAGTCTTGAAGTTCTGTTCATTTCATACTTTGTTTCCGGATGTTCGCTGCTGCAGAACCGCTACGCGGATCGTTCAAGAATTGAAGAGGACCGTTCAACAGTTGTGTCCACCGGTTCAGGTCAGAGTAAAATAGAGGAGGCTGTTACCTACCGCAAGGACGAAAACGGTAATGTCGTTCTAGGAGCGGGATCAGGAACAGATCAGCCGCTGGTAACCGAAGCCAATGTGGTTGACAATACCGTATATCAGCCTTCGGTTGCTGCCAGTGAAACTGCCGGTAATGAAACCAAACCGATCCAGTCAGTGGAAGTTAAAACCGAACCTGCAGAACCGACCGTCGAAGCTGTTACTTCTGTAAAATATGTCGCAGATACCAAGGTCAGAGAGACGGCTCTACAGGAAGCCTCCAAATCGATGATTCCTGATTCGTATTCAAAAATGCCTAACAATTCTGTGGTGTACGTGGAGACTGTTGCCTGTGATCCTCCGCTTGTTTACAATACTGACAAGCTTACCCAGCAGATCGTCTCTTCATACAGCGGGGCCGGAAAGTTCAGGATGGCAAGTGACGAGAGCATCAGATCTTTGCGTTCCAAAATGGAGTACAATGACGTTGCTAACGGTGACTGGTCAAGCCTGGCAAGTCTTGCCCGTGCCCAGAAGTATGATTATGTATTCTACGGTGCGGTTGGAAAGGAGAATTCCGGTCTGTATCTGATGTACTATCTCATCAGAGTTGACAGCGGAGAGATTGTCTGGGAATCAACAAAATCTTTGAAATAAACCGGTAAGGAAAACAGCAGAGCCTGTTTTCCTGAAAAATATAGACTGATGCAATCGGATTTCATTTCCGGAATTTTCAGTGTATGAATAAGAACAGGTTAATATTTTTGATTGCTTAAATTTAAAGAGAGTTTTTATGATTATTGAACCAAAAGTACGTGGTTTTATTTGTACAACCACCCATCCAAGCGGATGTTTTGCCAATGTTGAAAAACAGATTGAAATAACTAGAAAACAGGGTGCTGTTAAAGACGGTCCGAAAAAGGTTCTGGTTATCGGAGCTTCTACCGGATATGGACTTGCATCCCGTATAACTGCAGCTTTCGGTTCAAATGCTGCAACCATCGGTGTGTTTTTTGAAAAGCCTGGTACAGAGAAAAAGCCGGGAACTGCAGGATGGTATAATTCTGCCGCATTTGATCATTTTGCCAAGGAAGCAGGCCTTTATGCCAAAAGTATCAACGGTGATGCATTCTCTGATGAATGCAGGACCAAGGTGATTGAATTGATCAAGAAAGATCTGGGTAAGGTTGATCTGGTTGTTTATTCTCTTGCCGCACCTGTTAGAAAAATGCCTGAAACAGGAGAAGTTGTAAGATCTGCACTTAAACCAGTGGGACAGGTTTACAGAACTACTGCTGTAGATACCAATAAGGACGAAATTATTGAAGCTGAAATTCAGCCGGCCACCGAAGAAGAGATCGCAAATACAGTCAAGGTAATGGGCGGTCAGGACTGGGAACTGTGGATGAAGGCTCTGCGTGAAGCTGATGTTCTTGAGGATGGAGTAAAGACCGTTGCCTACAGCTATATCGGAACTGATTTGACCTGGCCTATTTACTGGCATGGAACATTAGGTAAGGCCAAGGCTGATTTGGATCGCGCCAGCCATGCAATCAGCGAATCACTCAAAGGATTGAACGGCAATGCCTATGTTACTGTTCTTAAATCAGTTGTTACCCAGGCATCTTCTGCAATTCCGGTTATGCCTCTGTATATCGCTATGGTTTTCAAGATAATGCGTGAAAAGAATATTCATGAAGTACCGATCGATCAGATTAATCGTCTGTTCAGAACAAGACTTTATCAGGGTTCTGATCTTGCGCTTGATGATGAACAGCGTATCCGTATGGACGACTGGGAGCTTCGTGATGATGTTCAGCAGGCCTGCAAGGATTTATGGCCGAAGGTTACCACTGAGAATCTTTCCCAGCTTACTGATTACCGCGAATACAAGGAGGAATTCCTCAGTCTGTTCGGTTTTGGCTATGATTCAGTTGATTACAGCAAGGATGTGAATCCGGTAGTTGATTTTGATGTGATTGAGTTGAAATAACAGACCAGATTTGGATTTTTGAAGATGAACCCGGTGAGTTGCCGGGTTTTTTTATGTTTCAAAACTGCATACAAAGATTGGTTTATGATAAAAATGGCAGGTAAGATCAGGAAAAATATTTGAGCAGACTACTGACGGTTTGCGTCCAATTCTGTCTGGTGTTCCTCCTGCCACATTTGATCAGGATCAGCACCATTGGCAATACTGTATTCACAGTTGCAGATTTCCCGGTATACCCGATAGTCTGCATAAAGAATACTTATGATAAAAGCAAACAGAAACAGTGGAAATACTGTTACACTGATGAAAAGAACGTTTTCGTAATGACGAACTTCGGAGGCCGGATCAAGATAAAACAATACCAAATCCAAAGATTTTTCAATGCCCAGTTTCATGGCGTAGAATACGACCAGTGTGGCAATGGACCATACTGCACATTCTATTATTGAAGTAGCTCTGTTTTTGACTACCACGTGCGGTTTGTAGATCAATATGAAGATTAGCAGATATATGACGGTGCAGATGTTCAGTATGTACAGAAAAAGTTCGAATGAATCAACTGTAACCGTGAAAGACGCATACTCCTTGAGAAAAAACACCACCGTGATTACCCAGAGCACGATTGTCAATGTACTGATGACCAAATGTGCCAGGATGCAGTAGCGTAATTGTCTAAGTAATTTCAGATTTTGATCCATCGTGCCATTCCGCTATAACATCAGATCTGCTTTATCAGACCATTATTTTTCTTTTGAACACAGCAAAGGTGCAGTGAACGCATCTGACAATAAGCCAAACAAAAGGAACCAGCGAAATCATCAGAATGGAATACAGAGTCAGAGTCCACCAAACTCCCCAGCGTAGATTTTCTGATATGAGTCTGTTCAGTACAACAATAAGGAAATTGTCCTGGTTAATGGAAATAAATGAAAGGAATTTGCTGTTGCCTGATTTGCATGCAAAATTGTCAAAAAGATACTGGATGTGGCCGACTGCATCAGCATTGGACGAAGGTTCTATTGATGCAGAACAGTGGTGCATTGCCGCCTCGGCTCCATTCGGTGACATGATTGAACAGATCCAGAGCAGCACGGTAACCAGTGCAAAATCCAATGCAATGAACAGGGCTCCCTTAAACATGGTTTTTACATAATACCTGGACTGAGAGACCCCTTCTTCGCCGTACAGCAGCTTGTAATTCGGATCCCTGATCCTTAAATAAACAAGGAACGCGAACAGAATGTTTGCAAAACCGATACAGAAAATTGTCAGTATGTGAAGAAAACTGTAATTAATCAGACTGTGCACGTAAAGAACCACGTTCACAATATCGAATAAAAGACACGATACCAGGATTAAATCCAGTTTTTTTAATTTTTGATCTGCAGTTTCTGTATCCATAGCATACCTTCTCTTATTCTTTATTAAGAATGATATTTTTCACATGCTTCCAAAGTGTTTTCTATTAAACTTGCAACTGTCATAGGACCGACACCGCCCGGTACCGGGGTGATGTAGGAAGCTCTTTCCTTTGCAGTATCGTAGTCAATATCTCCGCATAGTTTGCCGTCTTCCAGACGGTTGATGCCGACGTCAATGACAATAGCCCCCTCTTTAATCCATTCACCCGGAATAAATTTCGGTTTGCCGACGGCGACAACCAGTATGTCCGCCTGTTCAACGAATGAGCGGAGATTTTTGGTGAAACGGTGGGTTGTAAGAGTAGTGCATCCTGCCAGCAGAAATTCAAGGGTCATCGGGCGTCCGACAATATTGGAAGCTCCGACTATCACTGCATTCATTCCCTTGAGATCGGTGAATCCCTCGTTGCGGATCAGGGTCATGATCCCCTTTGGTGTACAGGAACGGAGCGCCGGAATTCTCTGGGCAAGACGACCGACATTATACGGGTGGAAACCGTCAACATCCTTGTCCGGAACAATTCTTTCGATTACCTTGGTGGAATCGATGTGTTTAGGAAGAGGAAGCTGAACCAGAATTCCGTCAACTTCAGGATCTGCGTTAAGCTGATCTATAAGAGCGAGAACTTCCTGCTCTGAGGTTGTATCGGGAAGATCGTATGCACGGGAGATGAAGCCAACGTCTTCACAGGCTTTTCTTTTTGATTTTACATATACTTTAGATGCAGGGTTTTCACCTACGAGAATAACAGCAAGTCCCGGCGCGCGCAGACCTGATTCGATACGTTGTTGTACTTTCTGTTTTACTGAGTTTCTAAGATTTTGAGCACATAATTTGCCGTCTATGATTTTTGCTGTCATCAGATTAAAGTCCTAATTGCTATATGTTCACTGAAGTATTTTCTAAACAGTCTGTCCTTTTTCGATATGAACAGGTATCCGTATACGGGCCCGTGAAACAGACTTCCGATTATAGTAATTATAATCAAAGGGCCATAAACGGTAAAGAAATATAAGCCAAATCACAAAAACAGCAGTTGTTGTCAGCTGTTGTTATCGTGATCTTTAATTGTTCCCCAGTGCTTTTCCTTAAGCCGCTGTTCTGTTTCTTTTGCAGTCTGGCTGTCGAAGGATCTTAAGATCATCCGGTTGGACTGATCATAGGTAAAGTAGTTCCAGATCCAGTCCATCAGAACGGAGATCTTGTTGCGTACAAACAGGATTGACATAAGATGTACCGCCATCCAGAGGAACCATGCGGTAAAACCGCAGAAGGTAAAGGATCCGATATCTGCCACCGCCTTGTGTTTTCCGATGGTCGCCATGCATCCGAGATTTCTGTATTTGAATTTCTGCAACGGCTTCCCGCTACTAATTGCCTTTAAATTTCTGGCAAGAAGTTCTCCCTGCTGCAGTGCAGGCTGAGCCATCTGCGGATGTCCGTTTGGATAGCCCGGATCTTCGTTCTGCATCAGTGCAAGATCCCCGATGGCGAAAATGTTGCTGTAACCCTTTATCCGGTTGTATCCGTCAACCAGAATTCTGTTTCCGCGTCCGACGCTGCTTTCAGCTATTCCGAGAATTTTTCCTGCGGTTACCCCTCCCACCCAGATCAGATTTCTGGTTGGAATTTTGCCTCCGTCACTCATAACGACCATGTTATCCAGGTAATCGGTAACAAAGGTGTTAAGTTTTACATTTACATTCATTCTGGTGAGAAAGGAAAGAGCTGCCGCCGATGATTTTTCACTCATGCCGTTGAGCAGTCTGCTGTCCCCCTGTATCAGATGAATGTTCACCTGGGAGATATCCATGTCCGGATAGTCCTTGTGGAGAATGTATTTGCGCATTTCCGCCAGTGCACCGGCTATTTCAACCCCTGAAGGTCCTCCTCCGACTATAACAATGTTAAGCAGTTCCCTTCGTTCCTGTTCGCTGGTACATGTTACGGCCCGTTCAAAATTCAGAAGAAGTGCATTGCGCAGTCCCATTGCCTCTGAAACGGTTTTCATCGGAACCGAAACTTCGGCAATGTTTTTATTATTAAAGAAATTGGTAGTGGTTCCGCTGGCCAGAACCAGATAATCATAGGTGATTTTTCCGATGGAGGTCTGGATGTAGT
Source organism: uncultured Pseudomonadota bacterium (assembly GCA_900319705.1). Lineage (GTDB taxonomy): Bacteria > Pseudomonadota > Gammaproteobacteria > Enterobacterales > Succinivibrionaceae > UBA2804. The sequence continues at coordinate 10,484 of ONPL01000020.1, read as the reverse complement.
TTTCCTCAGGATAGACCGCCCTCAGTTCGGTCATACGGAAGAAGGAGTCACGCCTGTCCTCAAACAGCTTTCTGAAAGGGAAGGATATTGAACTCGGATGCAGTCCGGCTGTTGCTATCTGGTAGATTAGCGGCGGAAACTGGTTGTAGTTGTTCTTGTCTATCAGAACAACCTGATATCCGGAATTCTTCAGCTTTTGGGCAAGCCTCAGACCCGCGAACCCGCCTCCTACGATGATTATCCTTTTTTTGTCAGAATTTGGAATGTTGAAACTCATGGCATTTACTCCGAACTATCCCATTATGGTTAATTTTGCATCAAATATCATTTTCAAACAATGATACAGATATAAAAATAGAAACAATCTTTTGACGGTTATCAAAAAATGCAAAATATCTTAATGGATAAAAGCGAGACCGGCAAAACACCGCAGCAGCGGTTGCAGGTTGCAGCGAACTGTATGACCTTCAATACGGCGGCGCAGGGAATATGAACGGCGTTTGGCAGAAAAAAATATTTACCTGCTGCCAGGTAAATATTTTGGATAAGGAACAATATAAAATTGTTTGGTTAGTATTAGTAGTTGTATGCGCGCTCTCCGTGGGAGGAAAGATCCAGACCCTGACGTTCTTCATCACGTGAAACTCTGATTCCGGTAATCAGTCTGGCCAGAGAGAAGCCTGCAAATGCTACGATTCCAGTCCACACTATGGTTACAACAACGGAAATCAGCTGACCGGTGGTTTGGGATAGGATGGAGGTGTTATCTCCGCCGAAGCCGACACCGCCAAGATCTGGGGAGCAGAATATTCCTGTCATGATGGCTCCGATGATTCCGCCAAGGCCGTGGATACCGAACACATCGAGGGTATCATCAACACGCAGTGCCTTCTTGAGACCGTGTACACCCCACAGGCATACAGCACCGCCTATCAGACCCATAATGATTCCTCCGTTTACTCCGACAAAACCGCAGGCAGGGGTTATCACAACCAGTCCGGCAATTGCTCCGGAACATGCGCCGAGCAGAGAAGGCTTACCCTTGAGGAACCATTCGCAAATTGTCCATGATACCAGGGAGGCTGCCGGTGCAAGGATGGTGTTTACCAGCGCAAGACCTGAGATCCCGTCTGAAGTAAGTTCAGAACCTGCATTGAATCCGAACCAGCCCACCCAGAGCAGAGCGGTACCGATCATGGTCATGGTCATACTGTGCGGCTTCATTGCCTCACGGCCGTAACCGAGTCTGTTTCCAATGTAGTATGCACCTACCAGAGCACATACCGATGCGTTGATGTGAACTACTGTACCGCCGGCGAAGTCGAGCACTCCGAAGGCTGAATCCAGCCATCCGCCGCCCCATACCATATGCCAGGAAGGAATGTATGCAAAGGTGAACCATACCACCAGCATTATCAGAAATCCTGAGAATTTGATTCTTTCTGCAAAAGAACCGATTATCAGACATGCTGTGATAGCTGCAAAAGCACCCTGGAAGGCAAAATATACCAGTTCAGACAGATTGGAGTGAGCCGTGTCAACTGTATCCGGTGCTATTTTTACCAGGAATGAGTTTGAGAAATCTCCGAAGAACAGACTCAGAAATGAGCCGCTGTCGTTACTTGACGCCAGAGAATATCCGTAGCAGGCCCACAGCAGATAGATCAGCGCGAAGGATGTAATAACCTGCATCAGGATCGAACACATATTTTTGGTTCTAACCATTCCTCCGTAGAAAAGTCCTATACCCGGGATTGACATCAGAATAACCAGCACGGTACTCATTATTATGAATCCGTTTGCCACCAGATCCGGAGACGGGGTTTCGGCAGAAGCTGCTGCGGCTGTCCCGGAACATCCGAGCAGTATGGCAGATAGTAATAATAGATTTCTCATTTTGAACCTTCTTATCTAGCTATTGCTAAAAAAATTAAAAATTTACATTAATAAAATTAACTAAAAGCTTATAAAACTTTATTAAATAAAGTTAATACCTTGATTTGTATTATTGCATTAATTATTTAACAGATCTATAGAATTAACTTAAAAAAATAAATTAATTGCATGAATAAATTATTAAAATTAAGTTTTAGAGTGTAGAGTGTGGTGTTTATCAAAGAAAAAGATGGTCTGAAGACGTGTTTTTGCAAATTTAGGGGATGAATTGAACCTGTGGTATGTATTTTGCTTGTTTGTATGGAGATTATTTAACCATTCGCCGTATGGTAAGGATTACATATGCAGATTGCCAGTGAAAGTACCGTGACCGGGATCGCCGGTAAAGTTGGAGAAATGTACAGGGCCAGGAACAGTGAACAGACTGATTTTTCAGCGATTCTAAGTTCTGTTAACAGTTCTATAAGTAAGACAGCGAATGCTGGTGTCAAAAAAACATCTATATCCGGAACGCTAAACGGGAAGACCTTGTCTGATAAAAACAGTACCAGAGCAGATAGCAGAAACGCCGACGGAAGACCGGGCAAAACTGAGAAACCGCGTTCAGAAGATTCAAAAAAAGCAGGAACACGGAATGAAGTTCTTAAAACATCCGGTACCGATCAGAAAAAGAATGCATCAGATAAAAAAAATCGCTGTGACGATACCGAATGTTCAGAGGCTGAAGGTAAAGAACCAATGCAGGAGGTCACCGGTATGACTGTTGGTAAAAGCGTAGACTCTGATCCTGAAATCAGAATTGCGGAGATGTCGCTACAGCGCAGTGACACCATTGTAAATGAGCAGGGTTCGGGATTTGAATCGCAATTGGCAAATATTGCTGGGATCGGTATTTCTGATTCGGCGGACTCTGCAGAAGAAGCAGAGCTTCTAGCTGAAACTGCCAACAGTGCAGAACCTATTATTCAACCTGAACTTTATAATGCGGTCGCGGAAGAAAATAATGAAGGTTCGGGAACGGAGGAGTCTGTTTCTAACAGCGTAGAGCCGGCATCGGAACTTATGTCGTTTTTGGAGGCATCGAGGAGTGCAAATCCTTTAGTTAAAGGAATAGATAAAATGGCTTCCGCATCATCTGTTATCATTAATAACGGCTCTCAGATGATTCTACAGGATAATACTAAAACAACAGCAGGAGCGGAATACAGTACTGAATTTGAGGATCCTATTGCACAGACCGAACAGATCCGCGCTTCAGCTGGCTCTTCTTCAGAGACTGATGCATCATTCTGGGCGGGAGGCACTGCAGGTGAAGTGCTTTCTGATACAGATCTAGGCCGGAATCGGATTAAACTTCTGAACGCAGAACCTAAGCCTGATGTCATGAATACCGCAACAGTCGCAGTGATGTCAGAAGATGCCCTGGTTGAGCCGGATACCTTGGAAAATTCCATCGGCCGGATGTCTTTTCTTGACGGCTTAAAGGAGCTTAACCGTGCTGACGCTGCAACAGTACGCAGTGATCCGGGAAATATTTCAGCGGTGTCAAGAATGTCCGGCGGTTCACTAAACGTTCAGACCGGTATAAATCCGGGAATGAATTTTGCGGCGCAGATGCAGAGTTCGTCTGCCGGAGCTTCAGCTGAAATCTCCTCTGCACGTGATTCAGTTGAATTGGAAATATCCGGCGGTTCGAACTCCGGAGGTTCTGTCGGTCTTGCTTCGGACAAATCGCTGTTCAGTGAGAAACTTCAGGAACTGACAGAAATCCAGAAACCGGTTCATATGTCGAGAAATTATGAGGAAAATGCCAGACAGATTGCCGAGAAGATTAATATAATGCTGGCAAGGAATCTGAAGGAGGCGGAAATGAATCTTGATCCGACCGGTCTCGGAAAGATGAAGATCTCACTTCAAATGTCGGAGGAGGGGGTTGTCCGGATCAACATGATCGTGCAGCAGGGGGAAACCAAAGATCTGGTTTATGAATCAATGAACAGGCTGCGTGAGGTTATGCAGCAGGGCGGAATAACCCTTGGTGAAAGTTCAGTTGAACACCAGGAATCTTGGGCACAGAATTCACAAAATGGTGAAACATCCCGTGCAAATGATCAAACATTTGGTAGAATAAACGGAAGTGAGCACGAGGATTCAATTAACGTTAGCGTTAAGGTTTCTGATCGCGCAGTTGATTACTTTGCTTAAGGACAGTGAAAGATGGCTGAAGAGGCGGAATTAAAATCGATTTCCGGTGGTGGTAAGAAAAAACTGTTTATTGTAGTCGGTGCTGTCGCTCTCCTGCTGGTTGTCGGACTTGTTGTCTTCTTTATGATGGGCTCAGGTGGCGGCGAAGATTCGGAATCCTCGCTGGAGGCTCAGCAGAAACTGATGGAGGCCAACAAAATTTATTATGTGGCAATTCCTTCTCCGATTGTTCTTAAGGTTCAGTCAAAGCCGAAACCGCATATTATGCAGCTCAAACTCGTACTTATGGTCCGCGGGGATGAGAACAGACAGCTTGCTGAACATCATCTTCCTGCTATTTTAGGTGCCATAACCGATGAACTGTTTGAGCTTGATTTTGCCATGCTGCAGACCGAACAGGGTAAAATTGATATAAAGGAAAGAGCCCAGCGCAGTGTTCAGGCAAGAATGAAACAGCTTGAAAACAAGCCGGTAGTGGAAAAGATCCTGTACGACGGTTTTATTGTCCAGTAAACGGTTGGAAAAAAATGAGTGATATTTTAACCCAAGACGAAATTGACGCCCTGCTGCACGGCAGTGACGAAGACGAACTGCCCAAGGAGGAGCAACCCAACAGTAACCTGGGTTATACTCCTTTTGATTTCTCCTCGCAGGACCGTATCGTCCGCGGCCGTATGCCGACTCTTGAACTGGTCAATGAGCGTTTTGCCCGTCACCTCAGGATCAGTCTTTTCAATATGATGCGCCGTACCGCTGAAGTATCAATCAACGGTGTTAAAATGATCAAATTCAGTGAGTATGTGCATTCTCTTTTTGTTCCGACCAGTCTCAACATGGTCCGTTTTAAACCGATGAAGGGTACCGCGCTTATCACCCTGGAGGCTCAGCTTGTATTTATCCTGGTGGAGAACTTTTTCGGCGGAGAAGGTAAGAGACATACCAAGATTGAAGGCCGTGAATTTACCCCGACGGAAAGAAGAATCATCCAGATGCTGCTGCGCATTATTTTTGAGGACTATACCGAGGCGTGGAATCCGGTAATGTCGGTTGAATTTGAATATCTTGATTCAGAAGTCAACCCGGCGATGGCCAATATTGTAAGTCCTACTGAAGTAATTGTTATAAGTTCGTTTCACATTGAGCTTGACGGCGGCGGCGGGGATTTCCACGTGGCCATGCCGTACTCCATGCTGGAGCCGATCAGGGAACTGCTTGACGCCGGTGTGCAGAGTGACAAGGGTGATACTGATATGCGCTGGTCGAAGGCTCTTCGTGATGAAATTATGGGTGTTAAGGTAGGTATTACCGCGAAACTGCTGGAAACCACCATAACACTGCGCCAGCTCAAATCCATGCGGCCTGGGGATATTATACCGGTGGATATGCCGGAGTCACTTCTGGTTCTGGTGGAGGATCTTCCTACATTTCATGCCAAACTCGGCCGGGTTAAGGAAAAGGTGGCGTTGAAAATAACTGAAAAACTCAAACGTCCGGAATCAATGAAGAGCGAACTTACTTTAATTAAAGCACGCCAGTCTAATGTGGTAGATCTGGAATATGATGACGTGGAGGATAATAACTGATGAGTGAAGAAGATGACATCATGGCTGCCTGGGGCGCCGCGCTGAATGAACAGGCAGAAGCCGAGAAGAAAGCTGCAGAAGCAAAGGCGGAGAGTGCTGAAGAACCGGACGACCATGACGACCGGAGTCATCTGCTGAATGCCGAAGGGGCTGATGTAGAGGCGGTTCCTCTTGAGAATTTCGGAGAGCCGGCACCGATCTCCAAGGAGGAAAAGAGAAGACTTGACTCGATTCTGGATATCCCGGTAATTATTTCGATGGAAGTGGGACGTTCCCAGATTTCAATCCGCAATCTGCTTCAGCTTAACCAGGGTTCGGTGGTGGAACTTGAACGTGTTGCCGGTGAACCTCTTGATGTAATGGTTAACGGCACCCTGATTGCCCACGGTGAAGTGGTGGTGGTAAATGATAAATTCGGGATCCGTCTTACCGACGTAATCAGCCAGACGGAAAGGATCAAGAAACTTAAATAATTCTATGAAACAGATTATATATTTGGCTGTTGTTCTGTTTCCAGGGATCGCGGCTGCTGTCAGCGAAAGCTCTGCTCAGAAGGTCGGACTGGGGGCTCCGGGTGCCAGTATCAGTATCGTTCAGTGGATGCTGAGCTGTATCGGGGTAATTTTCCTGATGTTCATGCTTGCGTATTTTCTGAAAAAGGCGAAGTTTATTCCGGGGCTCAGAAACGGTGTGCTCAAGGTTGTTGCCATGATTGCCGTCGGTTCCCACGAAAAGATGGCTATTGTAAGGGCAGGGAAGAGTTATTACCTGGTGGGGATTACCCCCCAGAAAATTACCAAACTGGCTGAAATTGCTCCCGGAGAGATAGAGGATGAGCCGGCTTCCGGACAGAATTCCGCAGAAAACGGGAAGGGGAATTTCGCCGAAAAACTGTTTGCCTTTATGAACAAAGGTAGAAACAGCAGTGAAAATCAGACCACAAATGCTGGACAATCTGAAAACCAAACGGACGGCAACAATGATGAAAAGAATACTTAAAAGTCTGCTTGTTTTGCTGGCGGCTGCCGCCGGACTGTCTGCCACAGCCTGTGCGGCTGATTTCTCCATGCCTGCGGTAACCCTTACCACCGCGGAGGACGGCAGTCAGCAGTATACCCTTTCTATGCAGATCCTGGTATTTATGACGGCACTTACCGTGCTTCCGTCACTGATTATCATGATGACGTCCTTTACCAGAATCATAATTGTTCTTTCAATTTTAAGACAGGCCATCGGACTTCAGGCTGCCCCGTCAAACCAGATTTTGATCGGACTTAGTCTGTTTATGACATTTTTCATTATGAATCCGGTTTTCAATCAGATCTATGATCGCGCCATTGAACCGTATTCCAATGATCAGATAACCGCCCAGCAGGCATTCGCCGCCGCGCAGCAACCGCTTAAAACCTTCATGCTGGCTCAGACCAGAGTCAAGGATTTGAACAATTTTCTTGAATATGCCGGAGAAACGGCGGATAAACCGGAAAATGCCCCGATGAAGGTTGTGATCCCAGCTTTTATTGTCAGTGAGCTTAAGACCGCCTTTCAGATCGGCTTTATGATTTATCTGCCTTTCCTGGTAATCGATCTGGTGGTGGCAAGTATCCTCATGGCAATGGGTATGATGATGCTGTCGCCGGTAATGGTGGCGCTTCCATTCAAACTGATGCTTTTTGTGATGGCGGACGGGTGGACCATGATTGTCGGTACCCTGATTTCAAGTTTTGGAATAGGCGGAGGTTAACAGGATGGATCCGTCAGGTTATGTTGATGTACTGAGAAATACTTTTTCCACAGTGGCTCTGCTGGTTTCAGCCGCTATTATTCCCAGTCTGATTGTCGGGCTGTGTGTTGCAGTGTTTCAGGCCACCACTTCGATCAATGAACAGACGCTGAGCTTCCTGCCCAGACTTCTGATTACTATTGTGGCGATTGCTCTCGGTGTTAACTGGGGGCTGCAGCAGGTAATGGATTTCTTTAATTATATTATTACCATGATCCCTGAGGTTGTCAGTTAGTGGAATTATTAGGATCCGCCATCATGCAGTATATGGTCTCTGTCATATGGCCGTTTCTGCGTATCTCATCAATGATCGGTGCCATGTTTATCCTTGGTTCCCGCATGCTCCCGATCCGGATCCGTCTTGTTTTCTGTATTGTTATAACCTGGGCTGTTATTCCTCTCATACCTCCGGTTGAGTCCGGAATTGAACTGTTCAGTCTTGAAGGTGCGATCGTTACCATCAATCAGATCATAATCGGAACCACTCTTGGATTTGTTACCGAGTTTATTGCCCAGTGTTTCATTCTGGCAGGTCAGGTGGTGGCTATGCAGACCGGTCTTGGATTTGCGTCAATCATGGATCCTGTCAACGGTGCATCCACGCCGGTGGTGGGTCAGTTTTTCAGTATGCTGTGTGCACTGGTATTCTTTGGAATTGACGGTCACCTGGTTTTCATCGATCTGATCCATAAAAGTTTTACCACTCTGCCTGTCGGTCTGAATTTTATTGCGCCGTCAAGCTGGGAGACGCTGTCGCTGTTCCTTTCTGTAATGTTTCAGGTTGCGGTGAATTTTTCCATAGCTTCAATCTGTACCATGCTGATCATTAACTTTGCGCTGGGTGTAATGACCAGGGCGGCTCCTCAGCTGAATATTTTCAGCATGGGTTTTGCAGTATCTATGATCCTGGGGATCGGTGTTCTGTGGCTGACACTCGGCGGATTCATGGGATATTTTGAAAAATTGTTTGATCACGTAACCGAAATGATGTGTACGGTTATGAATTATCAGTGTACAGGCAGCGTAAGGTAAATAGATAATGGCGGAAAACGACGGTCAGGAAAAGACGGAACAACCCACCGGCAAACGAATAGAGGATGCCAGGAAGAAAGGTCAGGTTCCAAGATCCAAGGAGGTGGGAACCTTTGCCGTCCTTATGTCCGGTGTTATCGGACTGTGGGTTTTCAACTCTTTTTTCCGTGATGCCTTTAATAAGGTATTTCATATCGGATTTGTCCTGAAACGTGAGAATATATTCGATCCCCGGTTTATGCTTACCGCCTTTATGGATGCTGCTCTTATTGTGCTGTTTCCGGTGGTGCTCTTCGGGCTTTTTGTAATTTTCTTTGCTCTCATCGGAAATCTGTTTATCGGCGGATTCAATGTCAGTCTGGAGGCAATGACTCCGAAATTCAACCGTCTCAGCCCGCTGTCGGGCATTAAGAGAATGTTCGGGGTGCAGAGCTGGGTTGAACTGCTCAAATCAATTCTTAAGGTTGTTTTTATCGCTACCTGCGCCTATATACTGGTAAGATCCCAGTTTGCGGCAATTGTTAAACTGCCGACCTATCAGTTTACCGATGCAATTGTTCATTGTTTATATATTCTTATAAAAATTGCTATCGGGATCGTCTGTGCTTTGATCCCGATTGCCGCCATGGATTCCTGGTTTCAGAAATGGCGTCATATTGAAGAGCTGAAAATGACCAAGCAGGAGGTAAAGGATGAATATAAGGAAACCGAAGGAAAACCTGAAGTAAAATCCAAGATCCGCCAGCTGCAGTACCAGATGGCCACCCGCCGTATGATGGACGAGGTTCCGAAGGCTGATGTGGTTGTAACCAATCCTACCCACTATGCTGTAGCACTGAAGTATGATCAGACCAGGGCTCATGCAGCTCCTGAGGTCGTGGCAAGCGGGGTGGATGCAGTTGCCTTGAAAATCAGGGAAATTGCCGGACAGCATAATGTCACTGTTGTGGAGGCTCCTCCCCTTGCCCGTGCTATTTATTACAGCACCTCCATCGGCAATCAGATCCCGGAAGGCCTCTTTTCTGCGGTTGCGCAGGTCCTGGCCTTTGTTTTTCAGTTGAAAATGTACAAGGCCAGAAGAGCTGGTCCGCCTAAACCGCTTCCTAAGGAGTTTGATATACCGAAGGAACTCCGGCATGATTGATAATGGCTGTATAAATGTTGTTCACAGTATTTTCGGAACTATGGCTTAATTAACAAAACGGATTACCGGATTGCGGCAAATATGAAATATTTCAGTAATTGGTAGTAAAATGAAGAGAGTGAAGAGCTGTTTCAGATAGAATTTATTGCTTTTTATTGTTAAAGTCGCAGGTAAATAATCCGATAATTTAGATAAGAGTATATAGTATTATCAGTAATGCGGATTATTGAAAGGGGTTTACTATGGGTAGTATTACATCTTTGGGAGTTGGATCCGGTCTGGATCTGGAGAGCATCGTATCCTCTCTGGTTTCTCTTAAGAAATCAACAAAAGTTACTCCTATTAACAATAAGGAAGCGCTTAAGGAACTTGAAGTTACCGGTCTGTCTTCGCTGAAATCCAGCATGACTTCTCTTGCAGATCATCTGAAAAAAATATCTGACGGAAGTGCAATCAATAAGAGAACGGTGGAGACCACCCTCAGTGAAGAGAATCCTGAGTTCGGCTATGAACTTAAGAAAGATGTGTCCAACTGTTCACACGATATAGCGGTGAAGCAGCTTGCCTACGGAACTAAAATCAAGGGCTCCGCCTCCAGTGAAAATTTCTTCTCAGAGCAGGATGCTGATGGAAATACTGTTTACCGTTCCAGAAATGCTGGACAGATTTCGTTTACTGTCGGTTCTGGTGATGATGCTGAAAGCTTTTCCATTGATATCAGCGAGAATGATTCACTGTCGACCATAATGAAGAAGATTAATGAAGCAGAAGGTAATGATTCTGTAAGTATGAACTATGTGGTTGGCTCAGACGGCAGTATTAATTTCATGCTTCAGAGTTC
>ONPL01000151.1 GCA_900319705.1 uncultured Pseudomonadota bacterium | reverse complement strand
AAAATAAGCAAAAAACAGATAAACAAAGCCGGTGAAATAATTCGCAACGGAACTGTTAATGAAAAAGAGCAGACCATTGAGTTGTTAAATCTGTGGAGAGCCAACCACATGCTGCCGCTGCGTAATATCAGGGCAATCGTCGACAGCCGGCTGAAGAAATTAAGTATAGACTGTATTGTAGGTCAGCGTCTGAAAAGAATGCCCTCAATTATCGGAAAAATCACCCGTTTTCCTGATATGGCTGTCTCAAAAATGCAGGATGTTGGCGGCATAAGAATTATTGTTCCTAAAATTTCAGATGTTAAAAAGGTTCACGATGCTTTGATAAAAAAATCCAGGCATGAAACTGTACCACCGAAAGATTACATAGAAAACCCTAAGCCTGACGGTTATAGAAGTCTTCATCAGGTATTTAAATATCAGAATGAGCAGAATGAAGACATTTATAACATGAGAATTGAAGTACAGATCAGAACCAGGCTGCAGCACGCATGGGCAACAGCTGTAGAAACATTGGGTGTTATCGATAAGGTTTCCTATAAGTCCGGTTTTGGAGAAGAAGAAAACAGAAAATTTTTTAAACTGGCCAGTGCTTTATTTTCTTTAAAAGAAAAGAGTAATGTGCTGGAGGAGTATAAACATTTTCCCAAGGATGAATTAGTACAAAAGCTGAGAGATGTAGATCAAAAGCAGCAGATCCTGGCCAAATTAAAAGGAATATCTGTTCTGAAAACGGCTTCATTCTCCAGTTCCACAGATCTATATTTTCCACAGATCTATATTTTGTACTACTGCTTTCATTTAACGAGGCTAACAATTTTTCTATAGATTATGTAACGTCAACAGATGAAAAAAAAGCAACAGATTTGTACAACTACTATGAAAAAGAATATCGACATGATCCTTTTGCATCTGTGGTACTGGTTAAATCAAAGAACCTGAAGGAATTAAAAAAAGCATACCCTAACTACTTTCTGGATACACAATATTTTGTTAAAACAATTGAAGATATTATCAAGGCTGAGACTCTTCAAAAATAACACTGAAATCTGCCTGCGCACGAAATGAGCCAGGGCTGTCAGGACCATTTGGGCTGCTTATGTCCGGATTATGAAGTTCGCCTGCAGGCAGCGGTCAGCTCCGGTTTCCCGGGAACTGTTATTCCGAAATTTTCGTAACACTCCAGATCAAGTCTGCGCCGAAACTCTACGAAACCTCGTTAATTCCGGGATGCCTGATGCAAAATAAACGGTGGTATTGCCGATCGTCCGGTTATACAATATGAGTAAAGTATTACCTGCCGCAGTTCGATGCGGTCAAATGTGAACCACCTCCCTCAGCGGATCTTTTGTACAGGGGACAACCATGTCTGAAAAAACTCAGACCATTGATTACTACAATGCAAATTTCGAGGATTTTATCAGTGGAACTCTGAATCTGGATTTTTCATCCACCCAGGATCGATTTCTGTCTCTGCTTCCCGCCGGGGCGAAAATTCTGGATTTCGGATGCGGTTCCGGCAGAGACTCACTGTATTTTAAAAAACACGGTTTTCAGGTTACCGCCACCGACGGATGTCTGAACATGTGCAGGGCTGCTTCAGAGACTACCGGTCTTACGGTCAGACATATGTTGTTCTGTGAACTTGACGAGTCCGGGGCATACGACGGGATCTGGGCCTGTGCCTCCATTCTGCATATGCCGGAGCTGCAGCTCCACGATGTTTTCCAAAAAATGAAGAAAGCCCTTAAAAGCGGCGGGATCATTTATACCTCCTTCAAATACGGAACATTCAGAGGCATAAGAAACGGTCGCTATTTCTGCGATTTTACCCGTGAGAACATGCTGGAATTTTTAAAGATGCATCCTGATCTGTCCATAGTTGAAATGTGGCAGACCGGCGATATCAGAACTGACCACAGGAATGAACAATGGCTGAACATGCTGCTGCGCCTCAAATAGAAAATGCCGCCGGCTGCAGTGCTTTCACCGGAGACGACAGCCGGAACGAACATCTTGTCAACGCACTTGCCGATTCAATCCGGCGGGCATCCTCCATCGATATTATTGTATCGTTTCTGATGGAATCCGGCGTCCGCTCCGTGGTGACAGAGCTTGCTGCCGCAGCGGCCCGTAATGTAAAGATCCGCATTCTGACCGGAAGCTACCTCGGCATTACCCAGCCTTCGGCCCTTTATCTGCTCAAAAGTGAAATTACACAGAACCTGGATCTGCGCTTCTACAATGATCCGCACCGCTCCTTTCACCCCAAATGCTATATATTCAGTTTCGCCGGCGGAGGCCGGGAAATCTATGTCGGCTCCTCCAACATCTCCCGCAGCGCCCTTACCTCCGGTATTGAATGGAACTACCGGTTCACAGAAAACACCGATCCCTCCGCCTGCCGTAAATTCTGCAGCGTATTTGAAGAGCTGTTTCTCAATCATTCCCTGATACTGGACGATGCACTGCTGGAACGGTACGCAAGATCCTGGCACAGGCCCGAGGCATGCAGGATGCTGGAACTCTACGATGATGACGCTTCACCGCGGAAGTCGGATGCAAGGACACAGGCGGATCAGGAAACTGTCCGTTTCATTCCCCGGGGAGCCCAGATCGAAGCCCTTTATGCACTGAAAAATGCCAGAGCGGAAGGTGCGCAGAAATGCCTGGTGGTGGCGGCAACCGGGGTCGGCAAGACGGCCCTCGCCGCCTTCGATTCACTGTCCTTTAAAAAAATTCTGTTTGTGGTGCACCGCCGTGAAATACTGCGGCAGGCCGCCCGGACATTTGCCGATGTGCGCGGTACCCGAAGCATCGGTTTTTTCGATGCCGACTCCAAAAATACTGAAGCAGAGGTTACACTGGCTTCGGTTGCAACCCTCGGCTCCGGAAGATACCTCAGCGAAAAATATTTAAGCAGAGATCTTTTTGACTACATCATCATGGATGAAATCCACCACGGTACCGCCGGACAGTACCGCAGAATTATGGATTATTTCACCCCCGGGTTTATGCTCGGTCTTACCGCCACACCGGAACGACTGGATCAGAAAAGCGTTTTTGAACTTTTCGATTACAATGTACCCTACGAAATCAATCTGGCCGAATCAGTCAACCGAGGTTTTCTCGCCCCCTTCCGTTATTACGGGATCTACGATCGCTTTACCGACTACAGCACCGTAAACATAATAAAGGGGAAATTCAGCACCGCAGATCTGACCAGGGCCTACCGGAACAATGAGGAGCGAAACAGCTTTATCCTCAGTCACTACCGTAAAACATGCTCCAGGAGGGCGCTCGGTTTCTGCTGTTCCCGGGAGCATGCAGAACAGATGGCCGGGGTATTCTGCAACGCCGGCATAAATGCTGTGGCAGTCTACAGCAATGCAGCCGGTGAATTTTCCGAAGATCGCGACCGTGCCATCGCGATGCTGGAGCAGGAGCAGATCAAAGTCATTTTCTCGGTTGACATGTTTAACGAAGGGGTGGACATCGCACCGGTAGATCTGGTCATGTTCCTCCGACCTACCGAATCACCGGTGATTTTTCTCCAGCAGCTCGGACGCGGTCTGCGGCTTCATCCTGACAAAAGCTACCTTAACGTACTCGATTTCATCGGTAATTATCAGAAGGCGGGAAGAATTCGAAACTTCCTTAAATCAGGCTGCAGCAGTACCTCCTCAGGAGAACCATTTGCAGCTTTCAGTGACGGTTCAGGCAGCAGCGTTACCCTGCCCGACCGCTGCCAGGTCGACTTCGACATCCGCCTTTTAGATCTGTTTGCAGTCCAGGATCGGCAGCGCCGGAAGGCGGAGGAACTGATTTTCAGTGAATATCAGCGGATCAGGGAACTGCTCGGACACCGGCCGTTGCGTACTGAACTGTTTGAACTGATGGAGCCTGAAATCTATCAGCTGACACTCGGCAGTTCAAAGAACAATATCTTCAAACATTATCTTGCCTTTCTGCACAAACACGGGGAACTTACCGCGGAGGAACATCATCTTACCGGCAGTATTGCAGCGGATTTTCTGACTATGGCGGAAAACACCGCCATGACCAAAGTATACAAAATGCCGGTGCTGAAAGCCTTTATCCGGCCGGATGGTCTGATTGCAACTTCTGTGAGCGCAGAGCGGCTGCTTGAGGTGTGGAAGAAATTTTTCAGTGAATCATTCAACTGGCGGGATCTCGAACCGGATCTGACCTTGAAGAAATTCTCGGAAATCAGCGACAGCCGGCATCTTGAAAAAATCTACCATATGCCGGTTAAATTCCTGACCAGAACCGAAAGCAGTTTTTTCTCTGTGGATGGAAGTTCGGTGCTGCACCTTGCACCGCAGCTGGCGCAGTTTACCGCTGACAGCGCCTTTGCCGCGCACTATCGTGACATAATCAGCTACCGCTGCGCCGACTACTACCGAAGAAGATATGAGGGTAAGAAAATTACCGCGCAGAGTTCTCCCGTACATCTGCAAAAGGAGCCGGAACCGGAATGAAAATGAAAGAGCACGGCAGACAGATCAATCAGGATCTGATGTGGATGTTTAAACTCTCCTGCATAACTGCCGGTGCAGGTCTCATCCTGTTTTTACTTGGAAAAATGATCCCCCTTAACGAGGATTTAGTTGACGGCTCCTTCACAGCATTCATTCTTTCCTGCTTATTATCCTTTGTCCTGCTGTTCTTTCTTCATGATGGTAGAAAAGATGAACAGTTTGCCGCTGAATTTTTTGAATGTGTTCATCAAGGAAAATATTTCAGCTCCGCCACATGGCAGAAAAACTACCGTAACTACAGAAATACCCACGGGCTCAGTCCTCTTCGTTCCGCTAATATGTACAGAGATTTGTTCTTCAGATATTTGAAGAAGATAATCCGACGGGACTGGTATGTTCCCCTTGTGGTTTATCCATTATCCTAAGATTTTACAAAAAGTAACACTACAACATACTCTCCCACATCCTCCAATGAGTTT
>ONPL01000094.1 GCA_900319705.1 uncultured Pseudomonadota bacterium | reverse complement strand
TTTTATATAATGTAGAATCTTGAATCGATGCGCATTCGAGGTTAGTTTTATGGACAGTTTCAACAATATTTCAAAAACCATGGGTTTGTGTTCCTGCAATTCAAACAGTAAACCGGATCTTTCTTCATGGAAAATTCTTATTGTTGACGATGAAGACGATGTCCATAGAATCACCAAACTGGCAATGCTCGGAATTACATATGACGAGCTGCCGATCGAATTTCTGTCTGCATACTCCGGAAAGGAGGCCTGTGAAATCATGGCAGCAGACGAAGATATCGCCCTCGTAATCCTTGATGTGGTTATGGAGACCGATACAGCAGGACTGGATGTAGCCAGCTTCATCCGAAGGAAACTTAACAACCAGCTTGTCCGTATAGTTCTGAGAACCGGACAGCCCGGTCAGGTTCCCGAGGATGAGATTATGGAAAAGTACGATATCAACGACTACAAGGAGAAAACCGAGCTCAGTACACCTAAACTGCGTACCATGATCCGTTCAAATCTTCGTGCCTACAATGACAAAAGAATGCTTTACGTGGCAACCGGAAAAATTCTCCAGCTCAACCGGCTTTCCCACAAGCTCATCAGTTGCCCGGATCTCAAAACTGCATCTATGTACGTATATGAAAGTCTGTTCCTTCACCTGAACAGACGTCGCCCGACCGTTCAGGAAACCAGAAACCACATTTATTCATTCATAAACCCGCTGGGCGACCATTTTGAGTTTCATAACTACTATTCCGGTGAATCAATTGATCCGCAGGAACTGCCGTCACCGATAATCGCTTTAACCGCCCGGAAAAGGGAAGGTCTGTTTGATGGAAACGACGTCACCACTCTGGCCTATTCGGACTTTCACGGCATCGTATTTCAGTTCAGACTTGATGATCCGTCCCGTTACAGCCACAACCGGGATCTGGCAGAACTGCTCCAGGAAACACTGTCCAACCATTACCGCAACATGTATCTCAACGATCTGCTCAACCGCAATCAGCGTGAAATCATGTACCGGATCTGCGAAATCGTGGAAACCAGATCCAAGGAATCCGGAATTCATGTTAAACGGGTAAGTAAATACTGCGAACTGCTGGCAGGACTGGCGGGTGTTCCTCAGAAGGAGATAAACCTGCTGTGCCAGGCCGCACCGCTGCATGATCTTGGTAAAATCGCCATCCCAGACGAAATTCTTCACAAGCCGAGCAAACTGGATGACTGTGAATGGCAGGTAATGAAAACCCACGCCCAGATTGGCTATGAAATGCTCAAGGACTCCAATATCGAACTGTTCAACGTTGCAGCCGAAGTTGCTTTCTATCACCACGAAAAATGGAACGGAACAGGCTATCCAAACGGTCTGTCGGGCGAGGAAATACCTCTCAACGGAAGAATTACCGCAATTGCAGATGTTTTTGATGCACTGGCTTCGGACCGCTGCTATAAGTCAAAATGGCCGATGGAGAAAATATACAAACTGTTCCAGGAGGAAAGCGGAAAACATTTCGATCCGAAACTGACCAGGCTGTTTATTGAAAACTTTGACAAGTTTGTTGCCATCAAAGAGGAAATCGACGGTATGAGATAAACTCCGCTCAACACCGCAGACTGCTAGAGAGATCATACAGCTGCACAGCTCCAGGTGCAGCCTTTTATCAGAAATCTATTCGGTATAATAATATTTATCCCAGTTCGAAGTATGGGTTTTGTTAAGCCCTGACAGTTTCTTTGCGTGTGCCGCCAGTTCCTTTTCATTCGCCCTAAGTACCGTAAGCGTTCCCGGAAGACATATTTCAGCTGACTTTGCATCATCACTGTCAACGTCATGCATCATGTTTTTGAGCATTCCGTCCATGGTATTCTGGCCTCCGGTCATGGCCAGATATACATCGGCAAGGATCTTTGAATCCAGCAGAGCCCCGTGGAAGGAACGGTCGTAGTTATGCTGGAGGTTGAACATCTTGCTCAGAGCATCAAGACTGTACTTGGCATGTCCCGGAAGCAGCTCCTTGGCCTCGGAATATGAATCCACCACCGTACACAGATCTGCGATCCTTTCCTTTAATCCGCAAAGTTCAAACTCCTGATCCAGAAATCCCACGTCGAACTTTGCGTTGTGAATAATCAGAACCGCACCTCGGATATAATCAATGAATTTCTGGGCAAGATCCTTGAAATCAGGCTTATCCTGCAGAAATTCGTCGGTGATGCCGTGAACCTGAACCGCCTCCGGATCAACCTGACGGTGAGGATTAAGGTAGCACTGGAAATTATTATCGGTAAACCTGCGGTTGATTACCTCGACTGCACCTATATCGATAACACG
This sequence comes from uncultured Pseudomonadota bacterium, assembly GCA_900319705.1. Taxonomy (GTDB): domain Bacteria; phylum Pseudomonadota; class Gammaproteobacteria; order Enterobacterales; family Succinivibrionaceae; genus UBA2804. Next base: position 6,179 of record ONPL01000094.1, on the reverse strand, counting down.
GTGTCCGATGTGTGCCGGGCCGTCCTCACACTTACCGGTGGTTTCTGTATCGAGAAAAACACATCTGCAGTTATCAATCTCCATCTCTGCAATCCTTAAAATCTGTTACAAAATGAGTTTCTCTATGTTATCATATCCGCATTCTAATTTTAATCGTAAAAAATACTATGCTTACAAGAAATCAAACACTTTATTTAAAAAGCAGCGCCCACGATCTGAAGGCGGTTGTAATTGTGGGACAGAAAGGGATCACCGAAAGTCTGATCGATGAAGTAAAGTCCAGTCTTGAACATCACGAACTTATGAAGATCAAGGTGAACGGAGCAACAAAGGAAAACCGCCAGGCTGTGGCAGACGAAATCTGCAGACTTACCGGAGCCGAATTCGTACAGTTCCTCGGCAATATTCTGACCATCTTCAAACAGAAAAAGAAAGAATCAAAATACGTTCTTCCGAAAGACTGATCAGACAGTCTCTTTCAATCATCCCTGCTTAAAAACAAAAAAACACAATCCGGATCTTCTCTGGACTGTGTTTACTTTCTATTTTTACAGGATCAAAAACTTCTAGATGTACTGAACATCCACAATTTCCATCTTAATAACACCGGCCGGAACCTTGATGCTTACAACATCATCAATTTCCTTTCCGATCAGCCCCTTGGCAATCGGGGTATAGACAGAAATAAGATTTTTTGTCAGATCTGCCTCATCCTCACCTACAATCTTGTAGACGATCTCCTTATCCTCATCAGGACGGTATACGGTTACGGTAGAACCGAACACCACCTTACCTTCATTTTTCAGTTTAGTTATATCGATAACCTGTGCGTTTGACAGTTTTCCCTCAATATCACGGATACGGGCTTCTATAAGACCCTGATGTTCTCTGGCGGCATGATATTCAGAATTTTCCTTCAAGTCACCATGTTCTCTTGCTTCCGCAATATCCTGAACAACTTTAGGTCTTTCAACAGTTTTAAGCTGTTCAAGTTCTTCACGAAGCATCTCTGCCCCGTGAACAGTCATTGGAACCTTATCCATAAGTATTATTCCTTCTTGCCTTTATTCTTAATATCATCAAAGAACTTGTGAATTAAATCCATAAACCTGCTCTGTTTAGGACTGTGTTCATCACCTGAATCCTTTGAATTTTTCCTGCTGCTCTGGGCCTTGCCGTCTTCAGACTTTACACCTGAATGAACAGGTTGGGACCCGCCGTTGAGGGATTCCTCAAATCGTTTCAGCAGATCTTTCTGTTCACTGTTAAGCTTAACCGGAGTTTCAACAATCACCTGAACAATAATATCACCGGTTGAACCCGTACGCACGGATTTTACACCCTTGCCTCTGATCCTGAACATCTTGCCGGTCTGAGTCTCAGGAGGAATTGTCAGACTAATTGTGCCGCTGATAGTCGGAACATCCACCTTTCCGCCGAGAGCGGCAGTGGTAAAGCTGATCGGGATCTCGCAGAACAGATCAGACTCATGTCTCTTGAAAATAGCATGTTCCTTAACAGAAACCAGAACATACAAATCTCCTGGAACACCGCCGTAGAGAGGTGCCTGACCCTTGCCGGTAAGTCTCATTCTCTGACCGTCTTCAATACCCTGCGGAACTGTTATGGTAACAGTCTGTTTTACACGTACACGGCCGTCGCCATGACATTTAGAACAAGGTTTATCGACAATCTTGCCGCGTCCTGAACACTGCGGACACTCCTGAATAGTAGAGAAGAAGCCGCGTGACATCTGGATCTGACCGGTACCGTGACACTTAGGACAGGTCTTCAGGCTGCCTGATTCAGCAGCACCGCTTCCTTTACAGGTTTCACACTGAACATAGTTATCATAGGTGATATCCTTCTTACAGCCCATGATCGCTTCTTCAAGAGTGATTTCAAGGTGATACTGCATATCTGCACCGCGCATCTGACGGGACTGTCTGTGTGCAGAACGTCCGCCGCCGAAGGCATCACCGAAAACGCTGGAGAATATATCACTGAAGGCATCCGCACCGCCGAATCCGCCAAAACCGCCGAATCCGCCGCCGCCGAAACCACCGGCCTGAGCATCGTTAGGATCAATACCCTGATCAACCATCTGTCGCTTTTGCGGATCGGACAGAGTTTCATAGGCTTCCTTAACTTCCTTGAACTTTTCCTCAGCTGTCTTCGGATCGTCACGGTTACGATCCGGATGATATTTCATAGCCAGATGACGATAAGCTTTTTTGAGTTGATCTTCAGTTGCATCCTTGGAGACACCCAGAATCTTATAATAATCTTTCATAATTTTAATTCGCTATCGCTTTATATCAAAATGAGCGCACACTGAAGTCCAATATGCGCTCTTACTGTTTTTTTGATTTAAATCAGTCAGTACCGATTATTTCTTTTCTTCAAATTCGGCATCAACCACATCATCATTATTGTTTGAAGATGATGAAGACTGATCAGCACCTGCAGAGGCTCCTGCACCTGCAGCACCGGCTGACTGTGCAGCCTGCATTGCCTGGGCAAGTGACTGGGATACCTGCATCAGCGCATTGGTCTTGGCATCGATTTCAGCCTTGTCGTTGCCCTTTGAAGCAGTTTCCAGATCAGCAACCGCCTGTTCAATCTTTTCCTTGTCGCCGGAGCTTAAAGCTGAACCGTGTTCGTTAAGCATCTTGCGGGTTTCATGAACCATGTGGTCTGCCTGATTCTTGGCCTTAACCAGTTCTTCAAACTTCTTATCCTCTTCTGAATTTTCTTCAGCTTCGCGAACCATTCTCTTGATATCTTCATCACTCAGACCGGAAGAAGCCTTGATGGTGATGGTCTGTTCCTTACCGGTGTTCTTATCCTTTGCAGATACATGGATAATACCGTCGGCATCGATATCAAAGGTAACTTCAATCTGAGGAACTCCGCGTGGAGCAGGAGCGATACCTTCAAGGTTGAACTGACCGAGAGACTTGTTCATGCTTGCCTGTTTTCTTTCACCCTGAAGTACGTGAATTGTTACAGCAGGCTGGTTGTCTTCAGCTGTTGAGTAAACCTGTGACTTCTTGGTAGGAATAGTTGTATTCTTTTCAATCAGGGTTGACATGATACCGCCCTGGGTTTCAATACCTAATGAAAGCGGAGTTACATCCAGCAGCAGAACGTCGTTCTTGGTTCCTGACAGCACACCGCCCTGGATGGCAGCACCGAGAGCAACAGCTTCATCAGGGTTAACATCCTTACGAGGGGTCTTACCGAAGAATTCAGCAACAACCTTCTGAACAAATGGCATACGGGTCTGACCGCCAACCAGAATAACTTCATCAATCTGGCTCAGCTGTAAACCTGAATCGGCAATAGCCTGTCTAACCGGAGCAATTGAGCTCATAACCAGATCTTCAACCAGAGATTCAAGTTTTGCACGGGTAATCTTCAGGTTCAGGTGTTTAGGACCTGTTGCATCAGCTGTGATGTACGGCAGGTTGATTTCAGTCTGTTCAGCAGATGAAAGTTCAATCTTGGCCTTTTCAGCAGCTTCCTTCAAACGCTGCAGAGCAAGCTGATCGTTACGCAGATCGATGTTGTTCTGAGCCTTGAACTCTTCAGCCAGGTAGTTGATTACACGACCGTCGATATCTTCACCGCCGAGGTGGGTATCACCGTTGGTTGCCAGAACTTCGAAAGTCTTTTCACCGTCAACTTCATCGATTTCGATGATGGAAATATCGAATGTACCGCCGCCGAGGTCGTATACAGCAATCTTCTTGTTGCCTTTAACATTGTTAACACCGTAGGCGAAAGCAGCTGCTGTAGGTTCGTTGATGATACGTTTAACATCAAGACCAGCAATTCTACCGGCATCCTTGGTAGCCTGACGCTGAGCATCGTTGAAGTATGCAGGTACGGTAATAACTGCTTCTGTAACCTTTTCACCGAGAATATCTTCAGCGGTCTTCTTCATTTTCTTCAGAACTTCTGCAGAAACCTGAGGAGGGGCCATTTTCTTGCCCTTAACTTCAACCCAGGCGTCTCCGTTGTCTGCGCTTACAATCTCAAAAGGCATAACCTTTTTATCACGCTGAACTTCCGCATCATCATAACGACGACCGATTAATCTTTTGATTGCATATAATGTATTTTTAGGGTTGGTAACAGCCTGTCTTTTTGCTGTATCACCTACAAGAATTTCACCGTCGTTGGTGTAACCGATAATTGAAGGGGTTGTACGATGACCTTCTGCATTCTCAAGAACCTTAGCCTGAGCACCATCCATCACTGCAACGCATGAGTTGGTTGTACCGAGGTCGATACCGATAATCTTACCCATTTTTAATGTCTCCTGTAAATTTTAAATTTTTTTTAATTCTTTAAATTTCCCTTTACTTCATATATAAGGGTCTATTTTCATATTTCAAATTAATTCTTGTTAATTTTTTTAAACTTTTTCATCAAGAGGTTCCGGTTTGGCAACAATAACCATGGCCGGTCTGATGTTTCTGCCGTTCAGATTGTATCCCTTCTGAATAACATGCAGAACGGTATTAGGCTTTTTACCCTCAGGAACATCAATCATCTGTACAGCATGCTGTGTATTCGGATCAAACGGCTGATCTACAGGGTCAAGCTGTTCCATGCCGTATTTGGTTATAGTGGCCATCATGCTCTTGAGAGTCAGATTGATACCTTCATGGATATTCTTGAATGCCTCATCCTCAGGATTGATGGTGGACAGAGCTTTTTCAAGAGCATCAATGACAGGAAGAAGATCGCCTGCGAATTTTGATATGGCATATTTTTTAGCGTCATCAATTTCCTTGTCCTTGCGCTTTCTCATGTTGTCCACTTCAGCTGCAGTGCGAAGATCCGCCTCTTTGAGTTTTTTGTTCAGATCCTGGATAACAATTGTCAGTGCTTCTGGATCCTTGGTTACGTCCTGGGCCTCCTGGGCTGGGGCTTCATTTTCTGCAGTTTCAGCAGCGTTTTCCTGATTGATATCCTCAGTATTCTTTTCTACATCTTCAGCATTTGCTGCTGTATTTTCGGTCTGTTCTGTCATGTCACATATTCCTTAAACAATTCATATTTGATTACTTTCTATATGGAGCCGTATTTCCGGATTTCAAGTAAATTTCTATATTTTTTCTTTCAGGAAATACAAAACGGATCCGGAACCGCCGCGGTATGCAGACGGAAGCACCTTCGGGCAGCTTCCGTAAAACGGCGCTGTCCGCAGCGGAATAAAAGTTCAGATATGTATGAAACGGCGGCAGATTTGCTCAGACGTATTCTATCGGCAGTGCCAGCAGATTTTCTCTAAGATAGGTTTTACGATCAATAAGACAGAGTATTATACCGATCCCCCGCTGACGGTCCGGGATCGCATCCAGGATTTGATTGGCAGCCCCCATCACAGCCTTGGGATTACCGGACATTTTGATCTCCACCGGATACAATACGCCGTTTTCCTCGATAATCAGATCAATTTCATTCTCTACCGAAGTTTTTTTGTCTCTGCCCCGGTAGTAGAAAATACTGAACCTGTAATCCTTTCCTTCATTACTGTATGATTTCAGGATCTCAGACACCACGAAGGTTTCAAACATACTGCCAGCAACAGCGGAATTTTTCAGAGCATCGGCGGTAAGCCATCTGGTCAGATAACACGCAAGTCCGGTATCTCTGAAATAGATCTTCGGGGTCTTTAACGCTCTGCGCAGGGCACTGGAACTGTAGGGTTGCAGAATATATACGATACCGGTGCGTTCCAGGACCGAAAGCCACTTTTTTACCGTCGGTTCACTGACTCCTGTCTCAGTTGCAATATTGGCATAATTGAGCATCTCGCCGGTCCTTGCGGCAACACAGGTCAAAAACTTCATAAAGGTCAGGCTGTCCGCTGCGATCAAATCATTGATGTCTCTTTCAAGGTATGTTGATACATAAGACGAGTAGAAATCCTGCCAGTCGCGCTCAATGTCATATAATTCCGGATAGGAGCCCTTATGAATAAGTTCCCATATATCAGTATACGGCTTAAGTTCTTTTTCCCGCTCCTGAATGTAATCTGACGTCGGAATAAAATGCCGGTTAAATTTAACGCCCTTTATTTCCCTGACCGACAGTCCCGGAAGCTCCATGACGGAAACCCTGCCGGCAAGGGAATCGCTCATTCCCTTCATCAGTTCAGGTTT
>ONPL01000150.1 GCA_900319705.1 uncultured Pseudomonadota bacterium | reverse complement strand
TCATCCGCAAGGAATCTGCTGATTCAGAAGTAAAACTCCATTTGCGTAGTCGTGATATGGAAGAACGTGTCCTAACGATTCGATTTAACAATACGTTAAGTCATTGGGAACTCGTCAAAGAAAATACACCTGTCGAAGATGCATTTCAGGCAGATGATGATCTCAGAAAGGCTCTCGAATACTTAAAGGCACATGGTTCTTTTTATGGTACTGCTACAGAGTTTTGTAACCTGATAAAAGCCAGCAAAAAGCCACAATCCATAAGCGGAAAACTCTGGAACAGAAAGAATGAGCTTGCAAAACTCGGATTCAGTTTTGTAAGAGATCACAAGCGCGATGCCACATATCTGAGTTTTGAAAAGATCCCTCAACAGCCACAAGAAACCGATAACCCCGAAAAAGCCGGGTGTTATCCGTTTGATCTTGTGTTCGAAGACAGTTCCGGGAAATTTCACTTATACGGTGGCGATAATGTCGTCACATCGTCACAGTCGTCACAACTTAAATCATATGCAGAAAGGACAGTATCATGAAAGACAGCGAAAAAATCAACATCATTATCGATCAGCCGATTCCCAGCAATACCAAAAAGGAAAAAGGAATGGCTTATTATGCTGAATTATTGAAAAATTCAAAATCAGAAAAACCAAACACAGCCGGTGATACAAAATCGGTTGATCTCAACAAGCTCAAGGAGAAAAAACTCTTAAGCGTTGAGGAAGCTTCTGAACTGTTCGGAATCGGAAGAAATAAGATCAGAACGATCTCAAATGATAAGGACTGTCCGTTTGTGTTTTGGATCGGCAGTCACAGGAAGATCAAGCGTGAAGAATTTGAGAAATTCCTTTCTGATCTTAACTCGATCTAAGCAGAAAAACTGGTAACCATAGCTCCAAAAATCTATTTTTCACCAAAAACAGTTTTTAAAAATGGTTACCAAATGGTTACCAAAATCGCGTTTTTTGCCGTTTTTTGAGTGAATTCTTTAAAATGATAAAGTCCCGCAAACGCAATGTCTGCGGGGCTTTGAACCTTGGAGCCATTTGTGGGACTCGAACCCACGACCTGCTGATTACAAATGGATTCCCCCACAATTTATAACTTTTCAAAAACTAACGCAAAGCCTTGATTTTATTGGGTTTGCGGGGCGTTATCCGAACATATGTTCACGCACTTTTTTGTATCTTTTTGGAAAAACGTTAACCAAACGTTAACCAAATTCACCTCTTTTTTCTTCGTTTAATTAAGCCACTCAAACTGTCGACCGCTCTCGCCTTTGCTTCGTCTTGAGGGTTGGCATATACATTCATAACAAGAGCCGGAGAACTGTGTCCTAAAAGTGCCGCTGTCGTTCTTGCATCCGTACCATTTGCAATCAATAAGCTGGCAAAAGTATGTCGCAATCCATGAACTGTAACTCTTGGCAGATCACACCATTTCAAAAACTTTGTCAGCCATTTTCTTAAAGTACTATCGAAAATTGGTTTCCCGTTCCACGATGTAAACAACCGAGCTTCCTCACCGGGATTACCCTCATACACGGATCCCAGGTCTTTTATCACTTTCCTCTGCCAGATCTTATATTTGACCAGCTCATTAACCATATCCTGAGATATCGGTATATCTCGAACTGATGTTTTACTTTTAGGAGTACTTTCAACCATTCCACGACCGGGAATATACTGTGATGTTCTTCTTATCGATATTACACCATCATCGAAATCTATATCTCGCCATTCCAACCCAGCTGCTTCAGCTTCTCTTATACCTGTATTCAAGATCAGCATAATGAAAGTTCTGGCTCTAATGTCATCATATTCCGGGAGCTTATCACATATAGTTTGTACTTCAGAAAGCTGTAGTGCTTCTACATCAGGTTGAGTATTAGTAGGCGATTTTACTCGTTTACACGGATTTTCATCTATTATCTCCCACTCATAAGCTTTTCCTAAAATAGCGGATAAGGTCCTAAACCAACTTCCGGTACTATTGCGGGAAAGATCTTTATCTTTCCCGTCTTTTCTCTCTAAACTTGCCATCCACCCACGAACATCTAAAGGTGTAATGTTCTTAATTCTCATATTACCGAAATACGGAATAAGACGAGATTCAATAACGGCTCGATAACCATTTGCTGTCTTAGGCTTTAAAGTCTCAAGATGGTTTTTATAATAGTAATCTAGACAAAATGACTTGAAAGTCATCTTGCTATAATTTGCAGAAGCACCGCCCTTGATCTTGCGCTCATATTTATCAGCAAACTCATAGAGAGCCTTTTTCTCTTGCTTCTCAGTTAGTCCCTTAGGCGGAGCAAAAGTAGTTGTGCATAGTATTTGCTTTCCTGATTCATCTCGACCACAACTAACAGTAATTCTATATGTTCCTTGTCTTTTCTGTATATGCATTACTATCCCTCCTATCCATCTTCAAATAACTATTTGCTTAAGTATAACTCGCACCATGTCCTATTAATGTCCCTCATTTGACATTTGCGTACATATATTCTTTCCGTATTACGCGTGCGTGTAAATTAGCGTTTCCCTTCCTTTCCCCACACCCCTATCTATCCTTTCTAACATCTGTGAGTCTCTTTTAGGCTTAGCTAAAAGAAAAGCCGCGCGGGCGGGCCATAGCCTGCGGTCTAAATATTCAATTCCAGGTCCCGCCAGCCGCGACTTGAGAGGTAACGTCCTCTCAAGTTGTGGGTGGCAATCCAAGCGGTAGCGCGGAAGAATAGAAACGCGCACTAATGTAGAGTTGTGAATGGTGGTGTTCTAAACTCGTAGAGTTTTGAATGCCACTGTTCTCAACTCGTAATTGCCGGTCTCATTATCTTGAGTGATTACTTTTCTACTTGAAGGAACAATTCTGTGACGACTGTGATGATGTGACGACTATTTTGATATAGGTTTACTTTTTGTCACTGATCAACTTCTTTGCTAAAGTTACAGCTGCTTTATCGGCTACTTCTGCGCTTTCAGGTATTTTACTGAACTCTATCACAATATACTTGGGTGCATTATTCTTCATGATTACAGCTGCACCCTTCTCATCTACAAGCCTGGCAACCTTTGAAAAATTCTGATTTGCTTCCGTTATTGATATTAAAGTATCGGTACTGATCAACATATTTCTTACCTCCTTGCTAGATATTATAGTTAGATTGTAGCTATAATTCAACCTATAATAAATTTTGTTTTGCAATTAAAAACTCCCGATTATCTCGGGAGCTTAGTAGGTTATATTCGGGATTAGATCAACTGATAACAGCTAATGACTCAAGAAGATCTTTTATGTCTGTAACACCCTCCGGAACAGCCTTTCCGAATCTGTTAAGCCACAAAGTTCCGATCCCCAGAGCAGAAGCGCCTTTAACATCACTGTTTATTGAATCACCGATATGAATAACTTCGTCAGGCATAAGCCCGGTTTTGCTAAGTGCCAGTTCAAACAGTTCCCTTCGAGGTTTATATGATCTTGCATCCTCGGATGTAAAAACGCCGGCCGGATTAAGACCATGGTATTCAATTGCACACATAATGTCAGATGTATCAATGTTGGAAACAATGTAGACCGGGATAGGACATTTACTGAAAAACTCTTTGGATTCTTCAAATATCGGCGGCCTCATCCAATGTTCAAACATCATGTCACTTAACTTTGAAGCATCTGCCGAAGAATGGAATTTTACGATTGTATGTTCCAATGATTTCCTCTCAAGATCCCTTTGAGTCTCAAAAGCAATGCCAAATGAATCAAGGAACATCGTCTGGAAATCAGTCCACCAGAAAGAATCGATCTCAGATGTGTCAGACCCGTCACCGGTATCTTTGATCATCTGAGTTATCACCTTAATGACTGCGCCATCTTCATGGACAACAGTGCCATAAAAATCCACAAACAAAGCCTTGATCATTGTTTTCTCCATAATTTATCTTCTGATTTATCTTACTGACAATCCAATTATACCATTACAAAAATACCGCCCGATCCATTCAGATCAAGCGGTATCTGTTTGTTTTTGACTAGGTCTTTCAAATGAGACCCATTCACGTTTCTGAGGGGAATTGAACGCCTGTCTTGGTCGATTATATTCAGGATATTATGTTCTAACGATCATCTCGACAAATCTGAATTTGCCGTTATTTGTTTCCTATGCCCAGATCGCCATCGCCAAAGTGCCGACAACAATCAGAATCAACCCGGCAAGCGCCTTTCTGCTCAACTTTTC
>ONPL01000148.1 GCA_900319705.1 uncultured Pseudomonadota bacterium | reverse complement strand
TTCCTATAAAAAGTTAAACCTTATTGAAAAAAGAAAAGGTTGGATTGTTGATTTTAAACAATCTTAAATAGCATCAAAGGTTATTATGGAGCGTTTACACTAACTATGAGAACAAGCAGATATTTACTTAGTACCTTAAAGGAAACTCCTTCCGAAGCGGTGGTTGAAAGTCATAAACTGATGCTCCGCGCCGGATATATTAGAAAACTGGCCAACGGACTGTTTACATGGCTTCCTACCGGTCTGAAAGTTCTGAACAAGGTTACTGCGATTATTCGCGAGGAAATGAACAGAGCCGGAGCGATTGAACTTGTTATGCCTGTAGTTCAGCCGGCTGAACTGTGGCAGGAATCAGGCAGATGGGAGCACTACGGACCGGAGCTCTGCAGATTCAAGGATCGCCACGATGTAGATTTCGTGCTGGGCCCTACCCATGAGGAAATCATTACCAATCTGGTAAAAAATGAAATCAGCAGCTACAAACAGCTGCCTATCAACCTGTATCAGATCCAGACCAAGTTCCGTGATGAAATCCGTCCGCGCTTCGGTGTAATGAGAGGGCGTGAATTTATCATGAAGGATGCATATTCCTTCCACACCGACCGTGAATCGCTGGATAAAACCTATCAGGATATGTACCAGGCATACTGCAATGCTTTCAGCCGCATGGGTCTTGATTTCAGACCGGTTCAGGCCGACACCGGCTCCATCGGCGGTTCATCATCCCACGAATTCCAGGTTCTTGCAGACAGCGGTGAAGATCTGATTGCATTTTCAACCGAATCGAATTTTGCCGCAAACATCGAGCTGACCGAGGCTCTGTCACCTGCCGGAGAAAGACCAAAGGGGACTGCAGAACTTAAGAAGGTAAGCACACCGGGCTGTCATTCAGTGGACGAAGTGGCCCAGTTCCTCAAGCAGCCGTCAGAAAAAGTTGCCAAAACTCTTCTGGTTATGGGCGAAAAGAACGGCGATGAGGAAGCTCCTGTCGTAGCCCTGGTTCTCAGAGGAAATCACGAGCTGAATGAAGTAAAGGCGGAAAAGATTGATGGTATTGCCAAACCTCTGACTTTCGCCACCGACGAACAGATCTTCAAGGCGGCCGGATGCCATGCCGGATCCATCGGTCCGGTAGGTTTCAAGGGACGGATCATTGTAGATCGTACTGCTGCATATCTGTGTGATTTCATTTCCGGCGGAAACGAGGACGGAACCCACTACACCGGTACCAACTGGGATCGTGACGTTCCTGATTATGAAATTGCAGATCTGCGCAATGTAGAAGAGGGAGATCCATCACCAGACGGTAAAGGAACCATTGTTCTCAAGAGAGGTATCGAGGTCGGACATATTTTCCAGCTCGGCAGAAAGTATTCAGAAGCAATGAACTGCACCGTACTTAATGAGGAAGGCAAGAATGTAATCCTGGAAATGGGCTGTTACGGGATCGGCGTTACCCGCGTGGTTGCGGCAGCCATCGAACAGCACCATGACGAGTACGGCATCGCTCTTCCTCCGCAGATTGCTCCATTCGATCTTGCTGTAATACCTATGAATATGCATAAGACTCCTGAAGTAAAAGACTTCTGCGAACGTCTGTACGCAGAGCTTGAAAAACAGAACTACGACGTATACTTCGATGATCGCAACGAACGTCCGGGAGTTATGTTTGCAGACGCTGAACTGATCGGAATTCCTTACCAGATTGTTGTCGGCGCAAAGAATCTTGCCAACAACACCGTTGAATTCAAAAACAGAATCACCGGGGAAAAGAGCATGATCAGTACTGACAATTTAATGGAAGAACTTAAAAAGCTGCTCGGTAAATAATACACCGGCACAACGCTATTTATCCGTAGGCAGACCTGTAACGGTCTGCTTTTTTATTGGTAATAACGGAATGTCGCTCAAGATTGGTTTTAACCGGAAATACTACACTTCCACAAAACGATGCCCCTTATCCGGGGTGTAGAATTCAGCATCAATATAATTCGGGAAAAGACCGGCAACCCTGCCGTCAATCTTTACAACGGGAATAAACCTGCGCTCCCAGTAGGCAATACCGTATTCAGAAAAAAGCTTCTTCAGTTCTCTTCTCATACTGCGGTTGTACGGGTGGATCTTAAGAGAAAAAGAATAGTCATAGCAGAGTTCAATCTTTGAGTCAGGGGCCAGACGATAACCGCCGCTGTCGCTTTCCATCATCCGGTAGCTGCGGGCAAGAACCGTAACAGTCATACCGGGTTCAACCTGCCCGCTGGTGCCGAAGTTCAGATCTGAACTCCGTACAATATAGAGCCGTTCCCTGAATTTACGCAGTTCCCAGCCGTCCATTTTTAAAACAGGCACAGAATCGGTACGGGCATCGACAAAATCCTTATCGAACTGCTGCAACAGCTGCGCAGACGGATATTTTCCCGTCACACCGTGGATATAACGTCTAAGAACATTGTGCTGTCTTTCCGGCGACAGCAGCCGGTATCCGTACAGTTCCAGAGAACCGCTGCTGTCGGCAAGTTCGTATAAATCCTGCTCGGCAACCTGATCAACAATTACCTGTGCCTCGTGGATATATGCAGCCGATTTTCTGATTGAATCAAGGTATTCAGGAAAATGTTCCACCAGCCGAGGAACAATTTCATGGCGGAAAAAATTACGATCGTAACGGATATCAAAATTGGAATCATCGGTAACATACGACAGTCCGTGCGCACCGGTATAGGCTTCTATTTCTGCTCTGGATGAATCAAGAAGAGGTCTCCAGATCAGACCGCCGGCAAACTTCTGCAGCACGCCCATGGCGGAAAGTCCGGGAAGACCGGATCCTCTTTTCAAAGCCAGCAGAAAGGTCTCAACCAGATCATTAAGATGATGTGCAGTTGCAAGCACGCTGTTGCTGTCAAGATGCGATGCCAGCGCACGGTAGCGTTTTTCACGTGCCTGTGCTTCGACATTGGAAAAATTTGAATCAAGAACTACCCGCTCTTCACAGAAATCGACGTGAAGAGTTCTGCACAGTCCGGCACAGAATTCCGACCAGGAATCGGCCTTGCTGCTGATCCCGTGATGAACATATACCGCCTCAACAGCACAGTTCGGAGGGAGTAAATCAGGATTGGTACAGATTAAATGCAGGAGGGTAACCGAATCGGCACCACCGCTCAAACCGACCACTATTTTGGCAGTCGATTCGGGTAAAATGCCGCAGTTAAATTTAAAGGCATCGGTAAGAGATCTAGAACTCATCGTCAACCAGCTGTTTTTACGTGATATTCCTTATATTAGCAATATCCGTAGGACATCAGACGGTCAAATCTCTTTGATAACAGTTCTTCAGTTGAATCGTTTGACAGCTGTTCCAGATCAGAAAGAAGCTGATTACGCAGATTCTGTGCCGCTGTATCGTAATCTCTGTGCGCACCGCCGAGAGGTTCCTCCACCACGCTGTCAATAAGTTTAAGTGCCTGCAGTTTGCTTGCTGTAATATTCATGGCTTCTGCAGCCTGGGGAGCCTTATCAGCACTCTTCCACAGAATAGATGCACATCCTTCAGGGGAAATTACCGAATAGGTGGAATACTGAAGCATATTAACTCGATCACCCACACCGATAGCCAGAGCACCGCCAGAACCGCCCTCTCCGATTACAGTGCAGATAATCGGTGTTTTCAAAGCACTCATCACCTTGAGGTTTTTAGCTATGGCTTCAGCCTGTCCGCGTTCTTCAGCACCGACACCTGGATACGCACCCGGAGTATCTATAAAGGTAAAGATCGGCATATGGAATCTTTCAGCCAGACGCATAAGTCTCAGAGCCTTGCGGTATCCTTCCGGACGCGGCATCCCGAAATTACGCTTGATTTTTTCCTGGGTATCCCTGCCCTTCTGGTGACCGATTACCATGCATGGTTTTCCGTCAATTCTTGCAGTACCGCCGATAATCGCATAGTCTTCAGCGAAATTGCGATCACCGCTTAATTCATCGAAATCGGTAAAAATGCGTGATATATAATCCTTTGTATACGGTCTCATAGGATGACGGGATAATCTTGAAACCTGCCAGTCGCCGAGATTGGAGAAAATCTTCCTGGTAAGTTCGTTTGTCTCTTTCTCCAGGGCGCTGATAGAAGCCGTCAGATCGATGCCGCCGGTTTCGCTGCTAACTCTTTTCAATTCATTGGTTTGAGCAATTAACTCGGCAATTTTCTGTTCGAAATCTAAAAAATTCATATCCATAGTAAATGTAAACGCTCCATAATAACCTTTGATGCTATTTAAGATTGTTTAAAATCAACAATCCAGCCTTTTCTTTTTTCAATAAGGTTTAACTTTTTATAGGA
>ONPL01000091.1 GCA_900319705.1 uncultured Pseudomonadota bacterium | reverse complement strand
AGAACCACCTGTTCCCATTCCGAACACAGAAGTGAAATGTTGTTGCGCCGATGGTAGTGTAGCATTCGCTATGTGAGAGTAGGTCATTGCCAGGATCCCGTTCATGAAGAAGACACCCATTCCGGTGTCTTTTTTCGTTTCTTCTCACCTCTTTTTTTATTTTCAATCCGATCTGCTAAATCACTTACACCAGTTTTGACGTGTAGATCAATCAATTGCAAAGTTATTTAAAAAATTGCAATACTTTTATGTTGTAAGGTCTATATAATAGTGCTGTTAGTTGTGTGATGATTAACTGAATGAGCTTTAATCTTCCTGAGGCTTCTGAAGACATGCTGGCGCATCGCCGGTATTTAGATTATATTTGTTTTGTGCTAATTGGATCAGCGGAGTTTGATGTTGTTTTCATCCAATTGTCTTCTTTTTCCTCGATTGTCGGCAAATCGTGATTACATTTGATTTATTAAGGATAACTTCTTAGCTAAGTTTTGTATCTTTTATGTATTATTCATTAGTAGGACTACTTGCACTTTTGACTTTGTTTATTACCAATTATGATGTGATTTTGATTGGTAAAACATGTGTGTCTGATACTCAAAAGAATTACCGCTTGTTTCTGTTTACAGTAATTGCTTTTTACATTACTGATATTTTGTGGGGTGTGTTGGAGTTCTTGTCGTGGCAGACTTTGCTGTTTGCAGACACTGAATTTTATTTTTTGGCAATGTCCCTTGGAATCTTTGCATGGACACGTTATGTTACAGCGTATATGAACCATCCGAATAAGCTAAGTAAGGTTCTGTTACACTCAGGATCGGCTTTTGTTGTTGCGATGAGCGCAGTTGCGCTGATAAACCTATTCTACCCAGTTTTATTCTGGTTTGACAGTGATGGAATTTATCATCCCGGGATAGGTCGTTATTTGACACTGCTAATGCAGATTTCTCTTTTGTTCCTTACTTCTTGTTATGCACTGCGTATCTTTTACAAGTCTGTTGGGAAGGTTGGAGTAAGCCATTTTATTGTTGGCCTGTCAGGATTGATAATGCTTACTTTTGTTTTTTTGCAGATTTTTTATCCTTATCTTCCTCTTTACGCTATTGCTTATATGACTAGTTGCAGTCTGCTTCGCACTATGGTTATTGAGAGTGAAAGAGAGGCGTATCGCAAAGAGCTGGAAGTTGCACTGAGAAGAGAACATTTGCATGTGCAGGAGCTGAATACAGCACGAAAACTTGCCTATACCGATGCGCTTACCGGAGCCGGCAGCACTCTTGCTTACGCTGAAAGGGTTAAGGAAATCGATAAATCAATTGCAGCCGGTGCTTTGACCAATATTGCTGTTGCGGTGTTTGATGTCAACTGTCTAAAGCAGATAAATGATACCCAAGGGCATGACAAAGGTGATGAGTATATTATTGATGCTTATAAGACTATCAGTGATATTTTTGTCCATACCTCTGTTTACCGTGTGGGAGGAGATGAATTCGTTTCCATTATTGACGGTGATGATTATAACAATAGAATTGCATTGATTAAGCTGTTTAACAGTCAGATTGAGAAAAATATTGAAAGTAATTCAGTTGTTGTAGCTGTAGGTATTTCTGATTTTGTTCCAGGAAAAGATAACAGTTTCAAAAGAATTTTTCAGCGTGCTGATCAGTTGATGTATAAGAGAAAGAAGGAACTGAAAAATATAGATCTGTTTTAAGGTTTTGTCTCATCATACTAGACTTCAGAAATTATCGATCGGATCACTGGAACAAGGCGCATCGGGCATGTATAGTAATCACAATCGAAACCGAGCCAAACTTCTCCATGTTTTTTGTTAACGTTTTTCCTGTTTTTGCCGCAATGTAAAAAAGGGAAAATCCGGTTTTTATTTTCCCTCAGCAGTCAGCATTCTTTATCTGTTTGGAGTTAACCGGCTGTGATCGCCTTATGAGTTCAAGAACTTGAGCTTCAAATCATAAGGCACAGGTTCCGGAACCGTAAATTACCGTTGGTCAGCGGCTATTCTATGGTTTTCAGAACTTCCGTGAATACTTTCTTCATCGTCAGCATGGCATTCATCAGCCAGTCGAACTGTTCCTTCCATTTATTTCGATCATCAAGTTTGGCATTTTGCTTAACAATGATGATTCGGCTTGCCTTTCTTTCAGGAAGTTCTCGCCAGTCGAAGCTCATGTTGGCCCTGGCTTCAATTTCCTCCTTATGTTCAAAAAGTTTAGGGAACATAGTTTTTCCGTCATTGATGTACAGTTCCACATCCAGTTCGTCACGTTTGATAATTTGAGAAATGGTAATATGGCAGGTTCTGAATCCGATACTGAAATCCATCCACTGATCAACCGAAGGTTTTCTCTCCTTGAAGTTTTTGGCAAAGTCAGGATTCGGACCTTCTCTGAATGCGTATTTTTGAAATTCCACCCAGTAATCAAATCGTTTCTGTTCCGTAACATTTGTTGCGCCGCTCTTTTGCAGTTTCTGGTTTTCAGACTGTGTCACGGAGGTTACCGATGTCATGCCCAGCATGGTGTTAATTTTGCCGGCCAGTATTTCTTCTTCATACAGAGACTTGATCAGATTGAGCAGTTCTGAAATATTCAAAGCTGATGCCATTAAATAATTGCTTGTCTGACAGATTTGATAAACCACCTGTTCCCACGGTTCGTTAAAGCCGTCAAGTTTATCAAGAACCTCCAGCTTTTCCTTTGGCAGCGGCTTCAGTCTGAACTGTCGCGCGGTGTTTTCATCCCAGTCAGGATAATACGGCTCCTGGGTTATACGATCATAGATCTGAGGATAGGCAATCTGTAAACAGACCAGACCGTAGTTCATCAAATGATCGTATTCGTCCATCTCTTCTTCCTGATCCGTTTTACCTATGTTGCTGATGATTTTAATCAGTGACAGAGTATTTAACAGTCTCTTAATTGATCTAGGATTTGTGCCTGTAGACAGTCTGGTCATTTCATCCACAATATCCAGTACCTTAAGTTTTGTTCCTTCAGGAGTAAATAATGTAATTTCCTTCTCCAGTCTGGATGTACTGAGGTACCCGATATTATTTAAAGAATCCTTGAGGAAGGCGGTGGTATCGTATGCGCCGATCGGCATTGAGAAAGGCATTTGAATAATCTTGTCGAAGAAAGATCTGAAAGCACGATCATCATCATTACCGTTGTTGTTGCCGAATTTTGCCTTCAGCCCTTTTACAATCACATCGTAGTCGATGGCCAGCACGAAAATACAGTTATCAACTTCAAACATGTTTTTCAGCAATTCCAATATCTGAATTGCATTTTCCGGGTTGATGCGATCAAGATCATCGATAAAAAACATGAATCCGCGTCTCTGACTCTGTCCTGCCAGACAGTCATTAACAGCTTTGGTGAATGCATCTCTGAATTCTTTAGGTCTGGTTTCATTGAATTCGTCATCACCCAAAGCATCCTTGAGAGCTCCGGCTGCTTCCTCGCCATCAAGACCAAGAGTGTTAACTCCGGCTTTAACAGCAGTGGTGGCAACAACTGCACACGTTTTCTTCAGAAATGACCAGGCTTTTTCCTTCAGTTCTCCGGCTACACTTGATGTCGGATTTCTCTGTTCAAGAATTCTGGTACACTCACTGATCATACCCTTAATTACTCCGATTAAAGTCTGCTCCGGAGTCTGCATGATTGAATATTCCCACATGTTGATCCAGACACCGTAGTACAGAGGATCTCGATCATTTCCGGAAGATTTATCCTCACACAAAATACTACGGAGCAGATTCATAAAAGAGGTTTTTCCTGAACCCCACTGACCCTGAATTGCAACAGTAGTCGGCATTGCTGACTTGCTCAGATATTGAGCCAGGCCTTCGACATATTTTCTGGTGTTTAATTTATCGTTATTTACATCTTTCAATGGTACATCAATAATGTTGATCAAATCACTCATGGGTAAGTTCCTGTTGAATAAAAAGTAATTTGCTATATCAAACCTGATAAAATCATATTTAGGGAAATTGATTTCAAATATGAATGACGGGCAGGAAATTTCCTGATCACCTTGCTGACATTATGTCTGGTCTGTAGTGTCAAAAGCCTGGTAAATGAGTTCATTTAACCAGGCTCTATATAAACGCAATGCAAATCAAACATTGATGATCTTGTTAAAACAATGCCCGATCCCGTTATTTCAGTGAAGCGATTGTTACATCATCTTTTGCCAGATCGCCTGCTTTGTTTTCGATCTGAATAGAAACACCGAATGCTTCCTTAAAGGCTTTTTCCGCATTTCCCACCTTCATATTACCTCTAACTTCGAAATCGCCGCTTTTCTTTGCATCAGCATCGGCAGATCTGATTGATGCCAGTGTTGAAGTATCATCAGCAAAACGTTTACCGTTGTAAACTCTTACCCCGATTCCGAATTCATCTTTAAACATTGTTTTTAACTTACCAACTGTGGTTCTACCGTTTACTTTCATGTTAACACCTCATAGGAGAATAAATAAAAAATTAAAACTCTGAATATAATTCCTTTTTGTGCTGATCCAGATTCGATTCCAACAAGTCAGGAGAGAACTGCTAAATTGTGATCGATCAGATTTGCCTTTATAAAAATTTTTTTATAAAAAAATGGTACGCAGCGACGATATCCGCATCTGATTCCCTTTCCATACCAGGGATAGTAAATTTGGATACTTTATCCACCCTGGTTCCGGTACCGGGAGTGGAGGATGATCCCCGGTATACGTATTCATTTTTGACATTTCCCAGAATAGAGCCGGTTCCAAGTGTGGAACTTAATCCTGCTCTTATTACATCATTTTTTACATTACCGACAACTGTTCCGGTCCCCGGTGTTGAGGAAGTACCCTGGCGGAAAACATGTTCCTTTACGTTTCCGACAATTTTATTGTCAATGTAAACTATGCCTTTATTAAATTTTACGGTTGTCATATCGGCTCCTGTGAGTTGGTGAAATGTCTATTTGATATATTTTACATATGAATATAAATGTCGTTTATCTATACTGATTGAAATATCAATATATATATAACACTTATGCCGATTGGGCTGTCAAATAAACTATTTATTGATTTATAGTTTACAAATGTTTTTTTTTTGTACAGATATATTCTTGGGTTATTGATAATTAATCACATAATTCTTAAAAAAAGCTTGTTTTTTGTGATTTACTTTGCATTTTTTAGATTATTGAGATAAGGAGGGTGATTTTAGCCTGTTTTTGTAATGTGAAATTTTATTTATTATGCATGTTAAAATGTGACATATATAAAATTCTTGAAATCATTTCTTCAAAAAATATTGATTAAGAATTTCCTTTTGAATAAAAATCGTAGTCGGTAAATTTAGTTTGTTTTTGCAAAGGAGTCAAAAATGGGTTTATTTTCATTTTTTAGTAAAGATGTTGTAGATGAAGAAAAGCTGGCAAAGGAGAAAGTTGGAAAAATTGCCAAAGAGGCTATTCCTGCTATACTTTCTGCCAATAAAAAGCTTGAGGGAGAAGTGTTCAAGCTACTCGATAAAGATTACTGCAAAAAGGTTTTCAATCTCAATTTCCCTGTGCTGGTAAGTGAAAAGGCTGAGTACGATAAGAGCCGTTACTACACAGATTCTATCAAGATCAACGGTAGCGCCTATAAACTCTGCTCACAGTGGTTTGATAAAGATCGTGAAAAATTAATGGCGTGGATTAAAAAGAATAATAAGCAGTAGCCGCTGTGATTTTTAAACTCTTAGATTACCTGCTCACCGGAAGATGCGGTTTGTTATTGTGATCATCAATTCTAGGTGATAAATCAGAGGTGATTAATGAGTGAACTTATACATGATCATTTTAAAAACAAATAGGGGAAAAATCCCCTATTTGTTTGGCTTTCATTTTTGTTTTAACAGTGAGTCTGTTAGTGGATCCTCATTCCAGGTTTTGCGCCGCTGTCAGGTGTAAGCAGGAATATATCTTTTCCTCCCGGACCTGCTGCGCAGACCATTCCCTCACTCATACCGAATTTCATCTTTCTTGGAGCCAGATTTGCAACCATAACAGTGAGACGACCAATCAGATCTTCAGGTTTGTAGGCTGATTTTATACCTGCAAAAACGTGCCTCTGTTCAAAGCCGAGATCCAGTTCAAGTTTGAGAAGTTTTTCCGCGCCTTCAACATGTTCTGCATTTACAATTTTTGCAACGCGCAGATCGATCTTGGCGAAGTCGTCAATGGTAATCTGAGGTGCCAGAGGTTCATCACCGGCTTCTTTTGCAGGAGCTTTAGGTGCTGCCTTGGCCAGATCTTCCTTGGATTCTTTGATCATTTCATCAACCTGCTTCTGTTCAATTCGTTTGAACAGAGGTTTGAACGGATTGATTTCTCTGTCAGTGAGAGGATCACAGGCTTCATTCCAGTTAAGGGTGACACCGAGAAAATCCTCTGATGCCTTAACCAGAGATGGAATGATCGGTTTAAGATATGTCAGAAGGATCTTGAACATATTAAGTGCGTTGGTGCATACCTGATGAAGTTCTGCATCTTTGGAAGGATCTTTTGCTAAAACCCATGGAGCGGTATCGTCAACATACTTGTTGGCAAGATCGGCAAGTCTCATTATTTCTCGTACCGCTCTTGCATATTCACGGTTTTCATATGCGTTTTCAATAGACGCGGTAGCGTTTCTGAATTCTCCGAAAATCTGATCTTCAGTCAGAGACGGGGCCAGTCTGCCGGCAAATTTTCTGGTAATGAAGTTTGCAGTGCGGGAGGCGAGGTTAACCACCTTGTTTACTAGATCGGAATTAACACGGGCAATAAAATCCTCAAGATTCAAATCCAGATCGTCGATCTTGGCATTGGATTTTGCTGCATAGTAGTATCTGAGAGTTTCAGCAGGGAAGTGTTTCAGGAAGGTTGCCGCCTTGATAAAGGTTCCCTTAGATTTACTCATCTTGGCTCCGTTTACAGTCACATAACCGTGAATGAACAGCTTGGTAGGCATACGGTAGCCTGCGCCGCTGAGCATGGCCGGCCAGAACAGAGAGTGGAAATAGAGAATGTCTTTACCGATGAAATGATACATTTCGCAGTTGCTTCCGGTTGAAGTGAATTCATCGAAATCAACGTTCTTCACACGGTCGCAGTAGTTCTTGAATGAGCCGAAATATCCGATAGGCGCATCAAGCCATACATAGAAGTATTTTCCCGGCTGATCCGGAATTTCAAAACCGAAATAAGGAGCATCGCGGGTGATATCCCACTGCTGCAGACCGGCTTCGAACCATTCATTGAGTTTATTGGCCATTTCTTCCGGAATAGCACCGGTTTTGATCCAGTCTTTAAGAACCGGTTCAAACTGAGGAAGATCAAAGAAGAAATGTTCGGTCTGCTTCAGTTCCGGTTTGGCTCCGGATACTGCAGAGTACGGATTGAGAAGTTCGGTAGGACTGTAGGTGGCACCGCATACCTCGCAGTTGTCACCGTACTGATCCGGAGCCTTGCACTTAGGACAGGTTCCCTTTACGAAACGGTCCGGCAGAAACATTTTCTTTTCCGGATCGAACAGCTGGGAGATGGTTCTTGAAGCGATGTATCCCCGTTCTTTCAGTTTCTTATATATGCTGTTGGAAAAAAATCTGTTTTCTTCGCTGTGGGTGGAGTAGTAGTTGTCGAAGCTGATTTCAAAACCGTCAAAGTCCTGTTTGTGTTCAACAGCAACAGCTTTGAGCATTTCCTCCGGAGTGATACCGAGCTGTTTTGACTTGATCATGATCGGAGTGCCGTGGGTATCATCGGCACATACAAAATAAATCTGGTTCCCCTTCAGTCTCTGATATCTGACCCAGATATCCGCCTGGATATGTTCAAGCATATGACCGAGGTGGATTGAGCCGTTTGCATACGGCAGGGCACATGTAACAAATATTTTTCTTGACATACTTATACCTAAAATCAATGTTCGTTTTTTAATGCGTTAATTATACTAGCCTTGGCGCTTTCAGTCATTAATAGTAATAAAAAAAGGCAGATCCGTCGATCTGCCCCGTTTATACTGATATGAGATTTTTTCAGTTAATCATCAAAGGTAAAGTCTGTGAGAACCTTCTTCGGTTTTGACTCGAGACGGGAAGGTTTGTCCAGCAGTTCATTTTCGTGTTCTTTCCACTTTGTCGAAACATCTCCGTAGGTGAAATCGTTGTCGTTGTTGTCAAAACCATGCTGACCGAAGGAACTTGAACCCCAGCAGTAAAGTTCAAGTTTGTTCGGATCTTCGGCTTTTTGATCTTTAACTGATGCACAGGCGGAACGTTTATTGACAGAAAGTTCTTGAACCTGTAAATCAGGTCTGTTTTCATCCATCAAGATCTTAGTATAATTCCATTCTTCATCGATGATTCCGTTGCCAAGAATGCCGTAGCGCTGTATACCGAAACCGTAGAGATTTCCGTTTTCAGTAATGATAAACCGTCCGGTACTTTCCACTCCAAGCTTTACTCCCCTTATCTTTTCACCATTCAGAGCATCTACATCGGCAGCAATCCAGGTATTAATTTTTTCCATACTTATAAATAATAGTATTGGATCAAAATTTGATAATGAGCACAAGTGAGTTTTTATTAATGTGATCCTTG
>ONPL01000146.1 GCA_900319705.1 uncultured Pseudomonadota bacterium | reverse complement strand
CGTTGCTGATCGAAGATGTGATATATTTCTCTCATTGGATAAAAAATATCATTTTTAGTGACAATATTTTCCCTGGCAGTGCTAAAATGGCAAAAACGTGGAGAGATTATCAGAGTGCCGGTGGCATAAGCTTGGATACAGTCTGACTTTCTTAGCCTCATGAACACACTGTTTTCTTTTTCAATGTATTTTCGTTTGTAAGTTTTATAAGATACGCCTTCCTTGAGTATTATTAACAGCTTTCTTTTTTGGCTGTCAGGTAGAGATAGCAAATCAAAATATTTGCTGTATGGATGACTATAGATGTTTGTTCCAAATAAATTTACTGAATTTTTCAGAACGCTAGGCGTTAGATCTTTTCTATTCCTTGCTTTAGCGATGCTCTCTGTGGTGCTGCTCTGCGGTTTCTTCTTTTCTCAGCTCTATTCCAGTCAGAAAACCAAAATCCTGGGCGTAGGTGAGAAGAATACTGCTATTGTAACATCAAATTTTGAAGCAGTGCTTGTCCCTCTCCTGGAATTTGTTAAAATTTCCGCCTACAGAATCAATTACCTGGATGAGCATACTGAAGGCGGTGTTTCTGCTGACGCGGTAGGAAAATTTCTGATAGATCAGAATGCTGTATATTCGAAAATTATTGATGATTCATTTCTAGGTATATACTCATATTTTAACGGTAAATTTCTCCCTGGTATTGATTGGACTCCGGATGAAAATTACCATCCTGTTGACAGACCGTGGTATAAGTCGGCTGTTTCATCCCCGAAGCAGATAGTTTTTGTTGATCCCTACCTGGACGTTTATACCGGTTCTACCGTTATGACTTTTGCAACGACCCTTAATGACAACCGTAATGTTATGGCGTTTGATATAAGACTCGATAAAATCCAGAAGATGATTGAAGATGTAAGTCGTAATGACGGTTATGACCACATGGTGGTCAGTGACGGCGGTGTAGTTATAGCCCATTCTGATGTCGATATGGTAGGTAAAGTATACGATCTTTCTGACGGCACGGTCGACAACATTTACGAATATGTTATCAGTTTACTTGATGAAAAAGATTTTTCAAATGGTGCTGTTGTTGAATATGGCGGAATAAATTATGTGGTTTATTCCAGGAACATAGGCGATCGGAGCATAGGCAATCATTTGCATGTGGTGTGTATTGCTGATTCGGCTGAATATTTTTCATCTCTTAAAACAGTTTTTATAGTTTCCTCAATTACCATTCTCTTCGTTTTGACCGTGGTTGCCGTTGTTTTCATCCATATTGTGTTTAACCAGAGAAAAATAGAAAAACTTAATGAAAATATGGTTATGCTGGCTGAAGTTTATGATCATATGTATGAATTTTCTCTGTCTGCAAACACCTGCATGCGTCTATGCAGTAATGCTTCTGAACAATCAGATGTTCTAGGCAGCGATATTGATGATGCCCAGATTTTTATCGTTTCTGAAATGAATAAACTGGTGGATGATTCATCAAAGAGAGTTCTTACTGAGTTTGTGAATTTAAATACACTGCCGGATAGGCTTGCCAGCGGTAAAAATCTGATTCTGGAATTTTTAAATCATGACCAGTTGTGGAACCGCGCAAGATTCATTTCATCACATTCTCCTGGTGCAGATAATCCGGATAAGATTTTGTTTCTGATTGAAAATATTGATCTAGAAAAACGAGAGCGTGAAAAACTGATTTATCTGTCCGAAACGGATCCTCTTACTGGGATATTAAATCGCAGGAGCGGTGAATCAAAAATTAAATCTTTGATCGCAGGCGAAAAGCATGGCTTGTATGCACTTTTTGATGCTGATAAGTTTAAATCCGTTAATGATAATTTCGGTCATGATGTCGGTGACAAGGTGATTGTCGCCGTTGCTGAATGTCTGCGTAAAACATTCAGTAATTATGATGTTGTTATGAGGCTCGGAGGTGACGAGTTTGCGGTTTATGTCATGTCAGTTACTGATCGAGACGCTGCATCGGCATTGATGCGCAAGTTGTTTAATCATATTGATAAGATAGTAATCAAAGAACTTGGAGATTTTAAAATAAACCTCAGTGTCGGAATTGCGTTCTTTGGAGCCGGCAGACAGTCGAGATTTGAAAGTTTATACCGCGAGGCGGATTTTGCAATGTATGAAAGCAAGAAGATCCACGGCAACAGTATGACATTTTTTGATGATCTGAATTTTGATTTTGATGATATCAGAAGATAGATCTTCAGTGTTATGGAGTCCGGGAAACCGTTCTGGCATGAACTGTCCTTAAATATTCCCGGAAATCTGCCCATGAACTTGTTGCGGAGTTCCATGTCTGCAAAGATTTCAGTATTCCTTAATTATTTTTCCTGATGTTGGGTACCGCCGTTATGAGCAAGAAAATTACGGAAAGTCTACATGGTTAGGGTTTTGCCTAATCTGCGCGGTCTGGTTATCAGCAGTACTTCGGCGCCGTTCTCTTTGAAAACAGTGCGCAGAAGGTCGGTTTTATCCACATAGTATTTGTTCTCCTCGATCATTTTATTAAAAACTTCGGTTCCTACATCAATCGTATTCAGCATGATCCTGTCATCTTCTGCAGCAAAATTATCTTACATCTTTTTGATCATAAAGGTTTGTCGCAAATATTACAACGTTTCGATCAAAGAAGTATGAGAGCTACGTTATGGTATTTGTAAACCTTTAAGGCAACTGTTTATTTCAGTTTCTCACCGGCAACAGCACAGCTTTTCCTGTGGAAACAGATCCCGTACGCATAAATATTTTTGACAAAGTCATCATCCGCATACGGCTCTGCATATCCGGTGTCGATTACCTGCTTCAGTGCAATCTCGGCTAATTTTGCCTTTCCTCCAAAAGTAGGTACTCCATCGGTCTGTTTCAGTTCCAGTATCACCAGAGTGTTCTTTTCTTCAGAACCTATGATGAGATCTACATAACCATTTCCTGATTCTACATTTGATTTAAGCTCCCGAGCGTAGGAGACACTGTTAATCAACAGACCGTTCATAAAACCGTGGTAGTAGTTTTCCTTCGGTGCTCTAGTTGCAAAATCCCTGATGGAAACATACTTTTTGAGCAGACCGTTAAGATGCTCCTGTACCTTGTCTGCTTCGCCGCTGAACAGACTTGTCATCAGTCCCTTTGTATGATTTTTCATAACGGGATCTTTTTTGAAAAAATTGAGAATTCTGGATTTAAAGCATAATTTGATTTCCCGGTTTGGAATGTACAGCCGGTAGAGAATTTCGTCATCACTCTGATCTATATCATATGGATCAAAGGTAAGGTATCCGGTGTAGAGAAGCAGAGTCCAAAAGTCGTTGATGTCATGATCCTGTAAATCACCGTAACACAGGGATGTTCTTACTTCCGCGGTTATTGATTTACCGTCAAGAAGGTCCTGCATCATGTCTACGTCTTCAGGCTCGATAAAGCCCATAAATTCTTCGATAACATCGTTACCGCTGGTATTTATCCAGTAGTTACCGGCCTGAATGAGATTTCTGTCTTTACTCAGTTTTCTGTAGTTATCATCACAGAAGTTCATTACATCCCACGGGCAGTACATATGAGTTGTTCCAAAATGGTACCCGTCGTAATTGTTCCTTACCTCTTCGTAATAGTCTGTAAGTCCGTAGTATGCGAGGACATTCTGAGTTTCTTCTTTGGTAAAGCCTATCCCGGCGGATAGATCATCATTTCCTGAATCAAGAACCGAGCAGACCCGAAGATTGTTAAGTCCGGTAAAAATACTTTCCTTTGCCGCTCTTAAGCATCCGGTAAGCACAGCCCTGCCTAGATACATATTGGTCTTTAAGGCATTGCTCAGGAACGGACTGATGATCTCAATCATTTCACGGTAGTAGCCGTTATGGGCCGCCTTGGCGATAGGTACATCATATTCGTCAATGAGCAGAATCGGCTTAATTCCGTGATGCTTGTTCAGGAGCCTCAATAATGTAGACAGTGAATCCTTCACAGCATCATTATTTTTAGGTTCTCTAAGATAAGACTTATTAAGATAGAGTTTGTATTCTTCAATTTCATCACTACTCAGCTTATTACTGACTGCAAGATATCTAAACTGAGTGTACATGTCGTAAATTACTGATGCAAATCGTCCGTAGGCACTAATAAAATCATCACCGGAAATAGATTTCAGAGAAATAAAAATTACCGGAAACTTTCCCATGTATTCACTGCAGAATTCCCTGTCCTCAAAGATTTTGGTGTCCTTGAACCATTTCTCCTGAAGTGACACATCACCGGGATTTTCGATATTCAGAGAAAGAAAGTCGTAGAAGGTGGACATGGTTAGCGTTTTACCGAAACGTCTCGGTCTGGTGATAAGCATTACATCAGCCTTGTTTTCCTTAAACACGGTTCTGATAAAAGGAGTCTTGTCAACGTAATAGCAGTCATTTTCAATGAGCTTATGAAATAATCGTAATAGCAGTCATTTTCAATGAGCTTATGAAATAATTCCGCTCCGATCCCTATAGACTTCAACATTATGTTCCTCCTCTGAATATGACTGTTCATCACAGCTGAAAAATTCTTTCTCCGGTCCGATGCTCACAAAGCGACTGAAGCGCAGCAAGGCTCTATCACTGTCATTATCCCACAACCCTCTTAATCGTCAACCGCCAACATCTTACTTTTTGATAGGAATATAAGCATAAACTATCTATCGAAAACACATCCGAAATATCAACACTTAACTTTTCCTGAAACAGCAGGCAATAACCTTGATTGACTGTAACATACTGTAACTGCATTACAGTGAGCGCCGGTACATGATCAGCATGGTACGATCGTCGTGACTTCCCGGCTGATAGAAATTGAGCCACTGTGACAGTAGCTTGGTGTTGTCTGACGGGGCCAGAGAGTCAAAATCCAGATGATGGTTTCCTGTTGCTGTGAGATTTTTCCAGAAATCAATCCATTTACTGTTGAGTTCCATTTCCCTGCTTGAATCAAAAAACGGTTCGTAGACTCCGTCGGTCATCAGCATGATTGTTTCACAGCTACTGAAAAAACAGCAGGAGATCCGCCTTCTCAGTTCTGCCGGACTGCTGATAACTTTTTCCGAGGTAATGAATCTTGTCTCACCGGCATAGGTGCCTGAGTCGGTCATGTTCATCATGGTAAAGACAGAATCTTTCGATGAACTGCTGCGGCAGACGATAAGTCCGTCACCTATTGTGAAAGTTATTACCATCATGCCTGAAGAAAGGCGTCTGGTAATGGCAACCTGAAGCGTGGTGGCATAGTCGGCAGGTGCTGCCGGTATAAAGTCCGGTTCACTGCTGTAACTGCAGTTGAATCTTTCTGATTCAGCCCGGATCCCGCGGCAGGCTTCTACTGCCGCTGCTGCTAGAACCTCATATGCCATGTCCCCAATGTTATTCCGGTCTGTTTCAGTCAGCAGAGGATCCTGCACCAGTCTATGTTCAAGATCCTGTATATAACGGTTGAGTCTCAGTTCTGGATTGGAAAGCCGGTTTCTGCAGAAAGCTCCGATGGTACGGCAGGTGATTTCTGAACCGCGTCTTGAAAATTCCGCCGAACCTGCTCCGTCGGAAATTGCCATAATGTACCATCCGGAATCACCCGCCTTTCCGGCATAAAAGTCGTCATCCCTGGCTTCACCCTCGTTGGCATGGCTTCGTCCTCTGATGCTTGCGGCGATTAGAACATAATCCCGGTAGCTGTCACAGAGACTGCACTGATCCGGCTTGTAGTAGATGGTTTGCGGATCAGTGGGAATATTCTTCCACAGATCACGCGGATTTAACGGTTCTATTTCCCTGTTGTCGTTTGAATGCATTATTTGTTATCCTGCTCTGTACTGTTCCTGTCCGCCGCTTTCGGGTGAGGTCTGGTCAGGATGCGGAGATTGTCCGGAACCTCTGTGGGAGCACAGTCCTTCAGGATTTGTACAGATTCTCCGCTGATATTGATTTTGCCGGGTGCTATCTCGTTGAGTTCCTCAAGCAGAGAATCTCCTTCGTCAGGTTCCAGATCTGCAACGGATTCCAGGAATAAATCGAGTTCGGTTATTCGATCCCGGTTATCCCCGGCGGGTTCCGGAATTTTTACAGAACTCAGTGACGGAGTTTTTTCTGCGAACACCAGATCAGATAGAAAGTCTAGATTTTGTGCAAAGTCACTGCTGTTTTCATGAATATCCGCTGTTCCGGCAACCGGTGTATCACGGTCTGGAACTATATCATAGTCCCGGTTGTATCTTATATCGATATTATTGAAACATTCGGGTTCCGCTGAAGTGTCCATGGAACCGTGCGGTCCGTGCAGCGGATAACGGTAGTCACTGCTGTCAAATTCGGCGGAACTGTGCGGGGATTCGGGCTCCTCTGCGCTGTCTTCGTCCGGCAATTCCTGCTCAATACTGTTATCCGAAGAAACTTCTGCGACACTATTCTGATCCGATCCCTGAACCTGTCCATCATTGATTTCACTTTCAGAACGTGAATAGGTCTCAGTATCCGAATTATTATCAGATCCCGACACTGGTTCAATGTGCTCATTGATTTCATCAACGTCTGGACGGTTCTCAGTTTTAATTTCGTCAGTTTCAGATTCATAACGGTTATGCTGCACAACCGGAACCTGAACTTTAAGTTCAGGTTCTGTCTGTTCATTTATAAGATAATTAAGCTGGGACAGATCTCCAAGTTCGGGTTCGTCAGACTGGGTTATCAGTCTTTCCAATGCCGGATCCGGGTAATCTTCCTCAAGTTTAACTTTAAGATCAAGTCTGTTCTCTTCTTCATCGCTGTCGGCTTCGCCTTGCAGCTGTAGTTCCGGATTAGTTTCGGTGCACTGCTCTTCCGGCCCGTTTTGTCCTTCATCTGCTGCAGTTTCTTCTGAAGAAGCATTCAGTTCCTGTTCAGGGTGTTTATCGGGAGCTGAAAGCTCTTGTCCCTCTTTAGGCTCCTGCGGCGGATTATCTTCATCATACGATGCTGTTTCATCATTATCAGCTGATGCATGGTTTTCATGGGCCGCGGCACTGATCCGCAGCGGACTTATGGAACGTCCTGATTCAGACTCAATGTAGTATTCGCAGATATGATCATAGGTAAGCGGCTGCCAAACGATAATCCTGAATATATTCCTGGCATTGTCTTTTTTTACGGTTGTTACAGTATAGGAATAATTAATCAGCTTGTCGTCGATGATATTGACGCACACTTTCTGATAGACAGTATTTTCAATTCCGCTAGCCGGGGTGATTTTTACTTCCCTGAAATCAATTGACTCCGCCTCTGTAAGAAGTCTGCTGCTGATCCTGATTTCTGGTTTAAGAAGTTTTGTATGAAGCAGACTGGCCACGGTTTTTTTCTGATCCTCCTCATCGGGGGCATCAATGATCATCTCATCAAGATTCAGATCCAGGATACACTCTTCGTCCGGATCTTTTGGTATAACCAGCGATCTTGTCGCTATCAGTTCAAAAGTTCTGGTAATACTTTCCTGAGCCATTCCGTGAGTTCCATAATACAAAAACAGCAGTTACTGTCCGTCACTGCTGATATCCAATTACATATGGGTTAATTTTAAAATAAAACTTCGGGAGATTATGTGTTTTATATATAATTTTTGGTATGAGGCGGAAATATCAAGAAAAAGTTCGTATGCCGGCTGCATGTGATTTAATGTGTCTTTGCAGTATTGTAAAAAGACGGACCGGTTTGACACAGTTTGGATCAGTATAATCATTTGAGAATCCGCCAGCGCAGTTCTGTCTATACTTATTTGATTCTTATTGTCTGCATGATTTTAAACAGTATCCAGGAAAGCAGAGATATCAGTGCAACTGATTCTAGACCGTTATATCTATTTTTTGAATGTCTGCGATCAAGATAGGCATTGTTGCCAGGTTCTCCGGTTTTGTAAATAAATTTCACAATGTCGTCTTTCTTGAGATTAGCAGGGATTCTCCCTAAGCCTGATAATATTCTGCTGGTTGTTTATGGTTACGTCAGCATGGCATACAGTTACGATCTCGCACATTCGACCAGGCTTTCCGCACCAGCTTTTAAAGTAATGACTGCCTAGCTTTAAAACTTTTCCTTCTGCGTCTTCGTTCCTGGTAGATTAAAATCTGCAATATCTCTGAAAAGAAGCGGCCCTCTGTCAGCTTAAGTAAAAAAATCGACAGCTGTGCTATATAATGTTTTGCATATTATCAATATTAGTATTGCTAAACCTATATTAAAAATCGAAAATTCTACACCAAAAACCAGCCCAGACCTGCCTTTTTGTTGGGATGTTTAAAATTATTGAATTCAAAAAAACAAAAAAAAAACAGGGCTGTATTGTATCATTATTCAACGAATAGGCCGAAGAAAAGCCAAAACGCTCGCACAA
>ONPL01000032.1 GCA_900319705.1 uncultured Pseudomonadota bacterium | reverse complement strand
GACGACAAGCTGAATAACGTTGAACTAGATGATCTGATCAATTCAATCCAGGCGGAACCGGCCCCGAAGAAGGAGGCCCGTCCTGATGACAAGCTGAATAATGATGAACTTGATGATCTGATCAATTCTGTTCAGGCATCGAAGGCACCGCAGAAAAAAGCAGCTGCCACTGAAAAACTGAGCAAGGATGAACTGGATGATCTTCTAAGTTCAATCCGGTCAGAACCTGCAGCAAGGAAAAAGGCGGATAATAAACAGTCGGCACAGGCCTCACCGGGAGTGAAACCGGCTGCTTCTGCAGTACGCCGGCCGGCCGGACCTGCGAGCGCAAAGACTGCAGGCTCCGGAGCATCAGCCAAAGTTAAAAACGATGAGATTGATGATATTCTCGGTCTGGTCAAAGATCCTAACGGCCAGAAGGCTCTCGATGATCAGATTAATAATCTGATCGATCAGGCCCAGGAGGAAATGAACCGCTACGAACCTGATCGTGAAGAGGAGGAAATGACCGAGGATGAGGAAAATCTGATTAAACTTGCGCAGGCGTTTATCGGAATAGATGACAAGCAGGGGGCGAGGGATATTCTTCAGGAAATTATGAAGACCTCGACCACCAAAGCTTTCACCAAAGCAAGTAAAATGTTGGAAAAACTATAAATTATAAAATGAGAATTGCATTAGGAATCGAATACGACGGCAGTAACTATCAGGGATTTCAGCGTCAGTACAGACTGGCGAGCATTCAGGAGTGTCTTGAGACTGCAATAGGAAAAATTGCGGACTGCAGTACTGAAATATACTGTGCCGGCAGAACAGACGCCGGGGTGAGCGCAACACAGCAGGTAATACATTTTGACTATAACGGGGCCAAACCCCGCAAGGTCAGTTCATGGCTTACCGGCTGCAATGTTTTTCTTCCTCCTGATATTTCGGTTAAATGGGCGAAGGAGGTACCGGATGAATTTCATGCCAGATTTTCAGCCTTTGAACGAACCTACCGCTATATCATTCTGAATTCACACAGCCGTCCAGCCATCATGGGCCGGGGGATCAGTTTCTATCCTGGTAAAAGGCTGGATGAGAGACTTATGCATGAGGCCGGCCAGTATCTGCTGGGCGAGAATGATTTCAGCTCTTTCAGGGCATCTGAATGCCAGTCGAAAACCCCTTTCAGAAATATCCATAAACTTACGGTGACCCGTGATCGTGACTACATTGTTGTTGAGATCAGCGCCAACGCCTTTCTCCATCACATGGTACGCAATATAGTCGGAGATCTGCTGGAGGTTGGCTATCACCGCAGGCCGAAGGAGTGGATCAAAGAACTGCTGGACGCCAGGGACAGAACGCTCGGCGGTGAGAATGCCCAGCCGAACGGACTTTATCTGGTAGGTGTCGCCTATGATCCTTCGTACGGCATTCCGTCTGAACCTACCGGTCCTCTGTGGTTCTGATCCTCCCGGGATTATGTGAATTTACCGGATCATCCCACAAAATTTGCAATTAAGCTACATATCAGTGATCCCTTATGCTATAATCACGAGGATTTTTAACAGAGGAACAATATTTTGAGTTGGTTAGATTTTTTAAGCGGCAACAGCGAGGCCAAGGCTAATATCGATTCTAAAGCCAAAACTGCCAATATTCCTGAAGGTGTCTGGACCAAGTGTGATGACTGTCAGCAGGTGCTCTACAGGGTTGAACTTGAGAAAAACCTGTTTGTCTGTCCAAAATGCGGTGCCCATATGAGGATCTCTGCCCGTCAGCGACTGATGAGATTCCTGGACATTACCAATCAGCAGGAACTCGGTCAGGATCTGGAACCGCAGGATATTTTAAAATTCAAGGATTCCAAGCGCTACAAGGATCGTATTGCAGATGCCCAGCGCAAGACCAATGAAAAGGATGCTCTGGTAGTGATTAAAGGCACACTCAAGGGTATTCCTGTTGTATGCTGTGCATTTGAATTCAACTTCATGGGCGGCTCCATGGGCTCTGTGGTAGGTGCACGTTTTGTAAAGGCCGTCAACGAGGCGATTGCTGAAAGAAGAGCTCTGGTGTGCTTTTCAACTTCAGGCGGTGCCCGTATGCAGGAGTCTCTGTTTTCTCTGATGCAGATGGCCAAGACCAGTGCTGCCCTGGACAGACTTTCCAAACAGGGTCTGCCTTACGTTTCTGTTCTTACCAACCCTACCATGGGCGGTGTTTCAGCAAGTCTTGCCATGCTCGGTGATGTCAACGTGGCTGAACCTAAGGCTCTGATCGGTTTTGCCGGTCCGCGTGTAATTGAGCAGACCGTGCATGAGAAACTTCCTGAAGGTTTCCAGAGATCAGAATTCCTTCTGGAGAAGGGTGTGCTCGACAAGATAATCGACCGCCGTGAGATGAGAGATTCCCTGGCCCGTATTATCGGAAAATTTATGAATATCGAACCGGTTGAACAGTAGGACTGTTCCGGCTTTCAACTGTTTAGTGCTATGCCCTGTGTCATTGACATGGGGTTTATTTTTTTGTTACCGGATTTTTGAAGTATGAGTGAAAAAATTAATGCTGATTTCAGTGTGGAGCAGTGGCTGTCCTATTTTGAAGGGATCCATCCTGCAAAGATTGAACTTACTCTGGATCGCATGCGTACGGTGGCTGAACATCTTTCGCTGCTGACTGTTCCCGGGAGAATTGTCACGGTTACCGGTACCAACGGCAAGGGATCCGTGACCGGACTTCTGTCCCGGATCCTGCAGCGTGCCGGCTATACCGTCAATCTCTACAACAGTCCCCACCTGATCAGATTTAATGAACGCATCACCGTTCACGGCAGAAATATCAGTGATGAACTGCTGCTGGAGGCTTTCGGAAAGATTGAGCAGGCCCGCCGTGACACCGGTATTTCCCTTACTTTTTTTGAAATAACCACGCTGGCCGCTTTCTATGCGTTTATCAAAAATCCGGCGGATTTTGTAATCCTTGAGGTGGGAATGGGCGGACGTTATGATTCGACCAATCTTCTTGATGCTGAATTAGCCGTTATTACCAACGTGGCTCTGGATCATACCGCTTTTCTAGGCGCAACCCGCGAGGAGATCGGCTATCAGAAGGCCGGTATTCTCAAATCCGGTGCCAAACTTGTCTACGGTGAGACGGATCTTCCGGACAGTGTGGCGCAGTGGACCCGTCAGGTGTCGGGTGAACTGTTCTGTCTCGGCCGGAACTACAGTTTCACTCTGAACCGGGAGCAGCATACATTTACCTACTGCGGGCTGCACCGGACGTTAGCAGAGCTGCAGGTACCGTCCATTCCGGTGGAAAACGCTGTGAATGTGCTGGCCGCCCTCGAGGTTCTGAAGGTGAATGCCGATGAGCAGCTGCTTCGTGAGCAGATCGGCTCCTTCGCCATGCCCGGAAGAATGCAGAAGGTTATGAGCAGTCCTGACGTATATGTGGATGTCGGTCATAATTCCCATGCCTTCGGTTTTATTTCCCGCAGGCTTGATCTGATTGCCTCAGATCGAAGATGTATCGCGGTGGTGGGGATGCTGCGTGATAAGGATTTTGCGGCGGCACTTAATACGATTGCCCCTAAAATCAGCCGCTTCTATATCGGTTCGATCCCCGGGGAGCGCGGAACTCTGGCTTCTGATTTGAAAAATGCAATTCTGGATCCGCAGAAGCGTCAGAGCGCTGAATGCTTTGATTCGGTTATCGATGCTTTCCGCAAAGCGCAGGAGGATACCTCCGAGCATGATCTGATCCTGGTATTCGGCTCTTTTATGACTGCAGGTCCGGTTCTTGAATACCTCGGAGTGCAGTGCGGACTGTAGATTCTGCACGCTGCCGCATTCGCCCCGGGACTGTTATCCGGCTGAATGTCTGCCATGTACCCTGACGAATTCCATCCTCATAGTCTCAGCAGTTCCCGACGATGTATACAGTCTGTTTCATCCGTTAAAGAACTGTTTGAAAAAATCTAATTCTTTTTGAGAATTGCTTTAATTCTCAATTTTTTTGTACTGACTATGATAGAATAGGCAACATTGGCATATTGCAACTGTAATGGATGATATTTGCAAATTGCAGAAAATTATAATAAAGGGTGAAAAATGGATAATAAGAAAAAAAGCGGAAAGTTTAATAAAGTTAAATTGATTGTTATTGCGGCTTTTGCCGTATTACTGATTTCTGTCTATCTTATTTCGGTTTACGCAACAGTTTATCTTCATAACAGGATCGTGGATAATCTGAAGAGCCGTATGGTTGCTTCAAATCCGGGACTTGTGTTTGAGGAGCATGAGTTTGATTCCGAAGGTCTGTTTTCCACCGGGAGAAATTTCATTGTCCGGACAGCTGACGGCACTCTTGGATTCAATTTGATCATCCAGTCCAATTTTTCAGTTCCTTTTATCGAAAAATCAAAAATTTTTATCAATCATCCGACCGGCTCCATGATCAAATGCGA
The DNA here is from genome assembly GCA_900319705.1 of uncultured Pseudomonadota bacterium. Lineage (GTDB taxonomy): Bacteria > Pseudomonadota > Gammaproteobacteria > Enterobacterales > Succinivibrionaceae > UBA2804. Next base: position 14,259 of record ONPL01000032.1, on the reverse strand, counting down.
CGGCTGTGATTTCCAGTCTTTTGTGGCGGGAGGTGAACTGGATATAAGCTATATCTCCAATTCATACAACGGGGTTATCGGTGTACCGTCCTTTACAACCGGCAAGAAGATTTCCGTTCAGATCAACCCGGGCACTGTGGCATTCAGCGGTGATTTTGCCTCCAGAAAGACCACGGTGGATCTCAACCTGCAGGGTGTGAAATACTTTGACAGCAACACCAATGTACGCAAGAGCCTCGAGAATATCTCCGGAACTCTCACTGTTTCTCTGCAGGACAACCGTTTCTTCATCCAGACCGACCGTCTCAACATCGGAAAATTCTATGTGAACAACCGTCTTTACAGTGATAAACTGGTAATTGACGGAATCAATCTTAAAGTAACCAATGAGAATTCCGTAACCAGCGGTAGACTCATCAATTCCGTGCTGTCAGCAAGTGCCAAAACTCTATCCTATGATAACGAGAATTATGATTCAGAACTTGATGTCAACCGTGTAGGTGTGCTTCTCAAGCTGAACAATGTAGATCAGACCTGTTATTCAGCTCTCGGCGAAATCTTTTTCAATCTTTACGACTTCCTGCATGAGGACGGCCACAAGTTCAATTATGATCTTTTCAAATATTTCATGAATAACGGCTCATCCATTGATATCGACCACATACTGCTGGTGTCCACCCAGAGCATGGGCAAGTTTGAGATTGAAAAGGGCAGTAAAATTGCATTCTCCGGAAACAGCAAGCTTTCAAGCAAGGAACGCACCGCGCTCGGTCTGAAGTTCAAGATTACCGAACAGTTCCTTAATGATTTCCCGAATCATCTGAGGATTAAGAATCTGTTCATTACTGAGAACGGCTGGCTTGTACACGGTTCCACCGACTCCAAGGATGAGTATTCAACCAAACTGACCATTGATAACGGTCAGTGCACTCTGGGTGAGTATTTCCTCAGTGACTGCTGATAAGCAGGTTCATTAAATTAAAAAATAACCCGGACGTATGTTCCGGGTTATTTTTTAACACTGGTGATTAAGTGTTTGTGACGGTGCTACTGCATCACTGACAGCAGCTCATCACAGCTTTTGCGTTTTGGAGCCTGCGGATCTGCATCGGTATATCCCAGTGCAACCAGTGCTGATACGGTGTAGATTGAAAGATCCACATTCAGCAGCTGTGCAACTCTACTTTCGTCATAGATCCCCATAATCAGAGAACCGACGTTTTTACTGTATGCGGCAAGACAGAAGGTCTGGGTTGCAATTCCGGCATCGAAGGACTGCCAGTGGGTTCCCAGACTGGTGGTAGGGTTTCCGTCCGGATTGTAGCCGCTCACCCCCCTGCGGGTGACTACTGCGACCAGGGTGTTGCATTCCGTAACGCGGGTCTGGTTCGGTCCGAAGCCCATCATGGCCTGATCGGCGATCTGCTGCTTCAGCTCCGGGTTTTTTACCGCAATGTATGAGGCGGTCTGTGAATTTTTCCAGGAAGGTGCGAAGGAGGCGATTTCCACTATTTCCTTCAATACTGACACCGGAATGTCCTTTTCATTGTACGCGCGTATACTGCGCCTTCCCTTTATGCAATTTATAGCGTCCATGGCGTCTGCTCCTTTTTTAAGTGAATGATCTGTTTCGCGGCCGCGCCGCGCAGGGTTCCATGATAAGCCGCGGCTTAACCGGTTGGCAAGTTATTCCGGCGCCCGGCTCACCGGTCTGTGATCCGCATTCACTGCGCCGCCGGCAGTTGATTGTCCGTGCCGGATAAAATTGCCGGCGGACCGCTAAAAATCAAAGCAAAATGCGCTCGAAAATGGTATAATTTACACATTAATTTTGAAGTTTTTTAGGTATTTTAATGAATATTAGAAGTGTTGAGATTGTAGATGAATTAAAGCAGTCATATCTTGATTACGCCATGGACGTAATCGTGGATCGAGCCCTGCCTGATGCGCGGGACGGTCTGAAACCGGTACACCGCCGTATTCTCTACGCAATGTATGATTTAAGAATTTTCCACGAGCATGCCACCGTAAAATCCGCCCGTGTGGTGGGAGAGGTTATCGGTAAATATCATCCTCACGGTGATTCCGCCGTATACGAAACCATGGTCCGCATGGCTCAGGATTTCTCTCTGCGCTATCCGCTGATCGACGGTCAGGGAAATTTCGGTAGTATCGATAACGATCCCGCTGCTGCAATGCGTTATACCGAAGTGAGACTTCAGAAAATTTCTGAGAGGATCCTCGATGATCTGAACAAGGAAACCGTGGATCTGAAGGCCAACTACGATAACACCCTGATGATCCCGGACTATGTGCTGCCTACCAGGATCCCGAACCTGCTGGTAAACGGTTCCTCCGGTATTGCAGTAGGTCTTGCAACCAATATTCCTACCCACAATCTTACCGAGGTGATCAACGGTGTGCTGGCGGTGATTGACGATCCGCAGATTACCAACAATCAGCTCATGAAGTATATTCCGGGTCCTGATTTTCCTACCGGAGGCCAGATTTTCGGCCGCGACGGTATAATCAGCGCCTACAATACCGGCAAGGGCCGTGTGATACTCAGATCAAGATACCATATTGAAACATCGGATGACGGCCGTCAGACCATTGTCATCGATGAAATTCCGTACGGCGTGGTCAAGATTGATCTGGTAAGACAGATTGTAAATCTCGTCAACGAAAAGAAGATCAGCGGGATCAGCGAAGTATGCGACCGCAGCGGAAAGGACGTGAGCACGGGTATACGTATTGAAATTGAACTGAAGCAGAACGAATATGCCGAAGTGGTGGTAAACCACCTGTTCAAGATGACCATGATGCAGTCAAGCTTCCCGGTTAATATGGTTGCCATTGTCAAGGGCCGTCCTAAGACCCTGACTCTGCGCGAATGTCTTGACTGTTTCATTGAACACCGCAAAGAGGTGGTAACACGCCGCAATGCCTTTGAGCTTAGAAAAGCACGTGAACATGCCCATCTGGTTGAAGGTCAGCTGGCCGCCCAGGATAATCTTGACGAAGTGGTGCGTCTGATCCGCACCAGTCAGACCAGGGACGAGGCAAAGAAACGTCTGCTGGAGAGAGAATGGCCGATCCATGTTGAGCAGAATGCTGAAGGTGAGACCTTCCAGACTCTGCTGGAGCGGTGCGGTGCAGACTGCCGTCCGATGTATGTGGCCCCGGAATTCGGCTATCACAACGGTGTCTACAGACTTACAGCGGAGCAGGCCGACAATATTCTTGCAATGAGACTGTCACAGCTGGTTCGTCTGGCCAAGGATGAACTGTTCGCCGACTACCGCGAACAGGCCGCCATCGTGGAGAAATGTCTCAGAGTACTGCATTCCATCGAAGAGCTGATGAAGGAAATCAAGGGTGAACTGATTGAAATCCGTGAAGCCTTCGGTGACGCCCGCAGAACTGAAATTGTTGATGCAGCCGTATCAATCGAGATTGAAGATCTGATTACCCCGTGCGAGGTGGTGGTTACCCTTTCCAAGAGCGGTTACGTTAAATACCAGCCGCTGGAGGACTACAATGCCCAGAGACGCGGCGGTACCGGACGCAAGGGTGCAAATCTCAAGGATGATGATGCGGTCTACAAGCTGATTGTGGCCAACCTCAAGGATTACATCATGTGCTTTACCAATCTCGGTAAAGTGTACTGCATCAAGGTATTCCAGCTTCCTGAAGGTTCATTCTACTCACGCGGCCGTCCGATTGTGAATGTGATTCCGATCCAGGAGGGTGAATTTATCACCGCCATACTGCCGATCAAGGATTTCAGTGACGGCAAGTACGTGGTACTGGCAACCAGACGCGGTTTCGTGAAGAAGGTTCGTATTTCCGAATTCTCCAATGTAATGAAGTCAGGCAAGAAGGCTATCACCTTCAAGACTGAGAACGATATTCTGATCGGTGCAGATCTTACCGACGGTGATGACGATATTATCCTTGTAACAGCAGACGGAAGACTCAACCGCTTCAATCAGAAGAAGAATCCTAAACCTAGTCCGTTCGTGCTGGAGAAGGTTGCCCTGGAGGGCGAAGATGAAAACATCATCGAAGATGCCGAGGTTGAAGAGGCTGCTGCAGACAGCAGTGATGCAGATCCTGATGATGACGATCAGAATACCACCGAACTGCTTCGACCTATGGGAAGACTGGCAGGCGGCGTAAGATGTTTCAACCTGCTCGGTGATGACTACGTGGTATCTCTGATTGTGCCTAAGATCGAACTGGGCGGCAGACTTCTGTTTGCTACTGAAAGCGGTTACGGCTCCATCATCCAGATCGCCAGATTCCCGAGAAGAAACGGCAGAAACTCCCAGGGTGTTCGTTCGATGAAACTTGATGATCGCAACGGCAACAGACTGGTAGGTGCACTTCAGGTTACCCTCGAAGATGAGGTAATGCTGATCACTGATCAGGGTAATATCATCAGAACCTTTGTTGATCAGATCAGAGAGACCGGACGTCTGTCCAAGGGTGTGAGAATCATCCGTCTTGCCAACGATGCAAAACTGATTACCCTTGAGCGTATTGCCAGAGAGGCGCTCGACGACAAGGATGAGGTGATCAGCAGTGAGGATGCGGCTGAAACTGAAGCCGGAACCGTTACTGATGATGCATCGGAACAGGAGCCGCAGAACAGCGATCAGTAGGCTGCGGCGGTCGAACTTGACGGAGGGGGTTTTTCAAACTAAACTAAAGACAGAGTGTTCAGAGGTTTGCGCCGTACCGGCGGAAAAATCCCCGAAAAATAATATCAGTCTCCGGATCCGGGATCCGGAGTGTTTATTTAAGTGAGTGTATAAATAACATGAGTAGAGTATATAATTTCAGTGCAGGCCCTTCAATGATGCCTCTTGAGGTGCTGAAACATGCACAGGATGAATTTCTGGATTTCAACGGTCAGGGTGCCTCTGTAATTGAAATGTCCCACCGTTCAAAGGAATATCAGGCGGTGGCACAGCAGGCCGAACAGGATCTGCGTGATCTGCTGAACATTCCTTCAAACTACAAGGTGCTGTTCCTTCAGGGCGGCGGCCGCGGACAGTTTGCCGCAGTTCCGCTGAATCTGCTGAACGGCAGTAAAAAGGCCGACTATATTGTTACCGGTGCATGGTCCAAATATGCCACCAAGGAAGCTAAAAAATTCGGCGACATCCGTACCATTGAAGGTACCGAGACAGTTGACGGTGTGGTGAAGCTGGCTCCTCTTCCTGAATTCAGAGAGGATGCAGACTATGTTTACTACTGCTCAAATGAAACCATTCACGGTATCGAACGTTTTGAAACTCCGAAGATCAAAAGCGGTATTCTGATCAATGATGCCTCCTCTGAATTTCTGTCAAAACCTATGGATGTAACCCAGTTCGGTCTGGTATTTGCCGGCGCTCAGAAGAATGTGGCACCTGCAGGTCTCACCATTGTGATTGTTCGTGATGATCTGATTGGAAAGGCTGCTGAATACTGTCCTACCATCATGGACTACAAGATTAATGCCGACAAGGAATCAATGTACAATACTCCTCCGACATTCTGCTGGTATATGGCCGGTCTGGTATTCAAGTGGCTCAAGCAGAAGGGCGGTCTTGCAGTAATGGAGCAGGAGAATATTGCCAAGGCTGCTTATCTGTATGATTATCTTGACAGCACCGATTTCTACAGCAACAATATCGATCCTTCATGCCGTTCCCGCATGAATGTACCGTTCTTCCTGAAAAACGAGGAACTCAACGATAAATTCCTTGCTGAAGCCAAGGCCTGCGGACTTACCACCCTCAAGGGTCACAGAGATCTGGGCGGTATGAGAGCCTCCATCTACAACGCAATGCCGATGGAGGGTGTAAAAGCTCTGGTTGCATTCATGGATAAATTTGCTGCTGCAAATAAATAGATCTTTTTTTGAAAATCATTCATGCCTCTGAATGGAGTATACGGTTCAGGGGCTTTTCAGTTTGAAGTTTATGGAACATATTAAATTAGAAAAAGTCAGTGATATCAGGGGTTCTGTCAATCTGCCTGGATCCAAGAGCCTGTCAAACCGTGCCCTGCTGCTGGCCGCTCTTGCCCGCGGCACAACCCGGCTGACCAATCTGCTTGACAGTGATGATGTCAGACGTATGCTTGAAGCTCTGCAGGAGCTGGGAGTCAGATATACCCTCAGTGAAGATCGCACCGCCTGTATCATTACCGGACAGGGTGGAAAATTCAACACCGGTACTTCTCCGGTAAATTCCCTGGAGCTTTTCCTGGGCAATGCCGGAACCGCCATGAGACCGATTACCGCTGTTCTTGCTCTTTCAGACGGTGAGTTCATCCTTACCGGTGAGCACCGGATGTATGAGCGTCCGATCAGACATCTGGTTGACGCACTGCGCCAGGCCGGGGCCGACATAACCTATCTTAAGACAGAAGGTTATCCTCCGCTGAAAATTACCGGCAGACCGCTTCACGGCGGTGAGGTGGAAATCGACGGCTCTATCTCCAGTCAGTATATAACCGCTTTTCTGATGGCGGCTCCGCTGATGAACGGTACGGTTAATCTCAAAATCAGAGGGGAACTGGTTTCAAAGCCTTATATTGATATAACCATCAAGATGATGAAAGACTTCGGGGTCGAGGTGGTAAACAATGATTACAAGTCTTTCATTATTGCTGGTAATCAGCAGTATGTCGCACCTAAACAGCCGTATCTGGTTGAGGGCGATGCCTCCGCCGCCTCCTATTTCCTTGCAGCTGCAGCAATCAAGGGTAGAGTAAAGGTAACGGGGATCGGCCGCGGTTCCATCCAGGGGGATGTGAAATTTGCCGAATATCTTGAAATGATGGGGGCTAAAGTTGAATTTTTTGATGATCATATAATCTGTGAACATGGTGAACTGTTCGGGATCGATGTAGATCTGAACCGTATTCCTGATGCCGCCATGACCATTGCGGTGCTTGCCCTGTTTGCCAAAGGCAAAACTGTCATCAGAAATATCTATAACTGGCGTGTCAAGGAAACAGACCGTCTGAGCGCCATGGCCACCGAACTGCGCAAGGTCGGTGCGGTTGTGACAGAAGGCAGGGATTATCTGGAAATCGAACCTCCGGAGAAATTCCTCGATGCGGAAATTGATACCTACAATGATCACCGCATGGCCATGTGCTTCTCCCTGGTTGCGCTGGGGCACAGTGTTACCATCAACAACCCGGGCTGTGTGAGCAAGACCTTCCCGAATTATTTCTCTGAATTCAGCACCATCTGCTGCTGATTTATTGAAATCTGATCATTTAAAGAATATAAAAGGAACCATTACACTGTAATGGTTCCTTTTGGCATTAATAATATCGTGATTAATATCGTGATGCCCGCGTAATCCCCGGATCTACAGAACTCCGGGGTGTACAGAGACTCTCAACCGATCCGGTCAGGATGCCTCCTCAGGATCCAGCTTGATAATTTTAATCCCGCATAAAGCGTAGATTACAGCCACAACCGGATTGATCAGATTGAAGAAGCAGTAGGGCAGATAATCAAGGGTGCTGATCCCCAGCACCGAGGTAAAGAATACACCGCAGGTGGTCCACGGGATCAGTACCGAGGTTATGGTGGCTCCGTCCTCGAGAGTGCGGGTCAGTACCGAGGCGTCAAGTTTATGCCTGATGTATACCGGGGCGAACATTCTGCCCGGCAGAATTATTCCCATGGTCTGTTCACCTGAAATCAGTACCACGCCGAGGCAGGTAAACAGAGTAGAGATCACCAGTCTGGCACTTGAAAGTGTTTTTCTGATAAAAAGGTTGATCAGAGTGTTGAGACATCCGGTGCATTCCATTACCGAGCCGAAACTCATCGCTGCAATGATGATGAATATTACATTCAGCATACCGTTCATGCCGCCGCCGGAGAACAGACTGTTGATGGTTTCATTCTCTGTATGAAGCTCCAGACCGCCGTAGCTTACCTTCCACAGTGACTTGAGAGTGTTTAGAACCGATTCGTCTCCGGAAAAAACAGCTGCCACCGTCGGACCCTGGAAAATCAGCGCTATAACAATTCCTGACAGAATTCCTGCGAACAGTGTTATAAGTGTCGGATATTTTTTCCTGGTACAGTAAAAAAGGATCACGAGAGGAAGGATCGTCAGGGGATTGGTGTTGAACAGCTCCCCGATCTTTCCGGCAAATTCAGTGTTGACGGTTCCGCCGTTATCACTGTAGGACACAAAACCGATCACTGCATAGATCAGAACCGCGATGATAATACTCGGAATAGTGGTGTAAAGCATATTGTGAATATGCTTGAACAGCGAAACCTCCGCTGATGATGATGCCAGATTGGTGGTTTCAGACAGCGGTGACATCTTGTCTCCGAAATAGGAGCCGGAAATGACTGCACCTGCAGTCACGGCAGGATCCATTCCCAGAGTCACGCAGATCCCCATACATGCCACGCCCACAGTGGCACCGGTGTTCCATGAACTGCCGATACAGCTTGAGGTGACTGCGCATATTACGGCAACCGACGGGTAGAAAAACAGCGGACTGATTATTCTGGTACCGTAGTAGACCAGGGTCGGAACGGTGCCGCAGAGAAACCAGATCCCGATCAGACTGCCGATCAGTAGCAGAATTATGATCGCCGGAATGAAACTGCTGATCCCCTGTGCCATTGCCTTTTCCAGATCCCGGTAGCTGCGCCCGCAGATCATTCCTATGAATATTACCAGTGCGGTGCCGGCCAGCAGAATGATCTGATTGGGACCGCCTGAACAGTCGCTTCCGAATGTGTAGATACTTACTGAGAACATCGCCAGCAGCAGGATAACCGGAAGAAGAGAAAGAAATATACCCGGCGCCCGGTCCGGAGCTTTAATTTGAACGTTCATAAATTGTTCCTGATATGGTAAATAAAAAGCCCGGATAACTGTTCCGGTTATCCGGGATAAGCCTTTATTCAGGTCGATCTGCAATCTGAGGCAGACTAGCCGCCGAGTATGGAATTTGAATTGTCGTTGCCTACTCCCTGGTTGTTGGTATCACTTACAGGATCGGTGCCGGTACCTTCGTTCAGAGGACCAGGTTTTGCAATCAGATAACCCTGTACACCGTCCACGTACATGGATTCGAGCATCTGTTTCTCGGAGTAGTCTTCAACACCTTCGGCAATAACGATACAGCCCAGGCGGTGTGATACTTCAACAATCATTCGTACAAACAGCTGTGAGGAGTGATCACGTTCAAGTGTCTCCACCAGGGATGGATCAAGCTTGATGATATCCGGTTTGAGCTCACGGTACAGTCTGAATGAACCGAGACCGTTTCCGAACTTGCTGATACAGCTCCTAACATTTACACGTCTGAACATGTCGAACAGTCTGATTGAGTCGCGGATGTTGCAGTCCAAAATGTTTTCAGAAATTTCAAACACCAGGTTTTCGGTGATATTGGAATATTTGATCAGCAGTCTTTCCAGCCACAGTACGAACTGCACGCTGATCAGCGCATTGATGGAAAGATTGATACCCCAGCGCTGGCTGGTCAGGTTGTTTTTGCTGTATTTGTCAATGATGGTTTCGATAATCTTCATTTCAAGACTGGCCAGCATTTCATGACGCTGAGCCATGGCGAAAACGGTTTCGGTAGGATAGTACTCCCCGTTCTTGTTGACGAATCTTGAGAAGATTTCATTGTAGGTTCGTACAGAGAAGTTGAGACTCTGGATCGGCTGCTGCAGCAGAACAATGGCGTTCTCGTTGATAATGCTGGTGATAATCTCCTTCCAGCGTTTTTCTCCTTCGATGATTTCGCGCTTGTTGTCGCCGATGTCGTAGTCTTCCTTGATGTAACCGGAGTTGATACTGTTGGTCTGAGCCTCGGACAGTGCACTGTCAACCAGTGAGAGCACCAGTTCCTTGGACTGGCTAGGTCTTACAAATACAACGCCGGTGTAGGCCACGTCCTCGATTTCCTTTTCATGTTCGTTCTTGTAGATGTCGAAGGCATATTTGAGTTCCTTTACCAGCATCTGTGCAACGCTCATGTTGGAATTCGGAAGGAGAATAGCAAAATCGGAACCCTTGGTGCGGTAGATACTCGGACCGAGTTTACCGTCATGGGTCGGTTTGTTCACATTCGGAATGAATTTAGAAACTGTGTCGAAAATAATTTTGCATACATCACGAAGATACTGGTCACCGCGGTTGAATCCCCTGGTGGTGTTGATGTGATCGAGAGCGGTTGCTCTGATCATTGCCAGCAGGGTGACAGAAGCCTCGTTTTTGTTGGACAGGATCGATTCAAGGTCCTTGTCGAATTTCTTGCGGTTGTTGACATCGGTCAGAGAATCGGTATCTACAAGGCTTTTCAGACGGTCGTTATCTTTCTGAAGTTCTGCTATGCGGGTGTCATAGTCGGTATATGAGGACTTCAGCATTTTGCCGATTTCAGGATCCTCGCACTGTTCAAAATCCTTGTTGCTGATGGCTGTTCTTAGTTTGCCGAGTTTCAGATCAATCCGGTTTTTCAGCACGGATGCAACGATAAGCGAACCGCACAGACTTGCCAGAAACAGCATGGTGATTATTACGATGAAGAAAGGGGCAAATTCTCTTTCTGCCAGTCTCAGATCTGCGTAGTATGGAGTATCGTCAAGAACTGTGTGTTTCATGAATGATGCCGGCAGAATGGTGCTGAAAGAACCTCCGTCGTTTCCTGCAATCAGGTAAGGCTGCTCATCCTGACCCTGGTAGAGTGCCAGATAGTCGAGGTCGTATTCCATTATCATTTTGGTAAGAGCCTCGACTGTTGGATTCTTCAGGCCTGCAACTTCACGGTTGACACCGCTGCGGATCATATTCATGCGATCCTCGAGATTGGAGTTGACGAATATCTGTACCACGGTGGCAGTGACGATACACAATACCAGGGCAACCAGTATTGCGACCTTCATCGGTGACAGTTTATTAAGAAAATCCATTATAACTTTTTCCTTAAAGTTTTTAACCTCAGTGTGATTAGAATTATTCAGCTCGTTATTTTGATTTTTATCGTGTAAGACCGACACAAAAACACAAAACTTAAAACTAAGATATTTTATATTCTTTGCGGTCTGATAAATATATCACAGATCTCATTATAGGGCTTTAGAATGAAAAAATATACCGTGTTGCGCTTTAATTGTACAGATCTAATTATTCAGATAGTCGAAAAAATAGGCAAAAACGGTGTTATTGGATTTAAAACAGAACACTTACCGATCTTACGCGAAAATTATAAGAGAATAGAACAGAAAATTAAGAAAAAATGAAAATCATGGAGTGGTGGCTCCTCCTGCCGGGATCGAACCAGCGACATACGGATTAACAGTCCGCCGTTCTACCGACTGAACTAAGGAGGAACGCTGTGGTGAAGTGGCTCCTCCTGCCGGGATCGAACCAGCGACATACGGATTAACAGTCCGCCGTTCTACCGACTGAACTAAGGAGGAACACTCAACGCGGACTATAGTACTTTTTTGACCCTCCCTTGTCAACACATTAATTCTGAATTTACTGTTGTTTGGTTAATTTGTAGGCGTAAATCGTGGTTTTTACCGGTTTCAGGGTTATGTATATGTTTTTGTGTTTATAATGTGATCAAACCGGCAGTTTTTTGAACTGCATAAATAATATCCGTACAGCCGCTGCTGATTTTTGAGTGGTTGTTTTATGTACATATCAGCGCTGAACCGTCCCGAATTTTCTTACAACCGTGATCGGAGTTTGATATTTGGATCCTGTGTTTGATTAGTGCTGTCTGTTCCGGCAATATATATAATCCTCTTTTTTTGAAACTGCCGCACGGCGGGAGAATTTACCATGGCCTACAGTGAACTTATCAAAAATTTTAACGGGATCCGCAGTTACCTGCGCTCGTTCTATGTTTTCGGGTTCATGCACCGTGACGAATTCACCCAGAAGAGCAGCCGCAGTTACGATAATGAACGGCGCAGAATCGAAAGCTGGTTCGGCAGCTACATTTCCTTTGGTACGGATCGCAGCGGCCGCAGGGTTTTTATGACCGTGGACAGCAGGGCTGTTACTGAAAATCCGCTGTTTCAGGCTTTCAGAACCAGTAGCTTCACGATGTGGGATATTTTTCTGCATTTTCATCTGCTTGACATTCTGTCGGAGGACCGGTCTCTGTCTTTTTCGCAGATCCTGGACTGTCTGGCTGAGCGCATTGCATACTTTGTCAACGGCACCGAACCTGATGAATCCACCGTAAGGAAGAAACTGAAGGAATACGCTGCCCTTGGACTGGTTGAGGTTTCGGGAACCGGACGGGACATTCGCTACCGGAGCGCATCCTGCCGGGTTGATCCGGAAAGCTGGGAGCGGGCGCTGGCCTTCTTTTCCGAGATCTTCCCTGTCGGGGTGATCGGATCTTTTGTCCGTGACAGAACCGGCCGCAGTTGCAGTTTTTTCCGTTTCAAGCATCATTACATTGTCAATGCCATTGAAAGTGAAATTGTCTGCCGGCTGCTGTGCGCCGCCAGGGATAAGCGCCTTGTGCTGATTGAAGGAAAACAGGGAAAGGTGCGCTGTATGCCTCTGAAACTGTATGTCGGCACCGGCTCCGGCAGACAGTTCATGCTGGTTTTCATTCCCGAACACCGGCGTTTCAGTTTCTATGAGCACAGGTGTTTCGGATTCCTGCGCGTTGACCGCATTGACAGCATTACGGATCTCGGCGAGGTTGAACTTCCCGGGGATTTTCTCTTAAAGCAGGAACGGTTTGTCTCTCACTGCTGGGGCGTCAGCGCCAGAAGCGAACTTCACCATGTGGAAATGATCCTCAGCATTCCTCCCGGAGAGGAGTTTGTGGCGCAGCGGCTCAAACGTGAGAAGCGCTGCGGAAAAGTCGAACAGCTTGATGAATGCACCTGGAGGTTTACTGCGGATGTCTACGATCCGCAGGAGATGCTGCCGTGGCTGCGGACCTTTACCGGCAGAGTAAAGGAGCTTAACTGCACTCTTCCTCTGGTTACTCAGCTTTTCTGGTCCGATTTCAGAAAAACAGCCAGAATGTACGGGGTTGATATCCATGATCTTCAATGAAATTTACGGTACCTACTACAATACTGTTGCGAAAATTCTGCAGGAGGCGGTCAGAGGAACCCTTACTGCCGCCCGTCTGTACAGCCTGATCCACAGCAGTGCCTTCGGGGAATCCGTTCTTACCATGCCCGAGGGACTGGCAGGGGAGAAGTGGATGCTGCTGCGCAGAGATCTGTCGACCCCTTTGACTGCCGAACCGGAACTTCCGCTGACACTGCTGGAGAAAAGATGGCTTAAAGCAGTACTGCTTGATCCCCGCATCCGGCTGTTTGATCCGGATCTGAGCGGACTGGAGGAGGTGGAACCTCTGTTTGATCCGCAATCCGTGGTTTATTACGAACGCAGCTGTGACGGGGATGATTTTGCCGATCCATGCTACCGGGAAATATTCAGAAAGATTATGGATGCACTTGAAAACGGCAGAGATCTCTCGATCAGCTACAGCTCGAAGCACGGAGGACAGTTTAAAATAGAACTGACCCCGCGGTATCTGGAATATTCGGAGAAGGACGACAGGTTCCGTCTGGTGGGTGACAGCAGGTACCGGCAGTGGATCCTGAATCTTGGTTCTGTCACTGAATGCACCGTGACAGAACGTGAACAGGATGTACCTGTCCGCAGTGCTGATACTTCAACTGTAACATTCGAACTGGAGGACAGGCGCCATGCACTGGAACGGGTTCTTCTTCATTTTTCACATCTTGAAAAGGAAACCGTGAGGCTGGATAATGACCGGTACCTCGTCACCCTTAAATATGACAGCAGGGATGAAGCTGAAATTCTGATTAGAATAATGGCTTTCGGCTGCCATGTCAGGGTAACCTCTCCTGAAAGTTTTGTAGAAAAAATCCGCGAAAGAATTATCCGTCAGATGCGCCTTTCAAATTTTTTACCGGGGACCGTAAAGCGCTAGCTGCAGAATATCGAAAAGTCTGGATAATGTAACTAAAGGCAGTTCCTATAAACCAGAAACTTTTATGAGCATTTTGAGGAAATATCTGATTGAAAACCTCAGGAAAACATATAACAATGTAAGTTATACCTATGGTTATGAAACTAAAAGTAGAAGAATTGCAAACAGGCTGGAGAAAGACCACAACGTGGATGCCCGCTGCATTTCCGGAAATTTCTCCGCAAAGCCGGACGGAATATATTTATATAAAAA
>ONPL01000071.1 GCA_900319705.1 uncultured Pseudomonadota bacterium | reverse complement strand
AGAGTGGCTCCTACCTTGTTAAAGATATTGATGGAAATATTATTTCAAGTGGTATTTCCTATAAAAAGTTAAGTCTTATTGAAAAACGAAAAGGTTGGATTGTTGATTTTAAACAATCTTAAGTAGCATCAAAGGTTATTATGGAGCGTTTACGGGTTATATGTCGATTCCGATTACTATAGATAAGCTTTTGTCAGAAAATATTGTAGAATGGGCCAGAATTGAATTTAAGCTAGGATGGAATCCGGAAACCACCTTGAAAACAATTAGCACCTTTGCCAATGATATTGATAATTGGGGTGGTGGTTACATTGTAATTGGTGCAGAAGAGAAGGAAGGCAGAGTAGTCCGTCCTGTAAACGGTATAGATCCAAATACAGTAGACAGAATTCAAAAGGAAATACTCAGGTATTGTAAATTTTTGAAACCTGTATATATTCCTCTGATCGAACCAGAATGAAATCTGTGCCAGTTTCTGCTGAAACAATAAAACCCGCAACTGTTCAGCCGGCGGGTTCGAGTAATCCTAAATATACCTGAGTCTAGCAGGTTCTTGCCTTTTTAATGGCATGAAGGATCTTGTAGTTCTTGAAATCAGAGTGACGTTCCTGCAGACATTCGATAACATCGGTCAGCTTTTTATTCTTGGCGCTGAGCAGTACTGTGGTATGGAACAGCAGATCTGCAACTTCGCCGATAAATTCCTTATCATCATCGGTAACAGCTGCCAGTGCAGTTTCAACCGCCTCCTCTCCGACTTTTTTAGCTATGCGCGGTATGCCGTTATGGAACAGTTTGGCGGTATAGCTTTCTTCAGGGGAGGAATTCTTGCGTGATTCAACCAGTGCCTCCAGTGCCGCCAGAAATGCAAACGGCAGTTCCGGCTGATCGTCAAAACAGCTTTCGGTACCGTTGTGGCAGGTCGGACCTACCGGATCGGCCATAAGAAGCAGTGTATCGCGATCACAGTCGGTGGTGATGGATTTAACAAAGAGATAATGCTGTGATTCTTCGCCTTTGGTCCACAGTCTCTGTTTGGTTCTGCTGAAAAAGGTCGCCTTGCCGAGTTCCATGGTTTTGTCGAGAGCCTCGCGGTTCATGTAGGCGAACATCAGCACTTTGCCGGTTTCATAGTTCTGAACAATTACCGGCATCATGCCGTTAACTTTTTCCCAGTCAAGTGATTCCGGATCAAGATTGAAATTGTCAGTCACGGATTGCTACTCCTTCTTTACGCAAATAGTTTTTAAGTTCCGGTATGGATATTATTCCCTTGTGGAATACCGAGGCGGCAAGACAGCCGTCCACGTCGGTCTGTCTGAATGCATCCCTGAAATGCTCCATCTCCCCGGCGCCGCCGGAGGCAATCAGCGGAACATTGCAGATGCTGCGCATGGTCTTAAGCTGTTCCAGATCGTAACCTTTTCTCATACCGTCCTGGTTCATCATATTGAGCACAATTTCGCCGGCACCGCGCTGCTGCACCTCCCGGATCCAGTCCTGGGTACTCCAGGCGGTGGTTCTGGTTTTGCTTACCACGCCGGTGTACTGCTTCACACAGTATCGGTCAAGTTCTGCATCAAAGTAGGAGTCAATACCGACCACTACGCACTGAACGCCGAAACGGTCGGCCAGACGGGTGATAAGTTCCGGATCTGCAAGGGCAGGTGAGTTGATTGAAACCTTGTCCGCACCGTATTCCAGAATGCGTCCGGCATCCTCGATACTGCGGATCCCGCCTGCTACACAGAACGGAATATCGATAACCTCAGCCACCCGGCGCACCCAGCTTTTGTCCACCACGCGGGAATCGGAGGAGGCGGTGATATCGTAGAATACCAGTTCATCCGCACCTTCATCCGCGTATCTTCTGGCCAAAGGTACAATGTCACCCATGACTTCATGGTTGCGGAACTGTACTCCCTTGACCACCACGCCATCCTTTACATCAAGGCAGGGAATTATGCGTTTTGCCAGCATGCCAGAGCCTCCTTCACGGTGAATTTTCCTTCAAGCAGTGAGCGTCCGATGATAATGCTCTGCACCCCGGAGGTTCTGAGAGTTCTCAGATCTTCAAGAGAACCGATCCCGCCGGATGCCTGGAAGGTGATGTTACTGAAATTGTCAACCAGATAACGGTAGAGTTCATTGTTGGAGCCCTTGAGGGTTCCGTCACGGCTGATATCAGTGCACAGCACATGTCTGAGGTTGTACTGACGGTAGCGTTCAATCAGTGATTCAATGGTGATGCCGCTGTCGCGCTGCCATCCGGCAACCGCAATCAGGCGCTGACCGTTCACGATGTTGACGTCAAGAGCCAGTACGATCCGCTCTGAACCGTATTTATTCATCCAGGAACCCACCAGATCCGGATCTTTGACGGCGGTGGAGCCGATAACCACACGGCTGGCGCCGATGTCCAGCAGATCCGCCACATCCTTTTCGCTGCGGATGCCGCCGCCGATCTGTACCGGCACCGGGGTGTTCCTGATCAGATCTGCGATTACCGCAAGCTGCCTTTTTGCAGGATCCTTGGCACCGTCCAGATCTACCAGGTGCAGCTGCTGTGCACCTTCACTTACATACAGATCAAACCGTTCCTGCGGGCTGTAGGTATATTCGGTCTTCTGACCGTAGTCCCCCTGAAACAGTCTGACTACTTTTCCGTTTATTAAATCGATTGCAGGAATAATCATATCTTTTTCTTACATTTCAACAAAATTGGTTAGCAGTCTGGCTCCGGTTGCTCCGGATTTTTCCGGATGGAACTGGGTTCCGGTGAAATTGCCGTGCTGCACCACCGCGGTGAATTTTCCGCCGTAGTCGCAGGTGGCGACAGTTCCCTCACAGACCTCCATGGCATAGGAGTGCACGAAATAGAAATAGCTTCCGTCCGGGATCCCTTTGAGCAGAGGGTGATCCGCGGTGGCGGTTATCTGATCCCAGCCCATGTGCGGCAGGCGCAGACCGCCGGTCTGCATCAGACCAACCCGGGCCTTTACCAGATCAAGGCAGGGTACGTTTTCGCCGCTGTTCATTTTCTCCTCTGACAGGGTTGCGAGCATCTGCATGCCCAGACAGATCCCTAAAAGAGGCTGCCGTGCTTCACGGATCAGATCTACAAGACGGCGCTCCCGGAGCATCTGCATGGCTGCAACTGCAGTTCCCACGCCCGGCAGGATCAGCTTGTCCGCCTTTCTGATGTCATCCGGATCAAAGCTCACGGTGGTGTCAACGCCCAGACGGTCGAAAGCCAGTTTAACCGAGGACAGATTGGCGCAGCCGGTATCGATAATGGTTATCTTAGGTTTGTTCATTAGAGCACCCCCTTGGTTGAAGGCAGTGCCGAACCTTCGATCTTGATTGCAGATCGAAGAGCGCGGCCGAAGCCTTTGAACAGAGCCTCCACCTGATGGTGGGTGTTGCCGCTGGTCACATTCATGTGAAGAGTCAGTCCCATGGCATCGGCCAGAGATCTGAAGAAGTGCGGAACCATTTCGGTAGGGAAGTCACCCACATGATCGCGCATGAATTCAGCATCACAGATGAAGCTGGTGAATGCTCTGCCGGAGATGTCGATGGCAACCCCGAGCTCCTCATTGAGCAGAGAGGTGCTGAAGCCTTCAAGTTTTGCATGAACCTCATCCATGGCCAGTACGAAGGCAAAGCGTACGATGCCGCGTTTATCCCCAAGCGCCTCTTTGAGGGCGGTGCCCAGGGCAATTCCGGTATCTTCAACAGTGTGGTGTTCGTCGACGTTAAGATCTCCGTCCACCTTGAGGATCAGCTGGAAGTTGCCGTGGGAGGCGATCTGATCCAGCATATGGTCGAAGAAACCGATCCCGGTATCAATCTTTGAATCACCCGGGTGATCCAGGTTTACGTACAGATCTATTTTGGTTTCCCTGGTGTTGCGTACCACATGGGCAGTACGTTCATGATCTGCAATGTTCCTTGCGATGGTGTTCCAGTCCAGGGTTTCGCGGTTGTATTTGAACGAGCCGATCCCCATATTGATGCCGAGCTGTACATCAGTCTCGCGGTCGCCGATTACATAGGATCTGGCGCGATCCCAGTCGGTACGCTGCAGATATTTCTCCACCAGCCCGATCTTCGGTTTGCGGCAGGTGCAGTTTTCGTGAGGGAAGTGCGGGCAGATCAGAATGTCCGAGAAATGAACCCCCTGGGAACTCAGTACATCCAGAATGAAATTCTGGGGGATTTCAAAATCCTGCTGCGGAAAACTGTCGGTGCCCAGGCCGTCCTGGTTGCTTACCATGATCAGTTCATAGCCGGCGGACTGCAGTTTGAGCAGTGCCGGGATTACACCTGGTTCAAATCTGATCTTGCCGAGGGCGTCAACCTGTTCATCATCGGGCTCCGCCACCAGGGTACCGTCGCGGTCTATAAATAAATACTTTTTCACTTTTCGAATTTCTCCATGGCCTCGAGTACCTGATTCATCTCCTCCTGGGTGCCCACGGTGATGCGCACGCAGTTCTTAAGGCGGGGCTTGTCGTTAAAGTCACGCAGAATGATCCCGTTCTGCTTCATGAAGTCGAACAGTTTCTCACCGTCGGTGAATTCAATCAGACTGTAGTTGCCGCTTGACGGGTATACCTTTTTAACAAAAGACAGTTTTGCAACACGGTCGGCGAAAGTATCGCGGATGCGGTTGAGCATTTCCACGCGTTCGAAAACAATCTCCAGATTTTTCGGCTGCAGGGCTGCGGTGGCAACCTGGGCAACCGGGGCGCAGATTGGATAGGGATCGATGACCTTGAGCAGCAGACTGATGATTTCAGGGGCCGCCAGGGTAAAACCGCAGCGCAGTCCGGCAAGACCGAAGGCCTTGGACAGAGTGCGGGTTATAACCAGATTGCTGTATTCCTTCAGCATTCCGACCACGGTTCTGTCGGAGTTGAATTCGATGTAGGCCTCATCCACCACCACCAGGGCGCGATCTTTAGTGTATTCAAGCATTTCGCGCAGAATTTTTTCATCGATGATGGTTCCGGTCGGATTGTTTGGTGAACAGAAGAAGATTACCTTAACACGGTTCTGCTCCATGGCCGCTTTGATGGCGGCGGTGTCCGGCTGGAAATCCTCCCGCGGCGGAACCTTGACCACGCCGATCCCGTTGGTTTCGGCGGCGATTGAATACATACCGTAGGTCGGAGGGCAGATCAGGATCTGCTCTTTTCCCGGTTCACAGAAGGTTCTTACCAGAAGACCGATGGCCTCGTCTGAACCGCGGGATACCATGATCTGCTGCGGCTCCAGGCCGGCGTATGCGGCATAGGCGCTCAGAACCTCTTCCGGCTGGCAGTCCGGATACCGGTTATAGCATCCGGAGTCAAGTTCATAGTTGATGCTGAGGGGATTTTCATTGGCATTAAGGTAGATCCTGCCCTTTCCTCCAATCCTGCGGGCCGACTGGTAGGGGGTCAGCTCCTGCACCCTTTTACAGGCAAGTTCAGTAAGTGACATATTATCTGTCTCCCTTCATCTGTGCGGTTCTGACGGTTACCGCACGCTGGTGGGCCATCAGACCTTCGGCATTGGTCATCTCAATAATGGTGCCGCTCAGTGCCTTAAGTGCATCGGCAGTCAGCTCCTGCACGGTATAGCGGCGCATATAGTCGGCAAGACCGAGACTTGAATAGGTCTTCGCATAACCGTAGGTAGGAAGAGTGTGGTTGGTGCCGCTGGCATAGTCGCCGGCTGATTCCGGAGTCCAGGCTCCGACGAAGATCGATCCGGCATTGCGCAGCTGCGGCAGCAGGCTGCGGGCGTTCTCCACCTGCAGGATCAGATGTTCCGGCGCATATTCGTTGGAAATTTCGCAGGCATCATTCATATTGTCGCAGATAATGATGCGGCTTGCCGAGAGGGCTTTTTCTGCAATCTGGCGGCGCGGCAGCACTGCAAGCTGCTTCTCAAGTTCGGCTTCCACCAGTCTGCTGAATTCCAGATCTTCGGTAACCAGGATCACCTGGGAGTCCGGACCGTGTTCGGCCTGTGACAGCAGATCTGAGGCGACAAAGGCCGGATTTGATTTGCGATCTGCAATTACCAGTACCTCGGAAGGACCTGCCGGCATATCGATGGAGGCGCCGCGGTTGTCCTTGGATACCTGTTTCTTGGCTTCGGTAACAAAGGCGTTGCCAGGTCCGAAAATCTTGTCCACCTTGCCTACGGTCTCGGTGCCGTATGCCATGGCTGCAACCGCCTGGGCACCGCCGATGGTGTAGATTTCCTGAACACCGCACAGCTGTGCTGCATATACGATTTCATTGGCAACCGGAGGAGGAGAGCACATGATCACTCTTTTGCATCCTGCGATCTGTGCCGGAATTGCCAGCATCAGCACGGTGCTTACCAGCGGTGCGGAACCTCCGGGAACATACAGACCTACATTGTCGATGGCGTGGGTGTGCAGTTCACAGGTGATCCCCGGCTGGGTGTGCACCACCACCGGAGCGGTCTTCTGCTGCTCGTGGAAGGCGCTGATATTCTCTTTTGCATGAACGATGGCATCCTTGAGCGCCTGCGGTACTGCGGCGCATTTTTCGGAGATCTCCTCCGCAGTCAGTCTGATCTTGCCGTCGGTAACATGATCAAGCTTGGCGGTGAATTCCAGCAGTGCCTGATCCTTTTCCTTTTTGATCCTGTCCACGATATCGGTGACGATGCCGACAATATCAAGTTTTGAACTCACGGCAGGACGGGTCAGAACCTCCTGACGTTCAGCTTCTGATAACTCTTTCCAGATTACGGTACGCATTTTTGTCTATCAGCCTTTGTATAGTTTTCTATGTTGATCGTTAGACCGGAACAGCTGTCAACCTGTGCTCCTGCACAGGGAACCTGCATTGGCGTTCTGTGCTCCGGCCGGTGAACTGTCTGCAGTTAGTCGAGCATCTTCTCGATCGGCAGTACCAGAATGGAACTTGCACCCAGCTGCTTGATTTTCTCCATGGTCTCCCAGAAGTGGGATTCCTTGGCAACTACATGCACTGCAACCATCTTGTCGGTATGGGCAAGAGGCAGAATGGTAGGTTTTTCCGCACCAGGCAGAAGTTCAATGATCCGGTCGAGACTGTCCTTAGGAGCGTGAAGCATGATGTATTTGCTGCCGCGGGCCTTCAGCATGCCGTCAAGGCGTGGCAGCAGTTGATCAAGTACCGCCTGCTTTTCAGGATACAGCTCCTTGGAACGCTGGATCAGCACCGCTTTTGATCTGAAGACAACCTGAACCTCTTTGAGACCGTTGGCTTCAATGGTGGCACCTGAACTTACCAGATCACAGATTGCATCGGCAAGACCGGCACGGGGAGCCACTTCTACAGAACCGGTCAGAAGAACCGGCTTGTATTCGATTTCAAATTTGTTCAGATACTGCTTGAGCAGGTTCGGATAGGTGGTTGCGATCTTGCTGCCGTTGAGAGACACTTCTCCGTGCCAAACCTCTTCGGTCGGAATTGCCAGTGACAGACGGCAGTCACCATAGTCAAGACGGCGCAGAGTCTTGAATTCGGTTCTAAGTCCCAGAGCCACACGCTCAAGTCTGGTCTCCTCCAGTACGTTCTCGCCTACGATCCCCAGATCAACCACGCCGTCCATTACCAGCCCCGGAATATCGTCGTCACGTACGCGCAGTATGTCGATCGGCATGTTTTCCACGTGAGCGATCAGACGATCCTCGCGCTTGTTGATCTTCAAGCCGCAGCTCTTCAATAAATCCTGTGAATCCTGACTTAATCTGCCGGATTTCTGCATTGCTATTCTTAAACGATTGCTACTCATAACTATCCTGGCTGCCCCCTTGCGGTGAACAGCTCCTCCCACTTGTAATAAACTTAAAAACTAAAACCCTCGGAAGCGGTTATCTTCCAAGGGTTCAGCAACTTTTTTCGATCTGCCCGCCGGAAGATAATGTCTTCCAGCTCACCATCCTGAAAGACTATTTAGGACGATGATGATGATGAATAGATAAAATAAAGTTTGTGTTCATTGTTAATCTCTAAATCAACTTTTTGATCTGCTTCAAATTATAGCGGAATTTTTACACTGTTTCAATAACTGATTAATTGTTCAAAAAATGGTATTCCGGGAGTCGGGATCAGCGGAAAGGGTTCTTTTCCGGGTAACCCGCGGGTGCAGAGGGATCCGTACTTTGAACTGAATTTGTGCGGTGCGCGGGATATGCTGCAGGTCGGCGCGGGGTGAAGTACGGACACAGAGGATGCAAGTGGGACAATGAGAGAATCTGGCGGGCAGTGCAGGGGAGCGGAGAGGAGAGGGACTGTAGAAAGGAGATTTGAGAAGTGAGTCTATAGAAGGGTGATTAGAGAAGTGAGACTGTAGAAGAGGAACCCGGTTTTGCTCCGTAGTGAAAATGCACAGGTGTGAACCGTAACTGAAGTGAAGCTGCAGTCGGAGGATCCGGGCGGTGCGGAGGCGATGTTCTTACTGTGACGTAAGTGCTATACGATCCGTCTGTCAGTCGATTTCGCAGGCTGACAGTACGATAGTGAAGGCACTACGGACAAATGATTGATAGAACGAGTGAGTGATCGATTGATCGATTGATCGATTGATTGATTGAGTGAGTGAGTGAGCATTCTCCCTGCCGGCCCGTCGGAAAGAGAGGAACGATCAATCAGGTTTCAATTCGTCTCTTGATCAGCTGGTTTTCCGGTTCTGCAGAAGATCTTCGATCAGTGTGTTGGTTTCCCTTTCCACCTCACGGTTGGTATCCACCATCTGGTTCATCGAGGTCTCCACAACAGCCTGTACCCGGTTGATTTTTTCAATTTCGTGATCAACCGTGGTAATCATGCTGGTCTGCTCGTTGGCGCAGTCGGTGATCTGTGCGGCGGTACTGTTGGTGGTGCTGATCTGTTCGAGGATGCTGTTCATGAACCGGATAACCCTTTCATTGCAGTCCATGGATGCCCGGCAGTCATCCAGACTTGTTTCAATCTTGTTAATGGTACTCTGCATGCTGGCGGTGAGCGCCTCAACCGTGGTCTGGATCTTGTCGGTTGATTCCCTGGTCTTGATGGCAAGTCCGCGCACCTCGTCTGCAACCACCGCAAAGCCGCGGCCGTGTTCGCCTGCACGGGCGGATTCGATAGCGGCGTTGAGTGCCAGCAGGTTGGTCTGTTCGGCAATGGCCTTGATGTTTTCAGACAGGTGGGCGATCTCCTCGGAATAGTTGGCGGTGCTGGTGATGGCCTGCTCGGTGGTGCTGATGGAGGAGGACAGCCTTTCCATGGTGTTCTTGGATTCGGAAACCAGACTGATGCCGTTTTCCGAAGTGCGGCTGATTTCACCGATGTTTCTGAGGGTGATGCCGGTCTTTTCGATGATGTGTCTGGTCAGCTCATCCATGCTTCTTAACATGGAGGTCATGGAGGAGACATTCTCCTTCTGGGAGTCCACACTCTCCAGGAAGGTGCGGCTGCTTTCCTGGGCTGACTGATGTCGGCTTCTGATCTGTTCGCTGATCTGCTCGATGCTGCCGTACTGATGCTCCAGGAAATCATTCAGTGATGAACTCATATCCCCGATTTCATCGTCGGAATCAACCTCCAGTTTGGAGTTGAGAGCGATCTTACCGTTGCGAAGTGCACTGATATGACGTCTTACCGCCTTGATCGGAACCACCATCTTTCTTGCAACGTAGATCTTAAGGCCGAAATATGCAAGAACGGCAATCAGCAGGGTAAGCAGACTTACAATGGTCAGCATCCGGTTGGTGGTGGTGTAGAAGAACTCTCTTTCAATGAAAATGATCATTTTCCAGTTAAGCGCACTGATTGGAATTCCCATTGCCACCATGGTCTTTCCTCCGGTAAATTCAATCCTGGTTGTGAGCCCCTCTGCTGAATTGTCCATAATTTCTGAAATCTTTGCGGAGGTCAGGCTTGCGTCTATTTCACTGATCCCTCTTGCTGTCATCTCCCTGTCAGGGTGGGCCAGGATCCGGTTGTTGTCGCCGTAGGTGATCACGGCAAAGCCGTTGCCGGGAACTTTAATCTGTGAAATCAGTGTGGAAACGGTTTCAGTAGTGATGTCGGCTGCCGCTACTCCGCCCTTTGCCTGCTGGGATATGGTAATGATCTGTTTCTGGCTGACGGCATCAATGTATGGATCGGAAATAACCGGAGCTCCGCCCTTTTTTACCGCATTTGTATACCAGTCACGCTTTCTCGGTTCATAGCCGCTTTTCTGCAGTTCATCCGGATCTGCGATCGGGGAGTAGAGTTTGCCGTCGGTTTCTGAAGTGAAGGAGAGTGAAAGACATCCAACCACCGAGGTTGCAATTCCGGAAAGTCTTGCATCACTCAGAGTGTTGACTTTAAGTTTGTCGCTGTTGACCAGCTCTGCATAGTTTTTTACGTATTTTATGTTTTCTCCCACCCAGTCACTGATATATCTGCTGTTTGATTCCAGCATGCTGGAGAAGATGGTCTGGCTTGCCCTGGTTGCAGAGGTTCTGCCCATGGTGTAAATTCCGGCAATGGCAAAGAAGGCAATGATAAAAAGGGGAACTGTAAATGTTACCGAGAGTTTTCTGTTTATAGTGCTCATAATAAGATCCCTTGTTATTCTGTTATTCCGGTCCGCCGGGTTTGATTTTGTTTGCCGGTAGGTAGGAAGGACTGCCGTCTGTTCCGGAGCTGCGTTTTTTATCTACCTATCG
>ONPL01000145.1 GCA_900319705.1 uncultured Pseudomonadota bacterium | reverse complement strand
ATTGGTTGGCAGAAGAAACAGGATGATTGACGATGATTCCAAAAGCGGTGATTACGACATAAAAATCAAAATTTTTCCAAAAAGCAGCAGAAGAGTTGAGAGATAAATCTGATGGTCATGCGTAGGCCCTGAATAATTTTTGATGCATATCGAAAATATTTATTCACTTCATCGATATTTTAATATTTTATGAGATAATACAAAGTAATAGAGCCCTTCTGCGCTTAAGGCACATTGTGTACAGCGGACCAGTGAAGGGCCTTTTTCTTATGGTAATTCTGTTGTGCAGCAGTAACAAAAAATACAGCTAAATTTTATATTGCCTTTCTACTTATATATTTCTGATTACGGCTTTTCGGTTTTTCCGGAATTGTCATCAAAAGTTCTCCGCTTGACAGCAGCGGCTGAATGTAATTTCTCATCACATAGAATACAGTACTGATCCCTAGATACTCGGCAATCTCTTTTCTCGACCTAGGAATACTGCAAAAATCCAGCAGATTATTTCCGTTTTCACACTTTTGCGGTTTTATATCAATCTGAACATTCCTCTTGTTATATAGAATCACTACGAATTCATTTCTGCGATTTTGAAACACAGGTTCAGGTAAACCAGCTTCTGCCATTTCACGACGTATAGTCGGGATCCCTGAATATCTATTTTCTGTCTCAAGCAGAAATTCCGACATTGCTGCCAAAGCAGGATTTCGTAAATCAGGTCTGGATTTTCCTAAATCTTCGATGGTCATTCTCCCGTACAGACCGCCCGGACTGTGGATCTCCAGCCGATCTTCAAAGAAATCAATCTGGATCGGAGTACCTTCAGTAAAATGACTGTAATCTCTATGAATCAATGCATTCAGTACTGCCTCACGTATTGCTTCAATAGGATACTCCGGCCGGTCTGCCCGTTCGGCAGTATTCGGATCTATTATTGTACTTTTTTTCATGTTACGTCTACAGAATGTCATTGCATCTGTAAGCATTTCAGGCAATGTACCCTCAATCCTCCGGTTATCAATAAATCTTTCCCCACTATGATACACAGTATCACCAATCTCATAGCCTGGAACAACGATGGCGGTAATCGCAAGCTGGGGGAAAAATCCCTGAGGATAAAGTCCGAAATTCAGTACGGCAGCTAGAGTAAGTTTTTGATCTCTGCTAATTGCCAACATTTCCATTGTCTGTTCATCCGAAAGCTTTGAAAAACCAGGACGCTCCTCTTTCATTCGCTCAATATAACGGCCGATTTTTCTTTGATCCATAAAATCGAAAGTAGCTCTTTCAACACATCGTTCATCATCATGTACATGCTGCCTGAAAGCTTCAAAAGAATATATTTCGTAATCTGTCATCTGCTGATCGGCATCTCCTACACGGATATATGAACCTTTCACTCGACCAATCCCGGAATAATAGCAGGGACGTTCACAGAAATCCAAGGCAGGGATCTCGGCGGAACAAACCATTTTCCCATCAATCTCAACTGCGGTAAATACTGCTCTGACAGGAGGAATCATCTGGTTGCACTGCTCTGTCACCTTTTTTTGCAAATCCTGAAGATCATAAATACCAACAGTTGCAAAATTTTGTTTTTCATCGAGGCCGAAGATCAGAATTCCACCACCATCCTGATTGGAAAAGCTTGACAACGTATCATACAATTTTTTAGGACAGTCTATATGAGCAGACTTTACCTCCAGATTTTGCACTTCAGCTTTGAATTGATGAATACGATTCACCAGTTCTATTAATTCCTGCTGTAACATTTTGCTTATA
The DNA here is from genome assembly GCA_900319705.1 of uncultured Pseudomonadota bacterium. GTDB lineage: Bacteria > Pseudomonadota > Gammaproteobacteria > Enterobacterales > Succinivibrionaceae > UBA2804. The sequence goes on along the minus strand of ONPL01000145.1, from coordinate 6,008 downwards.
GCCCCCTATTTATTAGCATACAATAAGCCAATATTGATTTCTTTATTCCATAACAATACCACAAATAAGCAAACAAATAAACAAACCTGTTTATTAAAGCATCTAAATAAACTAACAATACATTAAACAAGCAAACAAATAAGCAAAATCAATTCATTTCATAAACTAATAAACAAACAGTAAACTAACTATCTTAAAAATAAGCAAACAAATTAACAAACAAGCTTACAAAACATGCAGACATATCCACTACTGAATATTTTCCCGTTGCAGATATTCACTGTTTTCAACATCAGGCAGAATTTCAAATAAAGATCTTCCCGAATATTTACCGGCTGACTAAACCTGCAATGATGGTATAATAGCGCTCCGGGAGTACATATGACAGAACATACAGAAAACAAACCGCAGAAAAAGAAGAATCTGCTCAAATCAGGAATGATCGTCTCCGCATCAACACTGCTTTCAAGAATTCTCGGACTGGTGCGTGACGTAATAATTGCAAATCTGCTTGGTGCATCTCTTGCCGCCGACGTGTTCTTCTTTGCAAACAGGATCCCGAATTTTTTCCGGAGACTTTTCGCCGACGGAGCTTTCAACCAGGCATTCGTACCGGTTCTGGCAGAATACAGCGCCAAAGATCACCGCACCTGCCGTGATTTTATCAGCATGGTTACCGGAACCCTGGGTGCAGTTATCTCGCTCGTCACAATAATCGGAGTTTTCGGTTCCTCCGTGGTAGCCGCTGTCTTCGGCTGGGGATGGTACGTTGATTCCTTGAACAGCGACACCGGAGCTGAAAAATTTGCCCTTGCCAGTCTGCTGCTTAAAATCACCTTCCCTTATCTGTGGTTTGTAACCATAACCGCCATATTCGGCGCAGTTCTCAACAGCAATAAGAAGTTTGCAGTTCCTGCCCTGTCACCGTGTCTGCTCAACATATCCACCATTTCCTGCGCCCTTCTTCTGAGTCCGCATCTTGAGCAGCCTGCTGTGGGACTTGCCATCGGAATATTCCTCGGAGGACTGGCACAACTGCTGTTTCAGCTGCCGTTTATTATCAATCTTAAACTGCTCGGTCTGCCGAAATTCAACTGGAACCACGAGGGAATTGTAAAAATCCGTACCCTTATGCTGCCGGCAATCTTCGGCATTTCGGTGGATCAGATCAATATTCTCGTTTCAACCACCATTGCCTCATTCCTTGCAACAGGAGCCATAAGTTATCTTTATTATTCAGAAAGGATCCTGGAATTTCCTCTCGGAATGTTTGCAATTGCCATAAGTACCGTAATTCTGCCGTCACTTTCCCGTGGTGCGGTATCTTTCCGACACCGCCAAATTCACCAGAACCATGGACTGGGGGGTAAGAATGGTTCTGCTTCTCGGTATTCCTGCCATGTTCGGCATCATTGTTTTAAGAGAGCTTATAATAGCAACCATTTTCATGCATGGTGAGTTCTCTACCGGGGATGTGGTAAAGTCATCAGCGAGTCTGTTTGCCTGCACCCTGGGTCTGCTGTCCTTCATGCTGGTTAAGGTATTCGCCCCGGGTTTCTATGCAAGGCAGGATACCAAATCACCGGTTAAATACGCAGCGGTTGCAGTACTGTCCAATATATTTTTCAATCTGGCGCTGGTTTTCCCTTTTGATTATATCGGACTTGCGCTTTCAACCGCCATATCCGGTACCATCAATATGCTGCTGCTGGCGCGAGGGCTGCACCGCAAGAACATCTATCAGATCAGCCGCGATACCTGTAATTTTGCGCTGAAACTGTTCATCAGTGCCGCCGCCATGGCTGCGGCAATAACCCTGCTCCTTCCTGAAGTGGAATATATTGCAGACCTTTCGATCGAAATGCGCGCTCTGTGGCTGGCGGGACTCATCTCACTTGGTGCGGCGGTATACTTCACCACCGGCTTAATCTGCGGTATAAGAAAAGCTGACTTAAGGGTAAACGAGGAACTTTGATGAAATTTATTCGCGGCATTAAAAACATCCCGGATATAAGTAGCGGAACCGTCCTGACAATAGGAAACTTTGACGGGATCCACCTGGGGCACCAGTCAATCATCAACCGGGTCAGACAGAAAGCATCTGAACAGGGTCTTCCTTCAGGAGTGGTCTTTTTTGAACCGCAGCCTAAGGAGTTCTTCTGCCGCGGCAGCAAACCTCCAAGACTTACCAGTCTTCATCAGAAATACTATCAGTTCAGCAAACTTGATCTCGACTATCTGTTCTGTCTGAGATTCTCGGAGCAGATAGCCTCTCTCTCCCCTCAGGAATTCATTGAACAGATCCTCATTGACAGATTAAACGTAAAACATCTGATTATCGGGGATGATTTTCAGTTTGGCAGCGGCCGAAGCGGCAACTACGCAGTTCTACTGGAATACTCTGAAAAAACCGGACTGTTCACAGTGGAAAAAACCCCGAGTTTTATTCTGAACGGAGTTCGGGTAAGCAGTACCGCCATAAGAAACGCACTGGCGGCGGACCGGCTTGATCTTGCATCCTCATATCTTGGCAGACTGTACGGGATCTGGGGAAAAGTGATGCACGGTAAACAGCTTGGCCGTACACTCGGCTTCCCTACCGCAAACATAAATTTCAATCAGTACGTGGCACCGGTCAGCGGAGTTTATGCGGTATATGTTACTGTCGGCGGTACCCGATACCGCGGGATGGCGAATATCGGCAGCAACCCGACCGTCAACGGCGACACTTCAAGACTGGAGGTTTTTATTTTTGATTTCAGCGGCGACATCTACGGTGAATGGATCTTTGTCGAACTGCTGCAGAAAATAAGATCTGAAGTAAAATTTGCCGGGCTGGATGAACTCAGGGAGCAGCTCGCGAAAGATCGTAAAACAGCAGAAAAGCTCCTTGCCCCGCAGCTTTCGCCAACCTCAGACAATATATAAAAGTTCTCAAATATTCCTTTTTTCAGTCCGGTCTGCTGATCCTGGCCGGACCTCTTTTTCCTGTCATACCGACAGCACAACAATGGTATAATAGTCAGCAGTTGTGATTACCCTAATGGAGCAAAACATGAAATTTTCAGTCTTGAAAGACGGTCTGTCAGGAACCACCGCGGACTGTCTTGTAATCGGTGCAGGTATTGGTTCAACAGGTTCGGTTTTCAGCTCTCTTCCCGACAGTCTGAAAAAGCTCATCACCCAGGCGGTGGAGGAAAAGACCTTTTCAGGAAATTTCAAGGAAATCAGACAGCTGACTGTTTCTGAAAGACCCGGCATCTGCCGCAATATTCTTCTGGTTGGTACCGGAAAAACCGGGGATACAGCAGGAAATTTCAAAATCAGAGGTCTGATCAAAGCAGTTTTCACCCATCTTAAATCACAGAAATTCAACAGGGTCACGATTGCTCTTGCCGACTTTATGTTTGCAGCTGACGCTGACACCGCCGCTGCAACCTTTATTTCAGAATTCGGATTCCAGAACTACCAGTACACCAGGTTTAAATCCAAAAAGGATGAAGCCTATGAACCGGAAATCTCATTCTACAGTCAGGAGCCTCTTTCTGAAACGCTGCTGCAGCGCAGTATTGTTGCCAAGGAAGCTGTGGACTTTGCCCGCAATCTTCAGCATACCCCTGGAAATCTGGGTAACGCCTCCTACTTTGCAGATGTGGCGGAGTCTCTTGCCTCCCGCTATGAAAAACTCTCAGTCAGCATTATGGGAAAAGAGGAACTGCTGCAGGAAAATATGAATGCCTACCTGGCGGTATGCAGCGGCTCGGCCAATCCTCCTAAAATGTGCGTAATCAGATATAACGGGGCCGGTTCTGATGAAGCTCCTCTGGCATTTGTGGGCAAAGGTCTGACCTTCGACTCCGGCGGACTGTCACTGAAGCCTGCCGCAGGCATGGACGAAATGAAATATGATAAATGCGGAGCCTGCGTGGTAATCGCTCTGATGGAGGCGATAGCCAGACTCGATCTGAAAATCAACGTGGTCGGCGTTGCCGCCTTCGCGGAGAACATGCCGGATGCAGCCGCCTACCGTCCGGGAGATCTGATTGTTTCACGGGACGGCACCACCATCGAAGTAATGAACACCGATGCGGAGGGAAGACTGGTTCTGTGCGATGCGCTGTCCTACACCAGGGATACTTTCAAACCTCAGGCAATGATCGATCTTGCAACTCTGACCGGCGGATGTATCATCGCTCTCGGACATATTGCTTCAGGACTGATCAGTACCGACGACGTTCTTGCCAGGGAGTTGCTCGCAGCCGGCGATGCAACCGGTGATCCGGCCTGGAGACTGCCTCTTAATGAAGAATACCAGGAGCTGATCGACAGTAAACTTGCAGATCTCTCCAACAGTGCCGGACGTGAAGCAAGCCCGGTAACCGCAGGGGCTTTTCTCAGCAGATTTACCGGGAATACTCCGTGGGCCCACCTCGATATTGCCGGAACCGCCTGGAACTCCCGCGGATATAAATACAGTACCGGCAGACCGCTCGAACTTCTGCTGCGCTACGTGGTAACCAGAACAGAGCGGAAAGGAGCCTGATAATTGCGAGCTTTGTTTTACAAGATAACCGGCGACGATCGAAGCCGTCTTTACGACACAGCAGCTGCCGAATGTGTCCGGCTGTTCCGCAGTCTGCCGGCAGGAAGCAGGATCTGCGTTATGGTAGCCGACCGTAACGATTTTACCGCTCTGTCAAAAAAGATCTGGACCACCGACGGATTCATTCCCTGTGCCGCTGCAACAGATCCGAACTGTTCGCTGAGTCCGGTGGTTATCGGATCCGGCTTCATGCCTGGAAGCAGTGTACTGGTAAACCTGCAGCTAGGAAGAACGCAGTACACCGAAACCGAACTCGGATGTGATCTTATAGTGGATTTCATTGCAGATACCGAAACAGCATCCATTCCGGCCTGCCGCGAACGCTACCGCCAGCTGAAAAACATCACCGGCGGAGTTGAATTCAAGACAATCTGATATTGACAGTCTTATTTGAGAAATAAAGAACCGCGGTACCGGTACGGTCCGCGGTTCTTTATTCTGTTTCATTGTGTATTATCCGGATCAAAACGGACTACTGTCCGGCGGAACTGTCCTGCTTTTCTTCAGTAGCTGCGGCTTCAGGTATAATCACCGGGGTTACCCCCTCCTTCTCATTCATTACCCTGACCTTTTCATCAAGTTCCGCAATTTTTGCCACAAACTTTTCCCGCAGATCGTTGGTTCGTTTTTTCAGCTCCCTCACATCCTCCCGGTTCTTGAGATCAAAGGAAGGATAAACAATCGGCTCCAGATATTCCATAATAAGATGTCCGTTGTTCCAGCGGTTCATATCAAAATTATTGATATAACTGGAGGCAACAATCGGGATCAGAGGAACCCCTGCCTGTGAGGCAGTCAGCACCGGGCCTGTTTTGAATTTGCCCAGTCCTTTACCCTTTGAACGGGTGCCTTCAGGGAAAATCCAGATCGAGTAACGGTTCGCGGTAAGATCTTCGGAAACCTTGTTCATGGTTGCCATGGCTTTGGTTTTGTTCTCTCGATCAAGACGGACACAACCTGAAAGAAAATACACCACCCCAAACAGAGGAACCCACACCAGACTCTTTTTCCCTATGGCTACCGTTCCAGGCAGAACACAGTCGGCCAGAGTCACAATATCCCAGTTGCTCTGATGGTTTGCCGCGTAAACCACCCCCTTTCCCGCATAGTTTTTAAGAAAATCCGGATAGTTGATATGCACCTTGATCCCGATCAGTCTGACCACCGGAGCCAGAAAATAGCGGGTTACAATATAGGTGTTCTTCGGATTGAAGGGGCGCCACACTATAATCATGAAAGCCACCATAAATCCGATAACGGAACATACCACCAGTAAGGCGATTCTTGCATATTTCAACATAGTTTTTGTAAACGCTCCATAATAACCTTTGATGCTATTTAAGATTGTTTAAAATCAACAATCCAACCTTTTCTTTTTTCAATAAGGTTTAACTTTTTATAGGAA
>ONPL01000088.1 GCA_900319705.1 uncultured Pseudomonadota bacterium | reverse complement strand
TTTCCAGATGTGAGAAATCAAACATCAAACATCAAACTTCAGCGCTTCAATCACATCATCAATAAACATTGACTCACCCTCATTCCAGTAGCGAAGAAGGAGTTTCCTGTTGGCATCGATAAAGCGTTCAAAATACCTGAGATCTGATTCAGACAAATCTCCAGGTTCACCGGAAGTTTTTTTATCGGCTACCGACATTGTCAGCAGATGACGGCAGTCCATCCGGTCAAGATCAGAAGTCTGAATCATAATTACCGGTGCACAGCCGGCATTACCCTTGGCCGAAATGGTTATATTGGCGGGCATCCCGTAGCGCCGGCGGGACAGATTTACTTTTTCCTGCGTATCAGCGCAGAAAAAAGAGGAAGGTTCAACATTCATAACATCCCCTTATTAATACACAGACACAGTTCCTGCAGCAGGAAGTGCAATAATGCGGACATTGCAGCCGGAGCTGTCGTTCCGCGGGAATTATCCTTCCCTTTCTGCTGGCTTCCGTTGTTTGCGCGGGTTCTTCGCCTTTGCCCGGTTTATCCGTTTCCGCCGTCTGCGGATTTTTATTCGGTACCGTCACCGGCTTAATTGATTCTTCTGATCTGTCATTCTGCATGTTAGAAAACTCCGCCTTTCCACGGTTTAAAAAATCACCTGCAGCACTAAATCCAACCATCAGTGCAGCTGCACCTGCACTGCCAGGTAAAAAGGAACTGCTGCACCTTCCGGACCCTACACCGGCACGAACACCTCACTGAAGCCGCTGCCGTTTCTGCGCTTAACTTCAATTTTAGCATCCATCTGATCGATGATTGAATCAACATGGGTGATAATCCCGATCTGTTTGCCGCGGGAGTGGAAGCTTTCCAGCGCCTTGATCACCTTGTCAAGGTTCTGCCGGTCCAGAGTACCGAAACCTTCGTCGATAAACAGGGTATCAACCGAAACACCGGTTCCCGACAAATCGGCAAGACTCACCGCCAGCGCCAGGGATACAATAAATTTTTCACCTCCGGAGGCGGTATTGACCGGTCTTTCCGAAGAAGCCTGGTTATGATCCACCAGAATTAGCGACAGACGTCTTTTATCATCGGTCTTCAGGGTATAGCGCGGGATCATTCTGGCCAGATGCAAATTGGCAAATTCCACCAGTCTGGTAAATACCAGATCCTGCACGTAATTAACCAGATTGCTGCCTCGGCACAGCTCATCAAGTCTGGAAATCCAGTAGGACTCATCCTCCAGTTTTTTAATTTCCCTGCGGGCGGTGGCAATTCGGGCAAGCAGATCTGTCATCTGCCCGCGGGAGATTTTATCCTGCTCAAGTGAACGGCCCAGCTCCTCCTGCTGCTGTTTCTGCAGATCACACCAGGAGCTGTCAAGATGATCATCCTGCACCGCTGCCGGTTCAAACTGTGACAGCAGTTCATTGTTCTGCCGCGCCAGCTCCTCCACCCTTCCGGTTACATTCTCCACTGCTCCGGCGGCGGCATTGAGTTCATCCTTTTTGTTCTGATACTGAATGCGGCTGTTTTCCACCGTCTTCGGATCAGTTCCGATGATCTCCTCCAGTTCCGACCGGTCGGAAAGACCGTGTTCATCAAGAAATTCCTGCAGTTTATGCTGAGCGTTCTCAAGAGTTGCGCGCTGCTCGGCACTCTGGGTTCTGATGCGCTCAAGGGAGCCTTCCAGAGCGGCAAGAGCGGCGGCCGCCTCTTTTATTTCACTGTCACAGGCTTCAAGAGCGTTATCAAGCTGCTGCTGACGCTCCGCGATTTTACGACCGGCCTCCTCCACCGTATCGCCGTTCAGGAGCTGACTGATCTGTGCGGTATATTCATCACCGGTTTTTCTGTGCAGTTCAACCCGCTCGGTACTTTCCTTGAGAGAATGCTCACAGGCGGCCAGTCTGCCGGCCAGAGCTTCACATTCCCCGGTCAGCACCTGCACCCGGTTATCCAGTTCCCGGGCCCGTTGCAGACATTCACCGTAGCTGTCACAGCCGGAACGCCAGGCGGCGATCCTGCTGCGGGAGTTTTCCTGTTCGGCCGGATCTGATGAAACCATGGCGGAAAGTCCTGCACCGCCGGTTTCAGTCAGCGCTTTGACCGCGGCTTCAATATTATGCCGAGCTGCATCAAGCTGCGCCTCAAGGGAACTCAGCTGCTGCATTACGGTATTTTTTGCGCTTTCAGCACTGCTGATCCCGTTTTCCACCTCTTTGAGCTCCTCTGCGGTTCTCTGGATCATTTCCGAATTCTTTTTGAGTTCTTCATTGATTTTTTTAACTTCAGCCAGCTTCTGCTCCAGTTCCGCCAGGTACTGACTGTTGCGCTGCTGCAGTTTTTCAAGCTCATCACTGATCCTGATAAATTCAGGAACAGCAGTTTCACTGCCGGGATCCTCCCTCCATGCAAGTTCAGCATAGTCCGAGGAGGTTTCATTCCATTCCTGCTGCAGCCGGTTCAGACCGGCGCTGAGCGAAGCGTTGGCATCGGCAGCAGATTTGTTTGAGGCCTGCAGGGCGGCAAGTTCGGTTTTAAGCTTCTCGAATTTTTTCTCGAGTTTTTTCTGCTCTTTTTTATACTGATTAAGATGTTCCTCCGCCAGCTTCATCAAATCAACGGACTTAGAGTTGAAGACACCCGGGTTGTGTACGGTACTGCCGCACAGCGGGCACGGCTCACCCTCCTTCACCAGATCACGGTAGGCGGCAAGACCGATGGAGACTTCAATGTCACGCACCAGATCCTCCTGTCCCTCAATCTTCGCCTGACCGGCTGTACACTGTTTTTCCAGTTCAGCTGTATCAGCACTGAGTTGCTGTTCACGCAACTGCTCACGGCACAGTTTTTCCCGGCCGGCGGCAAGACTTTCAAGCTCTCGTCTGATGGTTGCCCCGTGGGCCGTAAGAACACGGAAGTCGGCGGCAACGGTATTCTTCTTCTCCATGGCGGCTCTGAGTTCAGTTTCACTGCAGGCGGCAAGGGCTTTTTCCAGTTCGTTTTTCTGCTGTGCAAGCTGCTGCAGCCGGGATTCAAATTCAGTTTTCCTTGCGCGTACTGACGCAAGTTCACTCTCTTGCAGTTTAAGCTGCTGCTGCGCCGCACCGATCTGAGCTGCAACCTCACCGCGTCTGCCGTACTGCTCCAGAAGTTCAGTCATGCGCTGCGCCAGGAGCTGACCGTTCTGCCAGCAGTCTTTAAATTCACTGTGTTTTTCACAGTACTGCTGCGCGCTTTCAAGCTCACTGCGGCATTTTTCAAGTTCTCTGCTGCACTCAATGTGCTGTGCAGCGGTTTCACTGCGTTCGGCGGTGCGTTTACTCTGCTCTGCTTCCGCCAGGCTTAATGCTCTGCAGTTCTCCTCCGCCTTGATCTGAATTTTTTCAGCCTCACGGATCTGCGCCTCGATTTTCTGCTTCTCACCTCTGAAGCTTTCAAGTGCGCTGCAGCATTCGGCACGTCTGCACTCCAGCGCGGAATGTTTCTCCTGCTGTACCGCAATGTCGGCAGCAGTTCTGCTTTCATCGGCAAGACTGCGCTGCAGAGCTCTGTCGGCGCTGATGAAACTGTTCAGCGGAAGTTCTCCGGACTTGAGCCGGTCATAACGTTCAACCGACTCCTGCAGTGTCCGGTTCTCTTCCAGCCAGCTGCTGATCCGGCCCACCGTCTCCTGTGCCTGCTGCAGATTCTGACGTTCGGCGGTGTACTGTCCGTGCAGACGGTTGAACTGTCCGATTTGTTCAAGCAGTTTTTCACCCTCCTGCATCACGGCGGTTTTCTGTGCAATCTGCTGATCAAGCGCCGCCAGCTCCTCTTCATTCACCGAACCGAAATTATCGATAAGCGCCTGTTTTTCTGCAATGCGCTGTGTCCATTGCTTCCGGTGCTCTTTAACGGCTTCAGCCACCCCGGAGTAGATGGCGGTACCGGTGATGGTTTCCAGCAGTCTGGCACGTTCTGTCGGTTTAGCCTCAAGAAAGGCCCCGAAATCACCCTGGGGCAGCAGCACCATGCGGCGGAACTGCTCCCAGCTCAGATTAACAATGGAACTGATACGGTTGCTCACATCTTTTATGCTGGATGCCACAGGCTGCCAGGTGCTGCCGTCCCACACCATAATTCCCCGTTCAACCTGCTGCAGAGTTCCGTCAGGTTTATTGCGGGCACGTTTAACCGACCAGGTGAAGCGGTACTTTTTACCGTCATCCGCCAGCAGATCCACCCCGGCGGAACCGCTGGTCTGTCCGCGGGAAAGAATATTACGGACATCTCCGATATGGATCGAATCCTTATTTTCCCTGTCCTGCTCATTTCTGGTATCGGCTTTTCCGATCCCGTCAAAGCGTACCGCTTTACCGTAGATTGCCAGGGTCATGGCATCAAGAATGGTGGATTTTCCGGCACCGGTATCCCCGGTGATGGCAAACAGACCGCTGTGACCAAGCAGTCCCTGATCAAGACTGATTTCAAAAGAGGTGGAGATTGAGGCAAGATTTTTGCCGCGTATTGCAAGGATCTTCATAAAGGTATTTTCCCTTCTTTACAATGTTCTCAAAAAATTTCTGCTGCTGTTACTGCTCGTTCTGTCTTACTTCATCCAGGATCTGCATAAATTCCCGGCTCAGCTCCTCCGGCACACTGTCACTGCCGGTCTGACTGCGGTAGAACCGGCTGAAGACACTTACCGGATCAAGCCGTTCCACCTCAACAGCAGTAATACCGGAACTCTGTTCATCCCCGCTCTGCTGCGATGTATTTCTGGATTTTCGCTCCACTCTGAACAGCCGCACCGCCCGATCTGCCACCGCCGCCTTGATTTTCTCCAGTGCCCTGGGTTCAAATCCGTCGGAAAGGAACTGTACCTCGATAAAGGGATCGCTTTCACTGTCGGCGGTTTTCTCCGGCAGCTGTTCAAGCTGACGGATCACCTCGTCAAGCTCCTGCGCCTGCTGCGGGATCCGCTGCAGCTGTACCGTTCTGGGCACCTCGATATGCTGCTGCGACAGTGCACCGCTGTCATCAATCGTGATAAGCTCGAAACCGTTGTGATAGTTGATTTCGGCAAAGGAAACCGGGATCGGAGAGCCGCTGTAGACGCTCAGGCACGGTTCTTCGGTAATTTTCTGATATTTGTGGATATGACCGAGGGCCGCATAATCAAAACCGTCAAACAGATCTGCAGGAATGCTTTCAAGACTGCCGATGGTGATCTGATGTTCCGAATCCTCCTCCCTGATACTGCCGCCGGCTACCGCGGTGTGATCAATAACAATAAGTTTCTCCCCGTTCTGCGCCATGCCTTTCATCAGTTCAAGCAGCTGCCGGTGAAGAGCATAAACCGCGTTGGCGAAGGGATCTTCATGATAATGCTCACCTTCAGCATACTGTGCCGGCAGATCTGCTCTGCGGATAAAGGGCACCGCCCCGCAGAAGGCGCAGATCTTCCCGCTGTGATCCTTAAGCGGAAAAACCAGGCGCTCCAGCAGTGGTCTGCCGTTCTCTTCGAACTCAACCCTGGTAACCGCATGACAGTTGACAAACTCCAGCAGTCCCCCGGCCACCCCGAGACGGGAGGCGGAGTCATGATTGCCGGCGGTCAGGATCACCTGCAGCTGCGGACAGCTGCTGTAAAGGCGGATAAGAAAGCTGTAGAGCATCTTCTGACTGTCAACCGCCGGATTGGCGGTGTCAAAAATATCCCCGGCCACAATCAGTGCATCAACCTGTTCGGTTTTAACCGTCCGCTCCAGAAAATCAAGAAAACATCTGTGTTCATATTCCCGGCTGTAGTAATCAAGTGCACAGCCGAGATGCCAGTCTGAGGTGTGAATAATTTTCATAAAAATTCCGTTGAATTTACCGTTATCAGTTCAGTTTAAAAAATCAGACAAAAGAATAACCTTCCAGTCCTGCCGTGTGGCTGAAAACAAACTCCAGTTCACTGCGATCAAAGCTCGGACAGCTGTCGGCAAAAGGATGATTCTTTTCCTCCTCCGACGGGCGGTAGAACAGATTGATTACCGGTCGGGCCAGGGCCTTGTGCCTGATGCTGCGAAAATGTCTGCGGACTCCGACGCTCTTGTATTCCTGCAACACATAATGATCATCGACTTCATAGGTCGGAGTGGCATCAGTAAGCCACACTGCCACCTTGTCAACACAATCAAGGGGCTCCGCAGGTTTCTGCTCGGCGGGATCAGGATCGCGGAAGAGTCCGGAAAGAGTGAAATTTGCCGGAGGTACCCAGAAAAAGTCGGCACTGCGTCTACGCTCATAGGTAGTTCCGGTCGGTTCAGAACCGGGTGGCAGCTCGGGATCATCAATTCTTATTCCGTTGTGGGTTGGAATGCTTACATCAATGTAAAGCGGTGCAGGATCCTCCTCAATGTTCATCATGCGTGCAGCATACGGAGTGGCATGACAGTAGTTGCTGTCACCCTCAAGAAAAGTACCGGTATCAAAATCATTCAGCATTGAAACCGGATCACCGTCGACTTTACACTCATCAAACCGGTAGTCATCTTCCGACGGATGCTTCTTATCACAGATCAGCTGTTTTTCCTCATCGGTAAAAGCACTGATGAAAAAATCGGTGTTGAGCCATTTTCTTAAACCGGAATCCTTCCAGGTGCAGCGGTCACGGTCGGAATAGGCAACTGCATCAACGCCGAAAACAGAAATCAGCTTCATGCAGACACACTCGGGGAAACAGCCTCCAATAATAACATGCCACAGAATAGGATATTTTTTTCCGTCAGCAGTAAAACTGTAACTGCCGAAGGCAACGATATCACCGGTATGGATAGGTACCCGGCCCCTGATCATTGGAAAAAAAGGATATTTCTGAGTAAAGATACGTTTTGCCATGATCTGCTCCAGCTGCAAATAAAATTTCGGTTCAGTTCCCGAGGGGACCTCATCTTTGAAAGCAGGGGCATCATAACATATTTTTCAAAAGAAATCTCTGCTAAATGTCACAAATATAATATATTTATATAAATAATATTTTGTTATACGTGTTTTACGTTATTGCCCGTCATATTTAAATGATATATCACTACAAATTCCTCCGGTAACGGAAATATTCATGGGAAACCGGAGTTCAGGCTCAATGCTCTGCACAGGATAGACAGTAATGGAAAAGACAAAAGGAACGTAGATTCAGGAAAAGCTTCACACTAAACAGCGAAAGGCCACAAATAACTAAATATAATTCGTTCATCATCTTTATTGTTTTACTGTTAATATCACAAATTGCCGGGCGGATAAAATGGATAATGAAAGCATTGGCAACAGGTTTAGCAATAATTTATCCTTACAGGTTAAAAGGAGACATCCAATATGAAATTTCATTTGAAAAGTTCGGCAGTACTGATTTCCGCATTAATGATTTCCGGCTACGGTGTCAGCCAGGCTGAACACCAAAAAACGGAATTGAGCGGCATTATCCCCGGAGCATCTGCAATCCAGACAGCCAATGCACAGAATTCCAAAGCTGAAAAAACACCGCAGACAATTATTCCTTTGAATGAACAGGGATTAAACCTGAATACGAATAACGGCAGGGTGCAGCAGCCTGAACTGTCCAATACCGCAAACATAGGTCTGCAGCAGGAAGGTTCATGGTATTCCCTGCCTGAAGCCAATGTGAATACCATGTCCATGCAGAATCCTGCAGGCATCAGCGGAGCTCTATCGCAGCAGGCGGGCGGGATAATGCCTTCAATGCATCAGAATATGCAGCAGAAGTCAAATCTTGGATCTTTTAAATATACCTCTGTCATCGATCCTAATAAAGGGGTCAAGATTATGAGTGTGTTTCTGCCTGAAGGATGGACTGTATCAATAGGTTCCAACTGGGAGATGTGCAGCGCCGCGACCATTGCATATGCATATGTTGAAGTTATGAGCCCGGACCGCAATACTTCAATTATTTTCTCAACTCCTGAAAATTTCTCCTGGGGTACTTCTTCGGCCAGTAATTTCGGATTGAATAATGTTCCTAATAATAACCAGGGATGCAATTTTGCCAAAAGATTCAATTATCTGCCGTACAACGGAGCCGAGGGCTATCTTCGCTATGTATTGAACATAAGAGGTCAGTATGCGGTGAATATGAATTACAAGCCGATGCCGGAGCAGGAACGCTCCTACAAAAACATTGTTGTTCCTTTACTTCGGAAGCAGGCTGATACTACGATAAAATATATCAATGCAAATACAAGAACTCCTGTCAAACTGGAAAATATTTTTGCCGAAATGACAGGATTCAGAGGCAATGTGGTTCTTAATAACGGAGTAACAACGTATTCGGAACATATAGTTTCAACTCTTGGCACGCAGTACCTTACCAAGGTGCCGCCTTACATGATTGTTCGTGATCAGAACTGGTACGGCGAGGTTACTTCCTACTATGCGGCGTCCGAGAATGATTTCAACCGAAATTATGAACTGTTTCAGATTGTAGCCCTGAACTCGCACTGGTATCCTGACTGGTTTATGCTGTCAAACTATTACGGAAACAGAATCAGAGATGCTATAAACCGTGGCATTGTCATTGCGTGGGAACAGATCAGCGACCAAATTGCCGCCGAGCAGAAAAGAATCAGTGAGCTTCCTCGTGAGGAAAAAAGTGTGGATTCCAAGGTCAACGAGGCTATAAGCGATACGATTAAAGAGCAGAATGACTACACGGACAAGGACGGGGAACACTTCAAGGTAAGCACAAAGTATGACGTTTACGTTGACAGTGACGATCGTTATTATGCTGTAGATCCTAGTGTCCCGGTTCCTGATTCGTTCCACAAGCTTGAACCTAATGAAATAAAGGACTATTAGAAAAAATATTTCTCCGGTGAACAGCAGCGGTAAGTATTGCCGGGAGAAATCAAAATAGATCATTACATAAGGTCAGGAAAAATCCGTCAGGGATGTTTCCTGATTTTTTTATTTTATTGATGTAATATACGTTCGGACAGATGGTGAGATGAAGCACAGAGAGGTTCTATGATTGTCATTATCCCATAACCATCTTAATCGTCAACGGCAACATTTACGCAGGAATGATGGTTCAACCGCATGCCAACCTTGAAGATGATTGTGGCAACGGCTCTCATTACAGCAGTCGGCAGAGTATTAACAACCAGACTGAAACTGCAGCTTATTTAAGTTTCTGAACTGCAACAGAGCATGTTTTTTTGCAAAAACACAGACCGTAAGCGTAAACTGAGCAGATTGTCTCGTTATCCATATATGCTTCAGCATATCCGGTATCAATTATCTGCTGTACAGCCTCTCTTGCGATTTTTTTTCTGTTG
>ONPL01000144.1 GCA_900319705.1 uncultured Pseudomonadota bacterium | reverse complement strand
GCTATGATCTTCAGAATTCTTGATTTCATAATACATATAATTGCACACTCCTTTATATACAATAATAGAAAGAATATATAATATTATACTATAATGATTGTAAATGTCAAGTACCATATAAAACAAATTACGAGATTGGAGGTGTATATTATATATGGCAAATCAATACGATAACAAAAACTATAAAACTGATGATCCTAATAAAAATAAGTATACTCTTACCAAGAGTGGAACAGAGTATATCGTAAATGATTATACTGGTGCTGAAGTTGCAAAATTTGCTACCGGGGCAAAGAATTTTAATTTCAACGGATTGAATTTTAATCTAGAGAATTTCAATCTAGATAGTATTCCCGAAAATACCCCTACCACCTTCTTCAACCTGGCTACCGCCACCAATGACAATGTATTGAATACCATCGGTAAGGCCATTGCCGCTATTGATGATTACAACAATGGTGATAAAACCAGAAGTGAAGTTAACAATATTCTTTCGCAGACACAGGTATCAATCAGAAATACCCAGCTGTCTGTCAATACGACCATGACATCAATCGGAGCACGCCAGAACACTCTGGATAATATAATAAATGCCAACTGTGAGATTTCTGATGTTAAGAAAGAGGCTAAGGCTACTATTTCTGAAGTAGATCTGTACGAGGTGACCACAGATTTAACCAAAACCCAGACTTACCTTCAGATGGCGATGACTTCATTCAACTATGTGACCGGAACCTCGCTGTTTGATTATATTCACTAATCCATAGGTGAATTCCCTTTTCTTGACGGTACTTTTTAATGCCGTCGTTTTTTTGACTGCCGCCTGGTGCTGTGCTGTTTATTTTGCTATTGTGGTTCAGTTTTTGTGCCATGATTGTGATAAACTGTTGTTTAAAACAAAGAGGAAGAACAGCCGCAAAACAAGCAATTGATTATCCGGTAGAATCGCTCAATTTAAGATTCTTCATATGTTATATGTTGCATTTAGATTAACTATATGCAGAGAAGAATTTATTTCATGACGGTTATGCGTTTTAAGGGAAGAATATGGGAACAAAGCAGTCATTATCTGAAAAAAACTTTCCGATAGGGATAGATAATTTTGAGAAAATTATCAGCAACGGGGAGATTTCGTTGCTTCTAAGACCGAGGAGATTCGGTAAAACTCTTACCATGAGTATGTTGTCATGCTTTCTGGAAATGAATTATCAAAATCCATGTGACAGAAGCAGACCTGACCAACTCTTTAAAAATCTTGCGATCTATAAAAATAAAGAATTCTGCGATAAGTATATGGGCAGATATCCAGTTATCAGTATATCTTTCAAGGATGTGGATGGTAAAAATTATCAGGAGGCTGTAAACAGAATAATAGCAGTATTTGCCAAGCTTGCTGAAAAATTTGATTTTCTTACCCGACGGGATGAACTGGACGTGTTATTTCTGAAACAGATTCGGGATTTGAATGCCGGAAAAACTCCTGTTTTCAGAAGTGATGGAAACTTTGACGGAACCAACATCAACCTGATATTGGATTTTTTAGCAAACCTGGCTCAGTGCCTGAAAAAGACTTTCGATAAACCGGCTGTCGTTATTATTGATGAGTATGATGTTCCATTGCATAAAGCACAAGTTAACGGCTATTATGACGATCTGCTTAGAATTATCCGCGGGATCCTGAGTTCGGCGCTGAAAGATAACAGTGAGAATATATTCAAGGGCTTTATAACCGGATGTCTTGGAATTTCCCATCAGGGTATTTTCACCGGATTCAACAATTATATGACATTCGGTATTCAGGATCGTTTTTTATCCGGATTTATCGGATTTACCAGAGAGGAAACGGAAAATCTTCTAAAACAGAGCGGTATGGAAAACCGTATTCATGACGTCCTTGAGTGGTATGACGGTTATAACTTTGCCGGAAACGATATGCTGTGCCCCTGGAGTGTGCTCAATTTTATGGTTTACGCGCTTAGAAGCAGGGATCCTGCTACTTTTCAGCCGCAGAACTACTGGGCAAATTCCAGTGGTAATGACATCATAGAGCTCTGCATGAAGAATCCTGGCCGAAAGGGGACGGAATGCATACAGAGTTTGCTGGATGGTAACAATGAGCAAATCACCCTCAGAGAGTTTACCTCTTATCCTTCGATTTCCTCACATACTGATTTTAATAATTTCGCAACGCTGATGCTTTATACCGGATATCTGACAGTAGCGAAGGATAGCAATCCTTCAGAAACCAAAAGAGTATCAGTCAGAATTCCCAACAGGGAGGTCCTTGAATGCTTTTCTGATAAAGCGGAGATAATTTTCAGCGGCAGTAACCCGCAATGGCTGGAAAAAGCCGTTATACTCAGGGATGCACTGCTAAATGGGGACAGTGAACAGGCACAGAACATCATGAATAACATGCTCAGGAAGTTTATCAGCGTGAGAGATCCGGGACATGAGTATTACTACCATATGTTCCTTTCAGGAGTGCTTTCCATAACTTCTGACGATGATCTCGATGTAAAGTCACAGATTGAGCAGGGTGACGGCTATCCTGATATCATTATCGATAACCTGATGAGGAGAGAAGCCGTGATCCTTGAACTAAAAAAAGCTGACGGAAGAGAACTATCAAAACTTAAAAGCGCGGCTGGAACTGCGCTTGAACAGATCAGAAATAAAAACTACGACCGCGAATTTAAAGAGCGTGAATACCGGAGAATTATCCAGTTTGGAGTCTCTTTCTACGGAAAGGAGTGTCTGGTGCTTAAAATGCCGGATGCTTCAATTTCCGGGTAAAACAGCATATTTTTCGGAAAACAGGATAATTCAGAAACAACAGGTTTCAAGTTTGACTGTCATAGGCTTGTTATATGGTCGGGAAGGTTGCAAACACGAACGCTGAATTATGGTGGTGAATTAAGTTGTATTGAGTCAAAATGATATGTGGGTATCTGTATTTTTCCAATATCTGTGTTATAAAGTCGGGTAGTGTGCTTTGGTCATTTTACTGACTGAAGAGTCGTGACGATAAAAATATATTTGGATATCCCTCACATGGAAGAAAAAAGTCTTTTTGACCGTAATATTGAACTGTTACGGAAAAATTATCCCCGTCTTGCTGAACTGGTTGAAGCCTGTCCGGATACAGCAACGGAGGAACTCGACTGTCAGATTGTTAATGGAAAGCAGTCTACAGTAACTGTTAACGGAATTCAGCTGACATCCAGACATGATGTTGTGCTTCAGATGGAGCAGATGTGTGCTGAATTAAATCCTGCAATAACAACTGTTGATGTCTACGGTCACGGTCTTGGAGATCTCGGCAACTACCTGCTGGATAATTTCAAACAACTCAATCAGATAAACTTTCATATTCTGAATCTGGCGCTGTTTAAAATTCTGCTGTCTGTGGTTGATTTTCCTCTGGATAATCCTAAAATCAGGTGGATTTACGAAAACGACCAGTGGGAAGTAAAAGTTCCAAATGTTATATATTATCCGGAAGTTCTGATGTGTGATGAACAGAACCGGATGCTGGCTGAACATCTTGAGGGATACCTGGATTTATCCTATGCCATGGATAGCTTTGCAGAGGAAAAAGCCAGAATTATTGAACAGATCCGTCATAATATTTCTTATATTAAAAATGGTCAGGATGTAACCAAACTGTTTAACAGCGCCAAAGGGAAAAAAGCCGTGGTTATTGCTCCGGGACCGTCTCTGGAACAGTCGGTTGATAAACTCAGACTACTGGCTGCCGAACCTGATCATGTTTTTATTGCTGTGGATACCGCGTCGAAATTTATGCATGAAAACAATATCAGAATTGATTATCTGGTCAGTATTGATTCCAGAATTACCACGGATGTAATCTGCACAGAAGTTGGTAAAGATGAAAAGCTGGTATATTCGCCAAGCATTCCAGAATCATTTATCAAACTGTTTGATAAACGCTACATTTTCTATTGTGATTCCTCGATGTATAAGCAGTTTGATGAAATCAAACGCCATGGCCGACTGTTCTCATCCGGTACGGTGGCGCACTGTGCTGTCGATCTGGCGGTAAGAATGGGCATGAGTGACGTAGTTCTTTTCGGTTTTGACTTTGCCTTCTCGGAGGAGGCAAGGCATGCAGGTTATGACAGTAAGCTTGGAAAACTGCTTATGATTTTAGACGAGAGCGACGAGGTTGAGGTCAAGGGTACCAACGGAAAGATTCTGAAAACTTCAAAAAATTTCCGTTACTACCGTCAGGATCTTGAACTGTACATAAAACAACATCCTAAAGTAAAATTCTTCAATGCGTCAAAAACCGGTGCTTTTATAGGGGGAACTTTGAATTATGACTGATGAATCTTCCAACTGGATTGAGGAGATCCTGAAAAGGGCGAAGGAGGTTGCCGTGATGCTTAATCAGGGTAAAACCATCAAGGGTGGAATGGAACTGGTTTCGATGCTGGATCAGCTGATTGCTCACTATGCTGATCTCAATCCTGCACAGCAGACCAACATCAAGGAAATGATCATCGGACTGCACCAGTGTCAGAATGATCACGATTTTTATTCCATTGCAGACTACCTGCAGTTTGAACTGCCTTATATTCTTACCCATTAGTTTAAAACGGTATTGTCAAAATTCCGTACATTCATTGCAGAGGTTAATTCTGAATGTACGGATTTCTTATATTTATCCATCCTACTTTCGGCCTTTTCCAGAACTTCTGCAAGGTCATCCTATCAGATGAGTGATTTGTATTCTGCACAATAAACGATTGTGCAACATGTTGATCTATCAATATTTTTTTATGTTTTTAATTTTGCCTTTTTAAAGTTGGCACGGAAATTTCATATAAAGTGTAGTGAAACAAAAAACTCACAAGCAAAGAAATTTGATTTTTAACATAGACGGCTGAATTTATAACTACAACAAATTGCCGGTGAAAGCTTAGGAGAAATATCATGGCTTTATATGTGCAGACGAATACGTCATCAATCAATTCGCAGAGAATGCTGTCCCGTTCAACCCGACAGATCGATACATCATATCAGAGACTTGCCTCCGGAATGAGAATCAACTCTGCTAAAGACGATGCAGCAGGCCTGCAGATTTCAAACCGCATGACATCGCAGATTAATGGTCTTACCCAGGGTAACAGAAATGCCAATGACGGAATATCAATGTGTCAGGTTACTGAAGGTGCTTTGGATGAAGTAACCAATATGCTCCAGCGCATCAGAACACTGGCTATTCAGTCTGCAAACGGTACCAACAGCTCGGCTGAACGCATTGCGATAAATGAAGAGGTTCAGCAGCTTGCAACGGAAATTAAAAGGATCGGAACTGATACATCTTTCGGCGGAACCTTGAAAGTATTGGGCTCTAATGCAGGTAGCACCGTGTTTCAGGTTGGTTCAAATGCGTACGAGACCATTTCTCTGACCATGAAATCGATGTCTAAACTGGTAACTCTCACTGCCAACGTTGCTGTTAATGCCACTGTGTCTCTAGTGTCCGGTTTTACATTGTCAAAGGTAACAGTGACATCGGCGGATGATTCGCAGAAAACTATTGCCTTTATGAGTGAGGTTATCAGACAGGTAGACTCCTACAGAGCTGAACTTGGTGCAGTGCAGAACCGGATGGAATCCACCATCTCCAATCAGGAAAACGTAATAGAAAACGTAAATGATGCGAGATCTAGAATCAGAGATGTGGATTATGCAGTGGAAACTGCTGCTATGACTCAGCAGTCAATCAGATTGCAATGAATCTGCTGCAATAGCCTGCAACGGGATATGTTAGAAACGGAAGGGGCGGCCGGTAACTCGACTGCCCTGCTTATTTTTGGAGTGTTCGGTTTCGCAGTCTGAATTTATGAATGGCTAAAAATTAGGCACGGAAATTGCTTTATATACTGTATGGATAATCGGGAATAATAACAGATATCCTGTAGAGATCTTAATTGGTAGTTATTAAATGTGAAGAGGATTAAAAAATGGTTAGATTAACTAATGTACAGGGCGCTTTATTGGATTCAATCATCAGACAGACCGGCGAACTTCTTCATGCAATAGAAGAAAACAGAATTAAGGATGCCGCCAGACTTTACTCTATGCGCAAGAGAAATCTGTCCATTTTGTCAAACATTAAAACTGAAGATCTGAACAAGTTAAACAACTATCCTGCTTTCATGGCATGCCTACATGATTTCAATGCCAGAATAGCGTCAGTATAGTTTCTGTTCATTCTTTTTAAGCGTACAGCCGGGTTGCAGTCATAGACCGTAATCCGGCTGTCGTGTTTTACTGCATCCGTGATTTCTCATGGATTATATTCACTGTTACCGTATTGAATTCCACCGTCATAAATCCGTCCGGACGTTGAATATTTAACGTCATTATATCCATGATCACGTTATTACTGCGTCAAAAACTTGTATGTTCCCTGGTCATATGTTTTATGGGGCTGTTTTTACCATACTTTGCCGGGACAATTAACTTAAAATAAGATCTGTGTCAAATAACAGACTTGATTAATCTGTTCATATGTGATTGTGGCAGATATGTTGCACTGTTATACAACAGAGGATCAGGAGCCGGGAGTACCCTCCGGACTGATCAGGGATAACAACGGATTAAAAGATCCAATGATTGCTGAAGAGGTGAGATATGAGTATTTTAAGTAATATCCAGGCGGCTCTGTTAGATTCGATTATTAAACAGACCAGAGAACTTACTGCTGCAATTGAAGAAAACCGTGAATCAGATGTCAGCAGACTGTATATGTTCCGCAGTAACAATCTTTCAATTCTGTCCGAACTTAAAACAAGAGATTTGACTGAACTGAAAAACTATCGTGAATTTGTAGTTTGCATTAAGAATTTTGAAGCCAGGTTTGCCGCATACTGCTAAAACTTCAGATTTGCCAGCAGTACCGCCGGGAGTTGTCAGGAATTTGGAGAAAAACTGACGTAACTCCCGGTTTTTTGTTCTGAACTACCGGTTATTCAGCCGGCCCTGCATCCGTCGGAGCTGTTGTATTCTGGTGAAGCTTTCTGTACTCACTCGGAGTCATAGCGTAATAGCGGATAAACATTCTTGTAAAATAAGACTGGTTGTAGAAGCCGGAACTGTTGGCAATATCGATCAGCCGGTCATCGGTATCCTTGAGCATCTGGGATGCCATGTTGAGACGGTGTTCAATTAGAAATTCATTAAAACTCTTTCCGGTTATTTTTTTAAATATTTTCATAAAATGACTTTCCGAGAGACAGCATTTCTCTGCAGCTGTGGTAATTGAGATTTTCTGTTCGTAGTGATTGATCACAGCATCAATTGCCGGCTTGACTTTGGAAAAATCCATCCTATATTCATCTGCATTTCTGTCTGCTTCAACCGCATATCTGATTAAAATCTGAAAAATCAGAAACAGACATCCGATAACACCCATTTGAAAATCAGTATAACTGCGGAACTGGTTTTCAATCAGTTCGAGCAGATACGGGGTTAGTTTCCTGTTCAACTCCGTGTCTCTTCTTATAAGATGAGGAACTATTGAGTGCCCGTTTTCTATCTCCCTGATTTAGCAACAATTTTCTGGTTGCAGATGGTAAACAGGGCGGTTCCGGATCTGAAATAGTAGATTTCCACCTCATCATGCCAGTGCAGCGGATATCGCACCATGTTAATAGGAATAACAGAGTGGTAAATAGAGTAGGCAAAATTGTCAGTGCCGTGTTTTTTACTTTCATGAATAGGTGTGATATCAGTCATGGCAGTATACCTGATTAAAAAATATCCTAAATAGAATAATAGGATTGTGTTAAATTGTAAATAGAATTATTGAAGATTTTGTGAATAAAAAAACATAAACTGTCAACCATAAAATAACATACGGGGTTTTTCAGAATGTATGAAGGGATTAGACATCAGTGCGGTTTCAGTGACTGTTACTGCCTGAATGAGAAAGAACTTAGAATAAATCTTCATACAAATCTGACAGTAATCTATGTAAAGCTGGTCTGTGAGGACCCTTACATCTGCGGAACTGATACATCATTATGGGATGGAGATCCACGGGAGATGCTGTTGTCCCAGGAACTATATAACGAAAAAATTTATTCAGCAACGGTAGTTCCTCCGTTCAAGAGACTGCAGTACTATTTCATAATTACTTTTGAAGACGGTTCCCTCAGAGTTTTACTGGAAGACGGAATTCATGAAATGTCGGTGATTGAAAGACATGATCTTGCCAGACATTTCTTTAAATTCGGCTGGATGAATGAGTCGGATATCTGCAGAACTCCGCAGTGGGTTGAAAATACTGTATGGTATCAGATTTTTCCTGACCGTTTCTGCAGAGTGGATGACGGGTATCAGGGCTGTTTCAGACAGTGGAATGAACCGGTGGAGCCTGGGTATACCACCTTTTACGGCGGTAATATCAAGGGGATCGAGAGTAAACTTGAATATCTTTCCTCACTGGGTATTACCGGAATTTATTTTACCCCGGTTTTCAAGAGCAGAACGAACCACAGGTATGATACATCCGATTACGAGACGATAGATCCTGTACTCGGTTCAAATAAAGATTTTGCCGCAATGGTTAAAAAGGCTCATTCATTAGGTATCAAGGTAATGATTGATGCGGTTTTTAATCATTCCGGAAGAGAGTTTTTCGCATGGAAAGATGCGATGGAAAAGGGAGAAAAGTCGGAATATTTTGATTGGTATTATATCAACAATTCCGACACTTTCGCTCAGGAGGGCAAAACTGATGACGGAAGGTATTATTCATTTGCCTTTGTATCTGAGATGCCAAAGCTCGATACAAATAATCCAAAGGTTGTCGGCTATCTTACCGAGGTATGCCGGAACTGGATTAGGGATTTTGACGTTGACGGCATTAGATTTGATGTCGGCAACGAAATTTCCCACAGTTTCATCAGGCATCTTAGGACCGAACTGAAAAAGGAAAAGGATGACCTTTTTCTGCTTGGGGAAATCTGGACAGACTCTGCAACATATCTGGACGGTGATCAGTACGATTCAGTAATGAATTATCCGTTTATGCAGGTTGTCGGGAATTTCTTCAGGAACCGGGAGCTGGATGCCTGTGATTTTAAATACAAAATAAACTACTGTTATTCACTTTACAAACAGCAGGTTAACCGCGTTCTGTTCAATCTGCTGGACAGTCATGATGTTACAAGGCTGGTAAACCGCGCAGGTTCATATGATGCCTTTGTTCAGCAGCTGACTGTTTTAATGACCATGCCGGGATCACCATGCATTTATTACGGAACCGAGATCGCACTGGAAGGCGAAAATGATCCGTACAACCGCAGACCGATGCCGTGGAATGATGTAGAGTCGGGAAAATATCAGCAGATAACCGAAGATGTTAAAAAACTGATCAAGTTAAGAAAGAGCAGATGGTTTGAAAGTTCGCGAGAACTGGCATGGGGTGAGGCCGGTTCTGACAGACTGATTCACTATGCTAGAGGGAAAGAACATAAAATTCATGTTTATATCAACGCCAATGATTACGATGTTAATCTGGCTGCGGGAGGAAGAATTGTATTTTCCCGCAAATATGAGAACGGAGTTCTCGGGCAGGGAGGGGTTCTGATATTCAACATGACTGATTAACAGTCTGCAGTGACTGTAAAGATTTAAACAACAAATGCAATCATTGTCAACTAGGCGGTTCTTATGAACTGCCTTTTTTTGTGCCCTGTACAGGGTACTGTCAAAAAATTACCATCCCGGTTTTGAACGCTGAATCCTAAGTATGACCAGTTTCTGATATTCAATTTATAGCCTTATCTCTAACTAACTTATTGATCTTCCAGTAATAATTTTCTTGTATTTAATTTTTCTGAAAAGTTGGCACGTAATTTTCATATATGAGGTAGTGAAACAAAAAAGTCACAAGCAAAGAAATATGTTTTTTAAACACCGACCGGCATAATTCATAAATATAACAACAGCCGGTGAGAAGCTTAGGAGAAATATCATGGCTTTATATGTGCAGACGAATACGTCATCAATCAATTCCCAGAGAATGCTGGCGAGATCAACAAGACAGCTTGATACATCATATGAAAGACTGTCATCAGGATTGAGGATCAATTCCGCAAAAGACGATGCTGCAGGCTTGCAGATTTCAAACCGCATGGCTTCACAGATCAACGGTCTGACCCAGGGAAAC
>ONPL01000142.1 GCA_900319705.1 uncultured Pseudomonadota bacterium | reverse complement strand
CGGCAACACCAGCTGGTGGCTGCGAACGCACGGAGGAAGAAATAATTACGTTGCCTACGTATACGGCGACGGCTGTATATGCGATAACGGTTACTATGTATATTATCACCGTGCCGCCGTCCGTCCTGCCTGCAGAATCAATTTAGCATCATACATGCTATTGAATGATCAGAAAAATCTCTGACTCATGACTGAAAAAATAAAAAAACGCGGGATTAAAAATTCCCGCGCAGAGTATTTATTAAAAATAGATGAGACTAGTCGTGATTGAAAATATCACGGGTGTAGACTTTTTCTGATACGTCATCAAGATCGCTGCTCATGCGGTTTGAAACAATGACGTCGCATTCCTGTTTGAACACGGCAAGATCTCTTTCAACCTTCGAATTGAAGAATGAGTCCTCCTTCATCATCGGTTCATAAACCACAACTTCTATACCCTTTGCTTTGATTCTTTTCATGATCCCCTGGATTGATGAAGATCTGAAATTGTCCGAGCCGCTCTTCATAACGAGGCGGTAGATGCCGACGGTTTTCGGATTTCTCCGGATAATATCCTCTGCCACGAAATCCTTTCTTACGGTATTGGAATCAACGATGGCGCGGATCAGAGTGCTTGGAACATTGTTGTAGTTTGCAAGCAGCTGTTTGGTATCTTTAGGCAGACAGTATCCGCCGTAGCCGAAGGACGGATTGTTGTAGAAATTTCCGATGCGCGGATCAAGGCAGACGCCTTCAATGATTTTTGCCGTATCCAGTCCCTTGGTGGCCGCATAGGTATCAAGTTCGTTGAAGTATGCCACACGCATGGCAAGATAGGTATTGGCAAAGAGTTTTACCGATTCAGCCTCGGTCGGATTCATAATGAGAGTCTGAACATCATCCTTCAGTGCCACTGATTTGAGCAGATCTGCAAACTTCTGACCGATGGCGGTATCGGTGCTGCCAACAATAATACGGGAAGGGTAGAGATTGTCATAGAGAGCCTTGCCCTCGCGCAGAAATTCAGGAGAGAAAAACAGACGATCAGTCCTGTGCCTGCGGGAACTGTCATCGGTATATCCAACCGGCAGGGTACTTTTGATCACGATATAGGTTTCAGGTGAAAGTCCTGTAATCTGTTCAACCACGGTATCTACGGATGATACATCGAAGTAGTTTAATTTAGGATCGTAGTTTGTCGGGGTTGCCACAATTGCAAAATCAGCACCGGCAACGGAGGCTGCAAGATCTGAAGATACTGTGAGATTCAGTTCCTTTTCTGCAAGATATTTTTCAATGTATTCATCCCTGATCGGTGATTTTCTCTGTCTGAGAAGATTTACCTTCTCCCCGCTGATTTCCACCAGATGCACTTCATATTTCGTTGAAAGCATTACTGCAAGGGAGAGACCTACATATCCCGCACCGACAACGCAAATTTTCATATTTAAATCCTGTTTTTTAAATCGTTATCAATAAATCTGTGTTCTATTAACTGATGGGTAATTATCGCATTTTTTAGCAGTTTTTAGTACAGAATATTTTTTCAGAGGCGGCGGGGCTGTTTGAAAAAAGGACCGGCCGGCGGTGACGGGTGGTGATCAGTAGGCGATGCAGTTTTTGAGCAGATCCTCCATCGGTCCGTAGTTGCCGTTGAAAGATTCGATGCTGGCATTGATCATCTGTTCGGCGGTTACCGATTCATAGTGGATAATCACATCGTTCTGGAGAGCAAGTTCGCGGATGAATTCGCGCTGGGCTCGTCCGTTACCCTCGCGGAAAGGATGGATGGCGTTGATTTCACTCATGTAGTAGGCAAGACGGCATACCAGTTTGCTGCCGTGAAGTTCCTTCAGGAACATTTCCTCCCGAAGTTCATTGAACAGGTTGTTGAGCATACCGGTGATATACTCGGTTTTGCAGAAATATGTTCCCTTGGCAATTTCCACGGTTCTGATCTGACCGGCCCAGGAATAGATGTCCTGGAAAATGTATTCATGAATTCTGCACAGGTGTTTGAGATCAAATCTGCCCACAACCGGACGGCGCAGGAGATCGGCAATGCGCAGCATGGTCAGCTTGCGCTCGGCGATACTGAGCTTTTTTGCACTGCGAATATTGAGTCTGTTGCGCAGTACCTCTGTTCCGGAATAGCAGTAGGCGGTATCCATCAGGACTCCTGTAATTCACTGATGAGACGCTTTCTGATGTTTTCCTGCTGATCAGCTGAGGAATTCTGATATTCTCTGACCAGTTTCACATCATCCCTGTCAAGTGCAAGATCCTCCATGGCCATGGTGGCATTGATTTCGATGATCTCTTCATCTTCGTTATACGGACTGTTCATTTTAATTTCAAAAGGGATTCCTTTGGTCATGATGATCTGTTTTAGCAGCATGTTAACTACGGTGGAAATATTGGTTCCTAGCTTGTCAAGGATGGCTGAAGCCTGCTCTTTGTCGTTCTGATTGGTTCTTACCTGAATATAAGTGTTACTCATGTCTTTCCTGATGCCTGAATATCATTAAACAACAGGTTTATTTTATCATATCTGTAGTGACAATATCAATACAAAGTCATGATAAGCGCAGTCCGGAGGTACCTGCAGACAGTCGTTTCGGCGGTGCAAAAAATTTGAGTTTTAGTGCTATATTGTAGATAATATCGGGAACGGGCCCGGACCGGCCCTTGTGGTAGATTTAAATTTAAGAGAAGAATGGTATGGATTTGTTTTTGGCAGCTGTCGCAATAATTGCGGGACTGGCGGTCCTGGTTTACAGTGCGGACAGATTTGTTCTCGGAGCCTCCGGGACTGCCCGGTGCCTGGGAATGTCCCCTTTTTTTATCGGAATGGTGATAGTAGGTTTCGGCACCTCTGCACCGGAAATGATCGTTTCAGCGGTTTCCGCATCCCAGGGAAACCCCGGTATAGCCATTGGTAATGCATACGGTTCGAATATTGCCAATATCGCTCTCATTCTCGGTGTCACCGCACTGATAATTCCGATTAAGGTCAAGGCTTCGGTGATTTTCCGTGAACTGCCGCTGCTGATTGCGGTGACCCTGCTTTCCGCTGTACTTCTGTGGGATCTTGAAATTTCACGTACCGATGCATGGATCCTGCTGGCGGTTTTTGCCGGGATTATGTTCTGGTCATTCAAATCCAGCGGAAAGGATGAACAGCAGGAGGAGATCCCGGACAGCAGCAGTCTGTCTCTCGGCGGTTCGATTGCCTGGCTGATCGCCGGTCTGCTTCTGATGATGGGAAGTTCCAGGGCGCTGGTGTGGGGTGCGGTGGAAATTGCCACCATGCTCGAGGTTCCTGATGTGATTATCGGTCTTACCGTGGTGGCTGTCGGAACCTCACTTCCGGAACTGGCATCCTCGATTGTTGCCGCCAGAAAGGGGCAGGATGATCTGGCCATCGGAAATATTGTCGGTTCCAATATGTTCAACACCATGATGGTGGTGGGTATCGCCGGTGCGATCAAGACGATCGATTTTGATCGTATTGTCCTGTACCGTGATTTTCTTCTGATGCTGGTGCTTACGGTGGCACTGGTTCCGATGGGATACCGGTACCGTAAGAATGTCAGGTACGGTACCATCGGGCGGATCTGCGGTGCCGTTCTGCTGTCGGTATATGCTGCATATACGGTATTCCTGATCCTCACCGCCCTTAAAATTATTCCTCCGCTTCCGGTCTGACCGGTACTGAAGTGCAGGGACTTTGATTTGTTTTTCCGGTATTTTGCATTCGGAGATCATCATGATTGTAATAGTGAGACACGGCACTGCGCAGTGCAACTGTGACAGCGATTTCAACAGACGGCTTACCGCGGACGGAATTGCCGATGTACGTAAAAGAGCTGAATATCTGCGTCTGCAGAATATAACCTTTGATCTGGTAATGGTAAGCCCGTACATCAGAACCCTTCAGACCCTTGAAATCATCAGAGAGGCTGTCGGGATCAGCGAGGTGAGCATCACCAGGGAGCTTGTTCCCAATGCCGACAGCGGTATTGCCGATTATCTGCGGGTGCTGCATGATGAGGGGAAAAAGGTGCTGGTGATCAGCCATATGCCGCTTGTGGGAATTCTGGTGAGAGAACTGGCCGGAAATCATCTTTCCGGTTTCATGAACCCTGCAGATCTGAACATTCTGGACAGTAACGGGGACGGAGAAAAACTTAAGGTGATCTATTCCACAAATTGTTACGACCTTAATGCTTAATATTTGCAATCTGACCGTTCTGTGCATATAACCCCTTATGTAAGTGATTGAAAGTATCGTTCCAACCGCCTTTCTGCTTTGTTTGTGAGGATCCTGTATGCGCATATTCAAAAATTACTCTCCTAGAATGATTGCAAAACATGTTAAAGTTTTCTTTAAGGGACAGTTTTCAATATCAGGAAGAGGCAGTTTTTCATTTGACCACGGGATGGTAGTTCTTCCCAAGGATCATGACAAGGTTCGAGAAGACATGGTTCGGGAGATAAATTCGAAGATTGCTCAGCTTATATAATTTTTGTTGAATATTTTTGATTCCTTTTTAATTTTAACAATGGCAAAGTCGTCCGTGTTTCTGCACGGCCGGCTTTTTTGCTTTCCGGCTGCGCTGTACCATAGGGAAACGGTGAGCCTGAGACCATTTGTATTTGAAACAGTTCACGATGGATATTATAATTGGTGCTGTTCTGTGACATCCTGCAGAAACAGTACAATTCACTCAAACAGAGATGGTTCTGTTGTAACAGTGTATTGATCACAACTTTGCTTCAATACCGTTTCCGGTAATCCGAACGGGCCTGAACACCAGACCGCTACCAATTATTTTCT
>ONPL01000067.1 GCA_900319705.1 uncultured Pseudomonadota bacterium | reverse complement strand
ATCCCTATTCCCTGATTTGGAGGAACAGACCATGAAATTATATACAGCACGCGTTGCAAAGGCCCAGAAAACTGTTTATGCACCTGCAACAAGAAAATACTTCTTCAGCTACTGCAGATAACACAGGGTCGGGTTTTAAAAAAATTCATTTTAAGGAGAACTTCTCTCCTGTAACCAGAAAATACTACTTTGAATACGTTAAGTAATACGGATCAGGTAGAAAAAAAAATTCCTTTTACAAACATTTGAAAATATAACCAAGATGAAACCCTGCCGAAGAGGCGGGGTTTTCTTTCTGGTATAGCCCCCAAAAGAAAAAACATTCCGGTTAATGAGGAACTGAAAATACCGCTCTGAAAAATGTTACGGTTCCGGCTCCTATTCAGGAAGATACCGGGATCGGAGCGGTATTATGCATGTCATCTTCAGTAATTCCAATGGATCAGGAAGCAGATCACGATAAAGACCGTCGGACGCAGCTTTATGTGCACAACGCTCCCTCTGACCGGGGCACCCGTATCTGATCATGGTTTGGGGCATGAGAATTAAACCACCCAAAAAAACATTGATCGGCTGATTTTCTATTGTAAAATACAATCATTGAAACAGCGTTAACACAGGTTTACAACTATGTCCAGCAGTAAAGATTTATTATTAGATATAGATGACAGAAACGAATCTGAAACAACCCCGAACATGAAGGCAATACTGCCTATTTTTGTATTTCTTGTTTTTTATCTCGGTAACGGTATTTATTTTGAATACATCAGCCCGATTGAAGGAAAGATGGGATTCTACATAACATCTGTGGTTGTATCCTTCGGGATTGCACTGGTTGTGGCCTTTATGCAGAACCGGAGTCTGTCCTTTGATAAAAAAATAGAAATATGCGCAAAGGGAATAGGGGATACCAACATAACCATCATGCTGCTGATCTTTCTGCTGGCCGGCGCGTTCAGCGGTATAGCTTCAGCCACCGGCGGCGCAGTCAGCACCGCAAACATGCTGCTTAACATCATCCCGCCAAACTATGCTGTAGTGGGTCTGTTTGTTATATCCTGTCTTATTTCTGTTGCTATGGGAACCAGCGTCGGAACCATCAGTGTTCTAACCCCGATAGCACTGATTGTCGGTCAGAACAGCGGGATCAGCCTGCCTCTATGCGCCGGAACCGTCATCGGCGGTGCAATGTTCGGAGACAATCTTTCCTTTATCTCAGATACAACCATTGCCGCAACCAAAACCCAGGGTGTGGAAATGAAGGATAAATTTCTCACCAATTTTAAAATAGCCCTGCCGGCAGCCCTGGTAACTGTTGTTATTCTGACAGTACTTTCTCTTTCAACCGAGGCCCAATCGGTAGGAAATTACGAATTCAGCTTCATCCTTACCATTCCGTACATCTGGGTTTTCCTGATGGCCCTGATGGGAGTGAATGTATTTGTAGTTCTTCTGATCGGTGTTTTCATGTTTCTGATTTCCGGGCTCGGACTGGGAACCGTATCCTATGCTTCCGCCTTTGAAGCCATGGGCAAGGGAACTTCAGGAATGTTCGAAACAATGATTGTTACCATACTGGTTGCATCAATCTCCTCATTAATCAGAGCACACGGCGGTTTTGAAGCCATCCTGTGCTTTATCAGAAGACATTTCAATGAACGCAGAGGAGGGATGGCAGGGATCGCCCTTCTGACCTCGGCGATGGATGTCGCAACCGCCAACAATACCGTGGCGATAGTAATGGCGGCGCCGATCGCAAAAGAAATCAGCACTGAATTCGGTGTATCAAAAAGAGTTACCGCATCACTGCTGGATACCTGCTCATGCATAATGCAGGGTATTATTCCTTACGGTGCCCAGCTGCTGGTTGCAGCCGGCATTATGGGCATAAGCAGTATTTCGATCGTTCCATGGATGATCTACTGCTATATACTTACTGTATTTGTGGTTATCACAGTTATCCGGGCGAAGAAATAATATATTCGTCGCGACAGCAGGGGAGTATGAGTCCAGCCCCTTTCCCTGCCTTCACAGTTCACAGACAAAATCTACCGGCGGCGGCAGTTCTGAATGCAGACTGCTGCCGTTCTTTTTTTTTATCAGCTTTTTCTGACAGTCGGGCACCGTCAGCTTTAAATTCATCCCGTTCCCGCCTGGAAGGACAGTGACCAACTATTCACGGTTAGTCACTGCGCCTGAGATTAAATATCAACAGTACTGAATCACAACAAAGCACCGAGTACACCGGAAGATCAGATTTTCCAATAGTCGGTAATACAGATCCATACATAATACTTAATCTTTTTTTGATAAAAAACTTCAAAACACTTGCGCGTAGTACGCTTTGCGTGTATAGTATCGTTGGGGATATGTTTATTGATAATTTCTAAACATTAACCGAACGGTGTTTCAGGTTCTTCCGTACAGACACATTTACTAATTAAATACCGGTGTTAATCCGCCGGTACAAACTAAACAACATCATGGAGGTGTGCAATTATGGCCATTCAACGTAACAATGAAAGACAGAAGAGCGAACTCGACAGTCTCTTTGAGAATGTCGGTCTCTACAGAAAAAGCTCCGACTATATGGGTCTGCTTAACTTTGTGAAAAAATTCCCGATGCTGGCACCATACAATGCCTTCCTGCTTCACGTGCAGAAACCGGGCAGTGTATATGTGGAAACCGAATCAGGGTGGCGCAAATATCACAACCGGACCGTTAAAACAGGTGCAAGACCGCTGGTACTGCTCAAGCCGTTCGGTCCGGTTAAGTTCGTCTATGACATCTCAGATACGGAAGGTCCTGAGGATGAAAGATATAACAGCCTGCTGCATCCCTTTGACGCTAAAATCATTGAAGATCCGGGCAGGATCTGGGAAATGACGGACGAACTCAGAACAAGAATAAAGGCGGACGGGATCCTGTGCACGGGGGTGGCAACCTTCGGTTCCGGCTGTGCAGGAATGATTAAAGTTGAAAAGGATGACCATCCGTCTTATCTGTCCTACGGTAAATTCACAATCAGACATAAGTACAGCATACAGCTTAACAGTGTATGCGATCTGGGCACACAGGTAGCAACGCTTCTGCATGAACTTGGACACCTGTACTGCGGTCACCTCGGTTCCCCTGACACCAACAGATGGCCGAGCCGTACCGGGCTGTCCACAAACGAGAAGGAATTTGAGGCGGAAAGTGTATCCTGGCTGATCTGCAGGAGAATGGGGATCCGCAACCCGTCGGAAAAATATCTGAGCATGTATGTTGAGAACAACAGTACCATTCCGAATATCAGCATTGATGCGGTGCTGAAAGCGGTGGGGTTAATCGAGGACAGAATGTATCACTGGGTAAGTCCGTGCAAACTTCTTGTTCTGAAATAGACTGAGGAACCGCTTCAGCTGCAGTCCGGCTGAAACCTCCGGCAGTCACGCAGGTACTGCCGTTGGTAATTTTCTGTACGCCACGTAAACAGCAGTCAGGAAAACGGAAAACTGAATGATTAGTAATTGAGCATACAGATTCATAACTCTTGACAAAATAAAGTTATAGTTTATTATATAGCGCAAACGTCGGGAACATTGCAGCTTCCCGTTTACTTATTACTTAAAATCTTAAGTATCAAAAATACGGTGAGATATCAGAGTGGCTTAATGAGCACGCCTGGAAAGCGTGTATACGGAAACGTATCGAGGGTTCGAATCCCTCTCTCACCGCCAGATTTTCTTTCAATTGTTTTAAACTGTTCCTCAATAAACCGGGATTTCCATGAAGTTTTTTGATCTGATCAGCAGATATATGGCTGTACTTTCTATTCTTACGGCAGTTGCTGCATTTTTCTTCCACCACAGTTTCACCTCCTGGGTAAACAACCCGCAGTTTTTGAATCAGGCTGTTACCATACCGGTACTGCTCATGATTATCATGTTCGGTATGGGACTTACTGTAAAACCCGGGGATTTTATTGTGGTGTTCACCCGTCCGAAGCAGATCATTGCAGGGGAGCTGGCCCAGTTCCTGATCATGCCGCTGCTGGGTTTCGGACTGTCGCTGCTGTTTAAACTCCCTCCCGAACTGGCGGTGGGGGTGATTCTGGTTGGATGCTGTCCCGGCGGCACTTCGTCAAACGTTATGAGCTTCATGGCAAAGGCCGATGTTCCGCTGTCAATCGGACTGACCTGTGTTTCCACGCTGCTTGCCCCGGTTGTCACACCGCTGCTTACCGCCTTCTATATTTCCCTCTATCAGAATCAGTCTGCCGCTCCGATCTCGGTGGACACCTGGGGAATGTTCCTTGGTATTTTTAAAATCGTAATTCTTCCGATTTCCGCAGGTATACTCATAAACAGACTGATCCCGACCTTTGCGCAGAAAGTAATAAGAGTGCTGCCGGCAGTTTCCTGTATCGCCATCTGCATTATTATCGGCTATGTTATTGATGCCAACAGTGAAAAACTGTTCACCCACGGACTTGTTGTCTTTGTGGTTGTCATCCTGCACAACATGTGCGGTTACGGACTCGGATACGGGCTCGGACGTCTGTGCAGATTCGACATCAACAGATCAGACACCCTGGCTCTCGAGGTGGGCATGCAGAACTCCGGTATGGCATCAACCCTGGCACAGAGTTTCTTTTCCGCGTTGCCGGCAGCAACACTGCCTGGAGCCATTTTCTCCACCTGGCACAACATTTCCGGTTCGGTGGTAGCTTCACTGATGGCCCGGAGAAAACAAAACTGTAAGCCGGAACAGAAGTAAATAAATCTCCCGTAGCAGTCCGGGGTGACAATTAATTTTTCAGGATCACAATTCAGGCGATTATTATCCCCACGCCGTTTGCTGCCGCATGATTTCAGGTATAATTAATAACTGAAGGTAGCTACGGGACGGGGGATTTATGACATTATTCTTTGAAAAACAGGCCAGCGGGTACAGGGTAAAGAAAAAAATTCTGCTCGAAAAGGGAAGAAAGTATCTGTTTGTCGGTACCATCATCAGATCCGGGATCTGCTCCCGTGAGTACTCCCCGGAGGTAGATCTTGACGGCAATATTTCCGGCTGGTACAGGAAATTTCATGAAAAAACCAGTTACTGCAGACTGTTCGACCGTGCTCTGACTGAAATCAAACAGCCCTGGATGTTTAAATCCACCCGACGCACCCGGGTGGAAAACGGCGTCAGGATCAGCGTTGAACTCAATGAACTCATAGACGAGAGTGAAATGAACCAGATTTCACAGAAACTGATGGAACTGAATTCTGTTCAGAACCGCACCAGAGAAATCAGAGAATTCCAGGAATATGCCAGGAAGATGATTACCGATCTTTCATCCTTCGTTAAAGGAGAAGTGGTGGGCAGGTACAGTCCGGGAAGTTCAGAACCGTCTCTGCGAGAGCAGTCCGCCAGAAAACCGATTATAAGATAGGCTCAGGTACTCAAAGCCTTCAGCCCTGCTGCTGTGTTTGCAGTCTGCTCACAGATGCAGAGTTTTTTCATATTTTGTTAACGTTTACCGGCTGTGAATGATACAATATGCAGGTATTTCACGGGTTGCCGGTTTTGAATATGAGAAACAGATTTTCACCGATTAAATTATTCACAGTCGCTATCGCAGTTATTCTGATAACAGCGGCTGTATGTTTTTATCTTAAAAATAAGCAGCCGGATTACGTTCACGGCGGTACAGAACATAATACATCAGCCGTTAAAACCGGCGCTCCGGCCAGAGTAGGTGACACCCAGGAATATTTCTATTTCCGAAATAAACGCTATGCAAATGATCACTTTAAAAAACACCGCGCTGAATTCAACTACAGCAGTGTGGAGGAGTATGTTGCAGGGGCGAACAGGGTAATCGACAATCCCGATTCACTGTACCGGATCGAACAGGATGACGGGGATTTTATCTATTTTCTCGAAAAAACCGGCGAAATAGTTTTTGTCAGCAGAGTTACCGACAGAAACAAAAAACATTTTATCCGGACGTATTTCAGACCTGACAGCGGGATCCGCTATTTCAACCGTCAGTAGACAATTCGTGGAACAATCATAAAGCAGAACAAACATTAAAAACATATGAGCGATAACAACAAAGACGGCGGTTGCGGCTGCCTGATAATACTGGCTATTATTATAATCCTTACCAGAGGTGCGGCCGTTCCGATTATAATTCTGTTAGTCCTGTTTTTCATGGCAGTAGGTCTGATAAGTTCTCTCAAGGATAAACTGTTCAAATCCGGAAATTCCGGCAGCAGTTCCGAAACATGGAACAACAGCTACGGTGATAACCGGAACAGCAGCTACGGTGATAACCGGAACAGCAGCAGTTCAGGCCGGTCTTCAGAGCACCATGAAACCGAATATATCGAATTTATATCGGCAGTTTGCCGTATCTGCGGATATATATCACGTGCAGGCGGAGCCATAACCAAGGAACAGATCGATCTGGTTTCCAGACTGATAGACACTTCGGAAGTTCCTCTACGGGTAAAATCCAGACTACAAAAGGATTTCAATACCGGTAAATCTGAAAATTTCGATCCGTATGACACCTGCAGATCAATCAGGAATGAATTCAGTGATCCGGATCTGCAGAATTTCATTCTCAATGTTCTGCTGTCCCTGATCTATTCAGACAATGTGGTAACCGAACTCGAGCTCCAGCGTCTGTACCAGGTTACAGATCTTCTTTCTATTGAACGGGCCTTCGTTGTAAACAAAATACGCGAATACGAATTCACCTCCGGATTTACCAGGGCACGTCAGCATCAGTACAGACGCGAGGAAAGAAGCTATTCAGGTTCAGGAAACTCCGGCGGATACTCAGGCGGAGGTTCATCGAATTCCGGCGGATATTCGGGTAGAGGAAGTTCATCAGATTCCGGCGGATATTCAGGAAGAAGTGGTTCATCCTCTCAGGGAATTAACAGCCGTTCCGATGCTTTGCGTATTCTTGGACTTTCAGACGGTGCATCTGCAGCGGAAATCAAGCGTGCATACCTGAAGCTCATGAAGGAATATCATCCTGACAGACTTAAAGCCAAAGGTATAACCGGTTCTCTGAAAAAGGAATACGAAGAGAAATGCAAACTGATCACCGAGGCATACAACTATCTTAAGTAGGAGAGTCATGCATACTCTTCATTTTTAGAGAAAAACATGTCCTCTTTCAATCCGGTAAATCCATCCCCGGTTTACCGGAAGTCTAACACTGTTTTGACAACCTGACGGCCGTGATATATTATTTGCAGGTTGAGGTAACAACCGCCTGAAACTCCGGGAGGTTGTAATTTTTGGATAAGCTTATCACCGGATATAAAAACAGACCCTGTAATTTTATTTTGCACTAGTGTATGTTTCCTAAAATCAAATTTCTGATGTACACCTACGTACTGCTTTCGATAATACTGATCAGTTATAATCAGGCGATTATATGGATGATTTTGACAGTCGTTATGACTGTCGTGATAAGCCTTGTTGTCAGGGATTTTAATACGCCGGCAAAAGAATCCTCTAACACTGACTCCTACTATAGCAAATCCGGTAGAAACGGTACTGAACGGACCGCTCACAGCGAAAACGGGCATCCGGAAACAGACGAAGCATTTGTGTACAAATTATGTACCCTGTGCGGATACGTTGCCTGTGCCGACGGACATATTGATCCGGAGGAACTTGATATTGTCGACCGTCTTATAGAGAACAGCAACAGCGAACAGCGGGATAAAATGCAGCTCGCTTTCAACACAGGATGCTCACCTTTCTTTTCCGCTGATGATATCGCGGAATCATGCGCTTTTATGCGTAGAGATCCATATTCACAGAGTTTTGTCCTCAATATTCTGTGGTCGATTGTAACTGTAGACAACATTCTGACAGAAAATGAACTTAAGCGTCTTCAGGATATCTGCCATAGTCTGTGTATCCCGGAAGTTGAACTCAAAAGGAAGATCTACCAGTTCAACACCCAGACCCAGCAGAGCCGCAGCAGCCGGGGCAGTTCGGACAATGACACCGGTTCAGCCAACAGCAGCAGTTCCGGAAATTCAGATTCACGCAGAACCGGCAGTCAGAAGCAGTCAGGAGGACAGCTCTATGCCCTGCGAATTCTGGGACTTGAAGCAGGAGCATCCGAAGATGAGATCAGGCATGCGTACCTAAGACTTATTAAGGAATATCATCCGGATCGTCTCAAAGCCAGAGGGATCACCGGTTCTCTCAGAAGCGAATACGAGGAAAAGTGCAAACAGATAACCGCCGCATACAATTACCTTAAGTCATCCTAGGCAGGAGCCGGGTATGATTTGTGTACCGAACCGGCAGACAGAAATGGAACATCAGTTCAAAACTGTGGGCATTCTCTCACAGTCAGAAAATCAGATGCAATACAATCAGTCCGTTTCCGGATCTTGCCTGTAATCGTACCGGCGCAGCCTTCCGGAACCAGTGACTTTTCAAAAAACTCAATATAAGGATGTGTTTATGATCGATTACAACGAGGATACTCTGGCGTATACAGTGGAATTCGATGAGCTGTATGTCTGCTGGGACGACGAACCGGAAGATGAAGAAATATGCGAACGGACAGCAGGAGATTTAAGAAAGGCCTACCTCGCAAATATCAATAAGATTGCAGAGACGATCAAACCTGAACTTGTGGAAACATACGGCGATGAAGTATCCGGCATGAGCAACGACCAAATAACAAAAAAACTCGGGAAACCTCAGATTTATCCTGATTCCGGTCAGGTGGATTATGTGGAACAGGAATTCGATGATGTACACGTTATCAGTTTTGAATTTGATGATGACTTCAGCTGTATCGAAAACATCACAATTGACGGTTAGGCAAAAAAATATTTCCACTCATTAAGATCTTAGAAGTGCAGCCTGAGCTGCACTTTTTATTTTCCTTTACGCACGTGCTGCAATCTTACTAAATCTGCGGACAGACTGAGTATTCTACAAAGGAAGAATCAAACAGAATTCAGTGCAGTTACAGTTAGGGCTCATCTGGCGTGTGGTTCATAACCTGCGTACTAGAGCTTACATATGGCAGCACATAACATATCCTGATAGTCAGAAGCCGAAATACAGTTCTAACAGTTTAAAACGATCTTTTTCAAAAGCACATCAATACACATAAACACCACAAATTTATACACATCAACACTTATCTTATAACACAATTATTTGAAACATATCACATTATTTAACAATATATGATGTTTAATGTTGTGTATTATTATAATAATTAGATAATTAAATACAACAATAAACAGCAAGCAAATTCATTCGGTACAATGAAACAAATAATTGGAGATAACGCTAATGATTAATGATGCAATAACATTGGGATCTTTTATGGCTGATTTAATGGAGTGGTACTGCAAACTGGTTGAAGCAGATCATCTGCAGGATTATGAGATTGACAGAAACTACGAAAAACTTAATGTCAGACAGATGCTGATTGACGATGCCATAGCGGAAATCGGGACAATACTGTCGTATTTTGATTCTGACACTGTAAAATCCATGTTCTCGGAATTCAAATCTAATGAAACTGCTGCTAAATACCAGGAGCAGATTATAAGGGCAATCAAAACTGCGCAGGCGAAACCGGCTATACTACTTGACGACATTATTGATTCGTACACAGCAAGAGAATTTGCGGAAAAACTCGGAGTAAGTGAAATCACCATTCAGAGAAAGCTTGCCAGCGGCGATATAAAAGCAAAAAAAATCGGCAGATCATGGAAAATCTCCAAAAGTGAGTTGGAACTGATTAAAGCTGGATTCAAACGTAAAACCAGCGAGGAGATTGCCGAATTAAGCAAATCAGGAACTTTAGCCGCCCGCAAGGTTCTGAGAGATTATTTCAATACCATTGCAAGTGCGTACGGTGTGACTACAAGGTTTGATATCAATAAAAAGGGCCTACTGATCGAAAAGGAGTATATCAACGGAAATATAGTCAAACCGAAATCATCCAACCTGACAGATGAAGAATATGAAGAGCAGTGCGGTGTAGAGGACTTCTGTTATCTTGTTGATTTGAACATAATCCCGGAATTAAAAGGTAGAGTATACCGGGATCAATAACCTGAAGATGCATAAACCCGGATAGGATGTAGGAGGATCGGGCAAAGTCGATTCTCTCTTTTTAAAGCTGTTTCAAACTGTCACCTGATTTTTTCGCACTGATCAATCAATGGATTTCCGAACACAAAAGACTGAACTGTGATAAAATTCCATGGTTGTTTTTTTGTTTATTCTGGAGCGCTGTCATGAATTTTTTGACCAGAAACAACTTCGGTCAATTCCTTGTCGTAGCTATTCTGTTTATACTGTTTAAGACATTCGGTAGCTATATGATTCCGATTGCAGCGATCTTCTTTTTTATTTATATCAGCATAAGATCCAGCAGGCGGACCCGCGACGCAGAAGAAGATTTCCTTAACAAAATGGGGCCGGAATACGCTGAAAAGTGGCGAGAGAAATTCGGGAAACAGACTCAACAGAGCAGGAACAACAGCAGCG
The DNA here is from genome assembly GCA_900319705.1 of uncultured Pseudomonadota bacterium. Lineage (GTDB taxonomy): Bacteria > Pseudomonadota > Gammaproteobacteria > Enterobacterales > Succinivibrionaceae > UBA2804. The sequence goes on along the minus strand of ONPL01000067.1, from coordinate 2,230 downwards.
CCGGAAGTGAAAAACGTGCAAAAGAGTGGAGAGGTAAATTCGGGAAAGAAACTCAACAAAGCCGTGACAGCAACACGGGAAATGAAAAGTACACAAAAGAGCAGGAAAATCTTGAGTTCCTGGCGGCGGTATGCAGACTGTGCGGATATATATCCAGAGCCGGCGGTGCCGTAACCAGGGAACAGATCAGAATAGTTTCCGCCCTGATTGATGAGCAAAAAGCCAGTGACGAAACCAGGATCAGACTGCAGAATGAATTTACCGCCGGCAAGTCGGCGAACTTCAGTGCCTTCGCCACCTGCAGTTCAATGAAGAAAAATATAGCCTGCAACCGTGAGTCAAAACTTTTTCTGATTGATATTCTCTGTTCATTAAGAACAGCGCAGTGAAAGGAAAACAGAATCTCACAGTTCCTCCGGACGGCGCAGTTCATCTTCATCCGGTAGAAATTCAGGCAGTAGCGGTTCTTCATCAGACAGCAGAAATTCAGGCAGTAGAGGTTCTTCATCAGACAGCAGAAATTCAGGTAGCAGCGGTTCTTCATCACGCAGTTCAGGCAGCAGAAGTTCAGGAACTCATACCGACAGTTCCGGTTACCGTTCGACCTCCGACAGTTCTGTTCCGGAAAAGGTTACCTGTCGCGCTGATGCACTCAAAATACTTGGTCTGTCCGGCAAGGTTACAGCTCAGGAAATCAGAAAGGCCTATCTGAAACTGATGAAAGAATATCATCCGGATCGTCTCAAAGCCAAAGGTATTACCGGAACACTGCAGCGTGAATATGAGAATAAATGCAAGCTTATCACCGAAGCCTACAACTATCTCAAATATTAGAGTCATACTGGTTAACCATGAAACCCGCTGCCTTATTTTTTCTGAAACCTGGATCAAATCTCTATAAAATCCTTTCCTCCTGCAACGGCAGTAATTAAGGCCGATCCGTCCCTTATGATGATAATTAAACGGACGCAGGTCACAAATAAAGATAACCGGATAAATACAACGTAACAGAAGATCCGATATAATACAGCCTACGGCGTGTTCTCAGTAATTTCCACAGCTATGCAGAAAATGAAGATGCAGATGATCCAGCGAAAGGAACTCCTTTTAACGGTACTATGGAAATTGAGAGCGTATCTCTGATAAATGATGAATTTAAATTTACGAGCGATTCAACATCAAAAGATTACTGCAAATTCAATACCGCAGAACAACTTAATCAGGATAATGTCAACAAAACCAGCATAAAAGATTTGAGTAAATATTTTATGCCGTTAAACAATTTGCAACTGGAACTTCAAAGTCCGGATCAGGTCAGAAGCATAGTAAAACCGTATTATTCTCACTGGGCTCCATACACATCAAACAAGAATAATACTTTCAGCAATAAGATAATGCTGGAAACAAACAGTTTCTACCTTGATAAAATATCAGGAGGTGAATGGAAGCTCACAGTGACAACAGCATGCAGCATTGACAGCAATGCGATGAACAGATTCAAGGTCAGAATCTACGGTTATACAAATTAACAGTAAATTAAGAAAACTTAGTAGATAGAAAGATCTGCATATTTGTGCAGATCTTTTTTATTTGCATACGAAAGAATTAAATGATTGTCTGGCAGCAACAGGGAATTATGGACATCATCAGATTTTCCGGATAATTATTTTTTTATATTCCTCATTTAACATAATGTGTATTATCGGAAGTATAGTATAAAAAACATACTATATAGCAAAACGCGAATATTTGATCAAATTCAACTTATGGTATGGGTAAAATCAGAAAATTGCGTTGTTTTTCGAGACAACTGCAACTTGTTCGACTGATTTATTTTTTGAATTGTTCATTTTCTTCCTTAAGTTGATCCATTGCCTCTCTCAAATAGCCGCCAACATTTTGAAAATACAATCCAATACCAAGTTCTTGCCTTAATTTTATTCGGTTCATAATATCTTCTTTTGTTTTCTCATGGAACTCTTTAGTTTGTTGCATACCATATAAAAAAGGATTAAAAGATAATCTCTCCCAAAGTTTTTTTAAAAACACTTTCATAATAACTCCTATATTTTTGCAACAATTCTATTGTTGTCTTTGTGTACATTTCTTTATTGATGTTTTTAAAATTTATTTGCATCCTCTTCATTAATAACGGTTATTGCTTTTCTCATTCTGTCACCAAGTTTCTCAAAATAGTAACCAATTCCAATTTGTTTTTTTCTTTCTCTAA
>ONPL01000138.1 GCA_900319705.1 uncultured Pseudomonadota bacterium | reverse complement strand
TATACGTGAATTTTTCTCAAATTCCTACTAAAAACCTCATAGTCAAAGGAAACGATTCAGTTAGTCCTTACCCTTAGGGGCGTTTTTGGATCCTTTTGGACGACCTCGTTTCTTCTTTTCAGGCGAGGTGTTTTCGCTACTATTGGTCGATGAATTTTTTACTGATCCCTTTGGTCGTCCTCTTCTTTTTTCTCCTCGTTCTGCACTGTGTTCAGGAAATTTATGAAAGGGATTTGGCTCCTTACTGGTTAATCGTTTGTTTTCTGCTTCAGCAATACGATCCAGATCAGACGGAACAACTCCACATTCCTTCATAAAATTTTTCTGTCTTTCATTTTCAACATGTCCGACAAAATAGTGTTCGCTGCCATCTAGATTCATAGAGATGAAGTTCAGCTCTTTAACAATCTTGTTCGTAGGAATGTTGCACTTCCTTGCCGCTTTCAGCAATTCATTTCGGATCACTGAAGAAATAAATCCTACAGCTATCTTGGTTATAATCCCTGTTTCACTGTGGGTCCCCGTTGTTCCATAACCCAGTTGAGTCTTTACTATTGCGAAATCCTCTTCAACTGAGTTTCGTAATGTGTAGATGGCATTTGATTCTTTAGCATCCATTTTTACCGAAGTAGCCAGAGAACTGAATCCCTTACGATCTCCGCTTAACTGTACCTCTTTATGATTCACGATAACAATTTTTTCTCCGCCTTCTTCTCTAACTTCGATACAATTTTTAAACTCCTTCGGAATATCGACATTTGCCTTTCCCTGATTAAGTTCTCTCTGAAGTTCTGTTGCAGTATTTGATACGGTTTTGTACCAGTGCTGCTGCCTTTTCTCACCGTTCCTGCCATCGAAAACAAGAGTAACAAAAGCCTTGTATGAATGGGTACTAAACAGTTTAACCTTCTCATCTGATGATATCCCGTACATTACACAGTCGTTCTTAAGAAATGTTTTAACTCCGTCGGTTTTCCCGTCATCATTGTACTTGTCCAGCATATAATCAAATTTTCTGTTAATTACAGGTGCATACTTTTCGAGCATTTCATTATGGGCGTTTGTATCTCCTTTTAGCATGGCTACGTACTGCATTTCATTCTGATCCAACATTTCTAAAACTTCTTTTGTAGCGAATCCTCGGTCTACCACAACCCCCTTGACCTTTATCTGATATGCATTTAACCATCCTATCATTTTCAGAACTGATTTGCTGTCAACGCAACCGCCACGATAAACATCAAAGCTGATCGGAGTCCCGTCTTTGCTGTCTACTGCATAGAGATAGCTTACAATTTTTACCGCCTTTTTTGATTTTGCATGCCCCCTTTCTGCAATGTCTGCTGTCTTTGACGCACAATCATTATTTGATCCGTCTATTGCCAGCCACACTGATTCCGTTCCTCTTTCGTTGCAGGCCCGGCCCCATTTTGCTTTGAATTTTTCTAATCGTTCGATATTGTCCTCGTGATTAAATAAAAAAGAAATATCTTTTCCTGATTTGAGTAACTTCGAGAAAAGAAGTTGGTCCGCCATCTCAAGAGCAAAGCGATCTGCAATACTGGAATGACATAAAATCGAATACATACAGAAATCAACAATCAGATTTGCTGTTTCTATTCCCATGGTTTCATATAGGCAACGATACAAGGAATTTTTTTCAATTATGGAAAGAACTACGGCGTACATTCCTATTCGTTTAACCGATCTTAGTTCCTTTGCTCCAGATGCTTTCTTATATTCTTCAGGATACCTCATACGAAAATTGTGGTTCGGATACATTTTCTGAGGATCTATAGCGCGTCCAATAATAACGTGTTTGACAACGTTGAACTTCCGTACAGGGTCATACTCATTTTTATCTTTGACAAAAACACTTTGATCACTCTTTTCGATATATCCACCAGGGGGGATATCAACTACTACATTCCGGTAAATTGGCATAAAATAACACCTTATAAATTAGTCGAATATCTACTAAAATTATACAATATTTTTCTAAAAAATAAAAGAGATAGAAACACCTAGAATTTCTAGGCGTTTCAAGGGGATAATGGGTATAATGGGAGGGTAAATAATTGGTTTTTTAGTAGGAATTTAGGAAAAATTTACGTATATATATTATCTCCCTCTTGCGCCCCGGTGAGAGTGACCGCGATCTCTCATTGAGTGGGAATTCTGATAATTTTTTGATCCGGAACGCGATTTTCTGTCACCGCGGCCGTCAAAATCAACAAATATAGGTTTTCTTCTCGAAGAGCGGGAGGATTCCTTTTCCGCACGTTCAAGATCGAAAATCTTTATGTCCAGTTTCCTACCGCATACCCGGGCATTCCTGAGAACCGACATAATTTCGGATGGTATTTCCGGCAGATCCACGGTGGAATAGCTGCCGTAAATGTCAATATGACCGATGTATTTGCTTTCAAGTCCGCCCTCATTGGCAATGGCTCCCACGATCTGTCCCGGTTTCACCCCGTGGAAACGGCCCACATCCACCATGTAGCGTTTCATAGCGATTTCAGGGAAATCCTTCAGCATTTCAGCCTCGGCGGAAACCGGACGTTTTTCGCGGTCACGGCGGCGCGGGCTGTTCTCATCATCGGAAATTTCGCGCTGTTCAGGCTCCTCTTCGGTGGTATCAAGAAACAGCGGTTCGTTGCCGTTTACCATTTTGGCCAGGGCGGCGCACAGTTCCACCGGATCAACCGAATCATCGGAAAGAATTTCACTGATCAGCTCCTGGTATGGTTCAAGCCCCTCGGTTTCCATTCCCTCTAGAATTTTATTCTTGAACGATTCGATACGGTGCTTGTTGATATCCTCGTTGGTAGGCATCAGCATCGGCTCGATTTTCTGCTTGGTAACCTGCTCGATAATACGCAGCATCTTGCGATCACGCGGAGAGACAAACAGAATTGCATCACCGGTACGTCCTGCTCTTCCGGTTCTTCCAATCCGGTGTACATAGGATTCAACATCGTACGGAATATCATAGTTGACCACATGGGTGATACGATCTACATCAAGACCGCGGGCGGCAACATCGGTGGCAACCAGAATATCCAGCTGGCCGCCCTTGAGTTTGTCGACTATTTTTTCACGGATCTTCTGCGGAATATCGCCGTGCAGCGATTCAGCCGCATAACCTCTGGCGCACAGACGGGTTGAAACCTCCTCCGCATCATTCTTGGTCTTGACGAAGATCAGAACCGCGTCATAGGGTTCAACCTCCAGCAGACGCGACAGTGCCTCGATCTTATGGAATCCGGATACATACCAGAAACGCTGTCTTACGGTTGAGGCGGTGGCGGTTTTAGCCGCAATTCTGACTTCCACCGGTTCAGTCAGATACTGTCTGGCAACCCGTTTGATGTCATTAGGCATGGTGGCGGAAAACAGGGCAATCTGCTTCTGCTCCGGACATTCCTCCAGGATCCATTCAATATCCTCGATAAAACCCATGTTTAACATTTCATCGGCCTCATCAAGAACCAGAGCCTTCAGTTCGTCCAGGATCAGTTTCTCTCTTCTCATCAGATCCATCACGCGGCCCGGAGTTCCCACCACCACATGAGCACCTCTTTTGAGAGATTTGATCTGGGTTTCATAGGATGCGCCTCCGTAGATCGGCAGAATATGAAAGCCCGGCAGATATTTGGCAAAACTCTGCAGAGCTTCGGAAATCTGAATGGCCAGTTCTCTGGTAGGAGTCAGGATCAGCGCCTGAACCGACTTCTGCTCCACATCAAGTTTAGACAGAAGCGGCAGTCCGAATGCGGCGGTCTTGCCGGTGCCGGTCTGAGCCTGACCGATCAGATCATGCCCCTCCAGCAGTACCGGAATTGCTTTTTCCTGGATTTTGGACGGTGTTTCAAATCCGAGATCCTTTATAGCGCGGAATACCGGCTCGGCAAGTCCCAGTGTTTCAAAACCGGCGGTTTCATTCTGATCTTCATCTTTTCTTTCATTATCTATAAGTTCATTGGCAGACATAACTATCCCCCTGCTGCATATGAATAAAAACTAACAGGGTTCTGATGCTTTTAATGATCCCTACGGTTTGACATAAAACATGCTGAACAACATCGCACCCTGCGCATATCAAAGAACGACTCATTGCGGAACGGATCGTCCGGAAGGGAACGATCGTGAATATCACTGAAATAATAATAATATAAAGAAACTGCTTTGAATTATTAACGTTAATTGACGGTGCTAATATACTGAAAAGTTTGATTAAAATCAAGTTTTTGAAAAATTTTCACAATAAAGGAGAAGCCGTGCGGTTGCCGTCTGCGAACTTTACCTGACGGGCCGGCTGACTGACTGCCTCAGTATCAGTAATTACGGAAAACCGCCTGCAGGACAGACTCCGGCAGACGGTACATTTCAATTCGGAGGGTTCACCGGTGCATGGTGATGTACTCCAGGTTTCGGAGGGTTCACCGGTACATGGTGATGTATCCCAGGTTTCGGAGGGTTCACCGGTACATGGTGATGTACCCCAGGTTTCGGAGGATTTGCCGGTGCATGGTGATGTACTCCCGGTTTCGGAGGATTTGCCGGTACATGGTGATGTACTCCAGGTTTCGGAGGATTTGCCGGTACATGGTGGTGTACTCCCGGTTTCGGAGGATTTGCCGGTGCGTGATGTAACCCTGGTTTTGGCGGAGGTACCGGTGTATGATGAGGTACCGGTTTAATCTGATCCGGATGAACATGATCAGCTACAGCCGGAGCATTTGCAAACAACATCATGGCAGCAGCAACAACCATTCCAAGCATCGTTTTATTCATATCAGCTCCTTTCAAATAAAAATATTTGATTATTTTTCGCTTTTCGGTTTTCTATGGTTTTCAACATGAGTGATAAACATAGTTATTCTTGCACAGCACAGCAGTTTACCGTTTCCTGCATTCACAATGTCAACCTGCCATACCTGGGTTTTCCTGCCGAGGTGTACAGGTTTTGCTGTTGCTTCAACCACATCACCGATCCTGGCAGATCTCAGATGATTGCAGTTGAATTCCTGACCAAGACAGGCGTAATCAAGCTCACAGCACATGTTTCCCGCCATGGAGGCTACCGACTCGGCAAGCAGCGCCGAGGCTCCGCCGTGAAGGTATCCCATCGGCTGGGATGAATTGTCGGTTACCGGCATTCTTGCCTTAAGATAATCATCGCCGAATTCCGTAAACTCGATATCCAGCGCCGCCATGGCGGTGCACGGGATAAATTCATTAAGCTGTGCGATTGTAAAATTTCTCTGCCAGATCTTCATTTTGCTCACTCGTCCGTTTTCTGTTTTTCCAGCCACTGTGTCAGGATCTGAACCGGATGTTTCACTTTTCTGCCCTCCTGTCTCTTTACCTGACTGCGGCAGGAATATCCGGTTACCGCACAGTTGTCGATCCCGTATTTTCCGATAGCGGCACCGAAACTCTGACGGTAGATCCTGGTTGAACTTTCAAGGTGAACCGCCTCATGTCCGTACATGCCGGCCATTCCGCAGCAGCCGACCGCCACCGGTTTGAGGGATACCCCGAAATGTTTAAAAATGGCAACCCAGTCATTGTGTGTGGACGGTTTGAAGGTTTTCTCCTGACAGTGGGCCAGCAGGTAGTACTGGTGATCACACTGTGCGGCAGGTTTCTCCACCCGCTCCAGAACACTCAGCAGCCATTCCTGCAGTAATAATACCTTAAAATCCCCTCTGCGATCTTTGAGGATCTTCTTATATTCGTCACGATAGCAGATTACCATGGCGGGATCCAGACCGATCATCGGGATATTGAGAGCTGCGACACTGTTCAGGAACTGTGCGGTATTTTCCGCTGTTTTGGCGAACATACCCAGGAATCCCCTTACATGCTGCGCCTTTCCGTTCGGTTTGAACGGTAGAACATAAGGGGTATAGCCGATCTGTTTTATGAACTTAAGCAGATCTCTTACAACATCCGCCTCGTAACAGGTGGTAAACGGATCCTGAACAAACAGAACCGTTCTGCTTTTCTGCTCATCAGTCAGCGCGCTTACGGCTTCAAGACTGAAAACCGGCAGTTCCAGCTGTTTTACCAGAGTCGACAGCGTCGGATAACTGAGCGCCGGCAGATCCACCACCCCGATAGTCTTTCCTGACATAAAACCGGCCAGAGGATTCTGCAGCAGCAGATTAACCGTTCTCGGGAATTTTGCCATCAGCGGAGCCGTGCTTTCAATGGTGGCGACACAGTAATCCTTCCAAGGTCTGCGGTAGCGTCTGTGGTACATATAGAGGAAGCGGGATCGGAAGTTTGCAATATCCACCTTGACCGGACACTGACTGGAGCAGGCCTTGCAGGCCAGACATTCAGACATAACCTCCATTACCTCGTTGGAAAAATCATATTCGCCGGATCTGCGTTTCCATGAATTGACAATCCGGGCAAAGAAATCGGACAGCGAGGTACTGCCGGCGAGATCCTCCTCGGTTCTAGGATCAAAACCGAGATTCTGCAGTTCGCGCAGCCATTCGCGGGCCATGGTGGCTCGCCCCTTCGGTGAATTGCGGCGATCCCTCATAAGCTTGTATGACGGGCACATCGGCGAATTTACATCATAATTGAAACATGCACCGTTACCGTTGCAGATCATAACCTCTTCATAACTGTGGCGGACCCCGGCATCAATCTGGCGGTCATAGGTTCCTCTCTTGGTAAATTCAACCGGAACCAGCTTGTCACTGCTGTCAATAGGGGTACAGATTTTGCCCGGATTAATCCTGTTGTCCGGATCGAACGCGCCCTTTATTTTTCTCAGTTCGTCAAAGAGACTTCCGAAATATTTCGGACCGTACTGGGATCTGAATCCGCGACCGTGTTCACCCCACATCAGACCGCCGTATTTTGCGGTAAGTTCCACCATTTTACCGGTGATTTCGTGAAGCATCGCCTCCTCCTCCGGATCGCACATATCAAGCGCGGGACGAACATGCAGAACTCCCGAGTCCACATGACCGAACATGCCGTAGCTGAGATTTTTCGAGTCAAGCAGCGCTCTGAATTCAAGAATATAATCTGCAAGATGCTCCGGCGGAACGCAGGTATCTTCAGTAAAGGCGATCGGTTTGTGATCACCCTCCACCTTGCCCAGAAGCCCTACCGCCTTTTTTCTCATGGCATAGATATTCAGAATGCTCGGCAGATCATAAGTGAACTGATAACCGATAACCCCGGCCTCATGATTTTTGATCTGCTCGTCCAGTCTGCGGCACAGTGCCTGCACCTTGGATTTTTCAAGCTCAGCATCGTCTCCCGAAAACTCGACGATATTGATCCCCTGCATATCACATCCCGGGACCTCCGTCAGCAGATCCTTCACCGAATACCACACAATATCGGTCTTGGCCAGATTCAGCACCTTGGAATCAACGGTCTCAACAGACAGACATCCGGATCCCAGCATCACCTGGGCATTTCTGAGAGCCGAATCGAAGCTGTCATACTTAACATTCACCAGGGCCCTGAAATCAGGAATTTTTGTCAGATCCAGTTTTGCCTCGACGATAAAAGCAAGTGTACCCTCGGCACCGCAGATCAGACGGGACACATCAAGGGAGCCGTCTTCCGGATCATATGCATGCTTTAAATCATATCCGGTAAGAAAACGGGTCAGTTTAGGAAAAGTCTTTTCAATTTCAGCCCTTTTACCCCTGGTTACTTCATATACGGTACGGTAGATTGAACCCTCCACCGTGTCGGCCTCAAGCTTTCTTTTCAGTTCCCCTCCGCCGATCCTGGTGAATTCAGCCACCGAGCCGTCATGCAGCACCGCGGTAACCGAAGTAACATGCTGTGAGGTTTTTCCGTACACAAGCGATCCCTGTCCCGATGCATCGGTGCTGATCATACCGCCGATTGTGGCTCGGTTGGAGGTTGAAAGTTCAGGTGCGAAAAAATATCCGGAAGGTTTGAGATAGGCATTGAGCTGATCCTTTACCACCCCCGGCTGAACCCTGACAGAATGCTCTTTCTGATCATAGTCGAGGATCACATTCATGTGGCGTGACAGATCCACCACCACACCGCCGTTGAGGGACTGTCCGTTGGTACCTGTTCCACCTCCTCTGGGAGTGAATTTAATCTCTTTGAATTCGTCCCTTCCGGCAAGTTTAACCAGCGTCACCACATCCATGGTGCATTTCGGGAAAACCACCGCCTGGGGCAGCCACTGGTATACGCTGTTGTCGGTGGCCACTGCAAGTCTGCTGCTGAATGAAGTCTCGATATCTCCTTTAAATCCGGAATCCTTCAGTTCACTCAGATAACGGACATACAGTTCATCTACTGTTTCTTGTTGTGATAATCTTGGGATCATGACGTGCCTCGGTAATAATTTTCAATGCCCGTATTTTAGCAAAAACCGAGGAAGTTTTCCCGATAAATGGAAGGATTTGAACATTTTTGTACCTGAATGCTGGTCGGCTTCAGGCGCACGGGGAGGGTCTGTATTCTCCTTTTATTCCGGACCGGGATCCGTGGTAACCGGCATTAAAAACATCAGTGGCAGGTTCACCGACCGAATTCTTCTCTATTTTAGAAAAACGGTAACAATACCAGAAATCTAAAATAGAGCGTTGAATCGAAAGCAATTACAGGGATCCGCAGATACAGAAAATCTTATCTCCTGTTCAGGCTGTACTTCTTATTTCCCGGGGATTTGTGCGGAAAATTTCGTAACCATACCGCCAGACTATGTTGATTGCCTTGATCGGCCTGCACTGCATGAATATATCAAAACAGTAGTAGCTGTTCAAAGGCTGCAGTATTGAAAACAGACAGTATACAAAAATATTTCACATTGCATTTTGAGGAAGCCTTAAACATCATAAAAATAAGACTTTTCGGAAGATCTACAACTTTTTCCAAACTCTCGAAAATCATGATTTGAAAAATTAAACATTATTTGTTAACATTTACTTAGTAAACATAGTATGTTTACTAAGTAATAAAAAGGAGCGTTTATGAAATCAAATACGGTTACTTGCTCGTTCATCATGGACAGGGACGTGTACAACGCATTTAAAAGCATAGTCAGCAGGCATGGACAGAATGTCAAGGGAAGTATTGTAAGGTATATGCAGAACGTTATTCAGTATGAAACCCCGAATGCTGACACTATATCGGCCATTCAAGAGGTAGAAGCTCTGAAAAAAGATCCTGCCAAGAAGGTTTACAGTTCATTCAGTGAGGCATTGAAGGAGTTAGAAGACGATGAGTAACAAACCAAAATACGGGATTGTTCTCACTTCGATGTTCAAAAAAGACATTAAATTAGCCAAAAAGAGAGGATATAATTTATCTTTGCTCACCGATGTAATTGATACTCTTGCAAATGGGCAACCATTGGCTGTGAAATACCAGGACCACAGCTTAATTGGAAAATACAAGGGATGTCGAGAG